>CAZIGW010000290.1:0-13282 GCA_964538565.1 uncultured Hyphomicrobiales bacterium | reverse complement strand
CTGGCCGCTCGACCCAATACCGTCCGCGTCCGGGACGATTTTCCGTCGGCGGAGCCGGCACGGTCGGTGGGAGCAGAAGCATGAGCGCGCACGAACTCGCATGCGCCCGGATCAGCTTGGCCTTGTCCGGAAATTTGGTTGTGGGGACAGGATTTGAACCTGTGACCTTCAGGTTATGAGGGCTGTTCACGGTTCGTACCCAAGACCGCAAAAGGCGCCACTTTCCGCGCTATCTTCTTGAGATCACATGAAATCTAAGTCGGCATCCGGCGGAATTGGAGCGCGTTCGAACGGGATCGAGACGCATGGCCCGGCGCAAATCGGCCGACGTATTGCCGACGTGACAGTCTGTCTGTCATTGGATCGGCGCTATCCACGACAAATTCGCGCGCCTGATCGTTGCATTGAAGTAGCTTGCTAACCACTCATACTTCTTGCGGAGATTTGGGTTTTCCTTATGGGCATTGAGAGAGTCCACAATCAACAGCCGTAGTGGAGGCAGACAGGTTAGATAGGATAGACCTTTGGCCTTCGCGACTGTCGCCGGCAATTCCAAGAAATCGACATAGCTTTGCCCGTCTTGGTCTAACCCAATCAACTTTGAGGCATCTGGACGTCCTCCCTCTCGTCCCACGTTTCTGAGTACAGACTCGTCCAAAACGACGCGCGGCACTCGTGCGATCGCTTTCTCAATGTCTACAGCTCGAACGAGCGCCGGTCCAAAGACAACACGGTTGCTGCAATAGATTTTTCCTGAAGCGATCCCGCCGCGGATCGCAAATCCAAGCTGCAGCAACGACTGAGCAAGCGCTGATACTTCACAGAGAACCCAGTGCGGCTGACCAACCACGATAACGTTGTCTGAAACACCTTGGCCATATACCGTATCACCCTGAGAGCCCGAAATGCTGTACTCCATTTTCTCGAATCGCTTCAGCACATCGAGAGCGGCACTCACGCGGGAAAGCACAGCGGCGTCGCTTTCACTCCTAGCTATTATATCTTTGAACCCTAGGATATCGAGGAATGCGACTGTGCTATCGGCATACACCTAGCAGTCCTTTCGTTTGTATGCCTGGGCGAGAGCAGCACGGCGGTCCTTTTCATCTGCAATTCTTTCGAACTCCCAATCTTGCCAAGGCCGTCCAAACATCGTCAGACGACTATCTGCTCCAGTTGTAGACTTGGATTGACGTGCGGCACTCGCGGGAGCGTCATGACGCCGGACGGCACTCCCGTATTTGTCTTCGCTTCGCGACCCATACGGCGCCGCGTTAGCGTATCGGTGTCGTGTAAATCGTATTTGAGCGACGCGAGTACCAGGATACAACGGCAGCGGATGAGAACCCACGTTGCTCAATTCGAATACAATGCTTCCACTATGCCCCGGATGAATGAAGCTTGCGGTCGAATGGACATTGAGGCCCTCGCGTGCCCAGCCGCTCCTTCCCTCAAGCACACCCGATATATTTGGCCGTAAAATAACGTACTCTAGCGTGCATCCGAGTACGAATCTGCCGGGGTGCAATATAAATGGCTCGGTCGGATCAATTCTCTTGCTGATATCGTAGTACCTTAGGAGCTTGTGCGATCCTTCGGACTGACTCTCTCTAAATGTGACCGGATCAAAGTGTGTTAGCTTATCTAGATTGCGAACGCCAAAGAGGGTTCCAAGCCGAAGGTCGACGGTCATGCCGAACTGTCGGACCGAAAGTAGTGGCGTTATTACAATTTCTCGATTGAGCAAAGCGGCTACTACTTCGCTGTCGCTAAGTTCGCCGACCTCCTGGCTACATTCTACCGTCGGACTAGCCGCATCTTTGTCCATGTTTGGCTTCCCCATCCCCGTAGAAGCGAGCAATTGAAACTGCCTCTATTGAAACTGAGACGAGCTCATCGAGATTATTAATCGGGCGCCATAGCTCCCACAGCAAACTCGTTGACACGGTTGTTCGGCGAAAGTCGCAAACAGCTGGTCTGCAAACACAAAGTGCGGCACCGATTTTTCCCGTTCCTGTCCGTGCCAACCCCACCGGCACGGAGCCGCCGCTGCCATGATATGCGCAACCCGATTTACCTCCTCTTTGGGCAATTCACGTGCCGGCACATACTCCTTGCGGACGCGATCAACCGACCACCCCGAAACACGGTTGCTACGAGTGGCAATTAGAACACCTTCATAGAGTCTCTCCGTTAGTGACCTGCATAAGCCAATATCGGATTCACCGAATCGTCTTCCGTTGAACAGCTCCTGATATATCTTTGCCTGGAGTATCTTCTCAGCCGCCTTGCTAACTTGCAGATCGAATGCGGCTATCTTCTCCGGAATCAGCTGCAATTCAGCGTAGTAAGCCTCGATTGTGTTAGCTTGAATTGACTGATTCCCATTCTCCAGCTCGAGTCTCAAATCCCACAGCCTCTTCATCTCGAAAAGCCCACTCTCTCGCGTTGCCTCGACAGCACCGTTGTGTGCAACTCGGTCGAACAAATAGTTAAACCGTACGTTGGGCGACGGGTATCTTTTACTAGGACGCATCAGTGGAGGGCAGCAGGTATCGCGAAATGCAGACCTTCTGGGAGGGCGTTCAGAAGAAGGCGGACTTAGGGGATTTCCGCAATCACGATCTTCGGCACACCTTCGCCTCGCTACTCGTGTCGGGCGGGATGACGCTGCCGATGATCGGCCGGTTGTTGGGCCACACGCAGGTACAAACCACGCAGCGCTACGCCCACCTCTTCGACGATCCGCTGCGCGCCGGACTCGATCAGGTCGGCGAAATGCTCAAGCCGAAGCTGAACCTTGTGGCATAGGGCAGCCGCTCATTCTCTCGGGCGCAATGAAATCCTGGTTATCGCCATTACGGCGGGATCATCCACGAAGAGCCGCATAATGGCCTTGTGGAGTCCCGGAAACTGCGTTGCATCAACGTTCACAGGATTTCGCAACTGAACAGCCTTATATTCTACATGCTCATCGCGGCTGAAATCATACATGAAGAGGTCTGGTTCACGCTCGTGTGCGCGGCTTTGCTCAAGTCGACGTACGAACAGCGGGAAAAGGCGCAACGCTTCACCCGAACCGAGATCAACCAAGAAGAGAAATTCAGGAGGAAAATTCTCACTTCCATCATAGCTGTACATTCTTATGAACGTAGGCGAAGGCCCCGTGGCAACCCTGAACAACCCCTCAAATTCATCCATGCTGGATGGCTTCAATCGGATTTCCTCAAAATAGCCAACGGCCTTTCCATCGAGCACACGACAGATGGTGTTTCCGAGGATTTCAAGTAGACGAGGATAATCGACTGCCTCGCCCAGTTTGTCATGTTTAATGTCCGCGACCGCCGAGATCGCCGCGTCGATTTCCGATCGAAGGGGCTCAGAGCTGAGCGGGATAAATACTTTGCAGAACTGCCATCGGGCGCCAGTAGATTCAGCGCATTGCCTGAATAGGCCCCACAACGGTCCAGCAGAACGCTGCCTTAGTTTCCCTCTGAAAATGGCGCGCCCGGCACCAGCGCGGCAGCAGTGCTCTGCATACGCCAAATAGCTGATGACCGTTAGCATTCCCTCCAACGCGTGCCGGGCCGCATGTTCCATGCGAGCCGTAATTGATTCAGAGATGAACCGCGCAAGCGGATAGGCTGCTGGATAGGGGAGCACGTCAACCAGCGCACTTATGTTTTGCCAACCTTTGTCCTTTGCGCGGTTTGAATACGTTCGTATATCGCGTGCGTCCACGTAGCACATCGAAGAGGTGCTCGTGCCAAAGTCGAAGCCAAGGTAGGTGTCGTTCCCAGCTTCCTCTGCTGCGTAGGTCATATCCAGATAAAATGGCCAGCCGCGGACGGTGACATTCTTGCCTCGGATACCATGACCGTAGACGAAGCGAGGCTCCGCCGTACCGTCTTCTCGCACCTGTAACTCGAGTTCGATGTCGGGGTCGGCGCGCACAACCGGCGCACGTTGTTTGCAAACGCACAGGCGGCGGGCTTCCGCCACTTCGGCTTCATGAAATTCGGGCTGCATCTCGACATGCGCCATGCCGACGCGGCGGCGCACTTCTGGACCTATGGACCTGAAAGCCAGCGCTTATGGCGCGGCATCGTTCCGCCCGGCGCAATCGACATTGGAGGACCCTAACATGGCCGAACAGAGCCAAGTCGATCTCAAGCTCAGTGCGTTGGCTGTTGCAGTCGCACTCCTCGGCACCATCGCGCGGCTACCTTATTGGAGATATCCCCCCGATCTGAAGCTGCCGGACGGAAGCCGCGATCCGCGCGCGGGAAGCTTCGACCCGCGCAAAGCACTTTCCGAGATCTCGGGCGTGCCGGCGCTCGCGATGATCGGCGCAGCGGTGAGCACGGGCTTCAATCTGGGCCTGATCGGGCTGGCGGGCGCCTGCGCGTTCTTCGGCCTCGTCGGCACTTCAATGCTGATCGGATTTGTCGAACGGGCGCTCGGGCCGATCCTTACGTCGATCACCGGCGTGATTTCCTCGTACGGCAGAAAGGGCAATGGCAAATGATCCGACGCTTGCTCCCAGCGCTCGGCGTTGTCGCCGGGATCGGCTTGGGTTGGACTCTGGGGTCCTGGCACCTCGGTAGTGCACTCGAACGATGCAATGCCTCAGCCGAACGGGCACGCGCGAATCGCGCTGAAGCCGACGCTGCCCATTGGAAACAGGCATTCGAAGCCGCCGAGCGGACGCGGCAGCGCGAAAACGCTGCCGCATCCGCGGCAGTGACATCGCTAACCGCCGAGAAGCTCGCTGCGGCCAGAGCGGCGGATGTTCTTCGTACCCAGCTTGCAAGAGAGAGGATCGCCCATGCGAACAATCCTGCTTACGCCGTGTGTTCTGTCAGCGGCGCTACTCGCCGCATGCTCGACGAAGCCGCCGGAGCTGTTACCGGCACCGATCCCGTTGAGCCTGCCGCAGCCGCCCGCCGAACTGATGCAAAAGGCTCCGCCGCCGAAACCGCTCCCCCGCTGACGCTGGATCAGTGCACGGAAGGCTATGCCAATCTTGCAGCCCATGATCGCGATGCAATGGCGCTCGTAAGCGCCTGGCAAACATGGGCAAATGCCGCTATTGGTACGTCCAACGCTAACTCGGGCAGATAGCGGCTCATTGATTTGCTTCCGAGAATTTAGAAACTCTGCTACTGATTCGGAGTGTTTGCACGCTGGCACGATCCGACTTGGGGGAAAATGAAAGGCGAGTGGACAGCCGTTGACCTATTTAGCGGTTGCGGTGGTCTATCCGCCGGACTGGAAAGTGCCGGATTTCGTGTTCTGGCGGCCGTAGAAAACGATCCGCTCGCCGCTGACTGTTACAAGCTAAATCATCCCCAGACGCTTGTCCTAAACGCCGATATCACGAAGCTTTCAGCGAGTGCACTGATGCACCGCCTGAGACTACGCTCCGGCGAGCTGGACCTTCTTGCCGGATGCCCCCCGTGCCAAGGGTTTTCGACTTTGCGCACTCTGAATGGGGGGCGACGAATACGAGAGCCCATGAATGATCTTGTCTTCGAGTTTCTCAGGTTCGTGAAGGTGCTCCGTCCAAAGACCCTAATGATGGAAAATGTTCCGGGCCTTTTTCGCGATCCCCGTTTGAAAAGATTTTGCCGTGTTCTGTCCTCACTTGGATACAGATGGGATTGTGACGTCCTTGACGCTTCTGAATACGGCGTTCCGCAGCGCCGGCGTCGCATGATCCTGCTAGCCTCAAGAGTCGGACCGAGCACCTTCGCATCCAAGTCACGCCGCACGCGGACTGTAAGGGAGGCGATTTCGCACCTTGAGGCTCCCGGCAAATCGGGAGATCCGTTACATGATCACCAGGCGCACCGCACACCGCATGTGCAATCACTAATTGAGAAGATTCCGGCGGATGGCGGCGGGCGTTCGAGTCTTCCGCAACATGACCAACTTGACTGTCACAAGAAAACAAGCGGCTTTAAGGATGTCTATGGTCGTATGGCATGGGACAGGCCAGCGCCGACGATAACCGGCGGCTGCATAAATCCATCCAAAGGCCGATTCCTTCACCCAGATCAGCACCGAGCCATAACCTTGCGTGAGGCAGCTCTCTTGCAGGGCTTTCCCGGACGCTACAAATTTCCGCTTCGGCGTGGAACCTATCCTGTTGCGCAGATGATCGGTAATGCCTTCCCACCGCAGTTTGCAATGCGCCACGCTAGGATGCTGACGAAGCAACTGCGACTTCAAAAGAAGGCAACGCGCAACTAGCGCTGTCAGCGGCCCTTCAGAAATCGTCGCAATTTTCGGCGCATTGCGTCCACATTTGAGGTCTCACATTCCCAGACAATGAGACAGTTCCAGCCGGCCTCTTCAAGTCGAAGAATCACTTCGCTATCGCGACTGACATTCCGGTCTAACTTTGCGTTCCAGAAGTCCACTCTAGTTTTGGGACGGGCTGCGCGGGCGCACCCTTTGTGCTGATGCCAGAAGCATCCGTGAACGAACACCACCTTATTGTGACGAGGGAGTACGATATCCGGCTTTCCCGTCATCCGCTGGGGCGCTACCCGAAACCTAAAACCCAAATTGTGAACTACCGAACGTACAAGCTTTTCCGGCCGAGTATCACGACCGCGTACGCGCGCCATGTTCGTGCTTCGCTCTTGTGCTGTTATTTTGTCCATTGGCGACAACAGTCAGCCGATCAGCGATCCCAAATATCCGAGCGAAGCATCCTCCGGTGTTCCGATCACTACCACCCTGTCAAGCAGGAGATTGCCCTCTTCGCAGCTGGTTTCGGGCAGAAGTGCGCACGCGTGGCAGGCCGCTAGGTTAAGCGAAGATGTGCCTTGACCTTCGCTTTCCAAGCACAGGGGATCGGAAGAACAGAAGGCTGCGTTTTGCACCGCAGCTGCAAGAGTACGGTCAAGGCGGCCAGGCTCGCCTTGACGAACCAATCCGCCCAACGTGCCTTCCGAATCGCCGCTCGCCGTATAGATCAAAAGTCCCGCCATTGGATTCTCAGGCTCACTGGAGACATATAACCGCTCTCGAAGGCTCGAGGAGTCATAGCCGCACTCGAATGCGAGTTGCCTTATCAGCAAATGCGCCAGCGTGTGCATGAGCACGAACTGCGGTGTGATCACACGATGTTCTCGGCCGCGCGACGTATAAAGCCGATCAAGCTGATTTTGGATTGCATTGATGCGCACTGCAATGCGCGGCTGCATACACCACTGCGCAATCCGATCCTTGTTGAGGCGCAGAAAAATGCCCTCTCCGCGCACCGAGAATGCCGGCAACCAGTTTTTCGGCGCTATCGATAGCGAAGCCAGCGGTCCGTCGCTGGCCTCAGGAGGCACAATTCGACTGAATCCTGTCAAAACTCTGGTTTCCCGTAGCCGAGTTACAAGAACTACGTCGGAGAACAACGGAGCAAACCAGGAATCGTACTTTGACGCGGCGACTATCTCGGTGTCGAAGTCGTGTCTTTCCTGAATGGGAGGGCGCGGCCCGGTATAGGCGTTGTACTCATCGAAGCGATACTTGGCCTCGGTCATTTTGATATCGGTCGGCTCGTCCGAAGCCGCCTTAATCCTGAGGCGCTCGAGGACGGAATGAACAAAAGCTTCGGGATCGAGGCCTAGGTTCTCAGCCTTCTTGCGCAGGAAAGGCTCGTGCGGCCGGCCATTCACAAAGGGAAGAACTTCAATCTCGCCCCAAATGTCAGGGCGGTCGAGTATTTGCTGAATCCGAGCGGAGTAGGGTGGAATGAGAATCGAACTCACCACCTTTGCAAAATAGGCGTTCGACGCACCGCGCTGTATCGTTTGCGGCACGCAGCCCGTGCAGGTCTCGCCCCCAGATGGACCGAGCCAAGGCCGCGCGCCCGGACAGGTCCCGGAATATACCGCGGCAAGGGCATCGCGTTGAAACGCCCCTGCCATCGATCGCTTCGCGCCGCATTTGCAGGACACGACAACACCGGCCAAGCCTGCGGCTGGCGTGGAAAAGAGATAAAGATCGTTCTCACCAAACTTGCAGGCGCCGTTCTTTGCGTGGACCCACTCTACCCACGGAAAATCCATCATATGTCCGCGTTCACAGGCAGCTACGAAGCGAACGGGCGAAAGAATCGGGCGGCGAAACTTCTTTAAGCTGCCGCAGACTTCACCCTTACCCTCCACGCGTCTGTCCATATTCCCGCACCTAAGCGTTTCCGATCCGGACTGAACATTCCAAGGGACTCGTTTCAGCACGCGACAACGCGGACAAAAATACCAGTTCGGAAAACGTACGAACGGCATAATTGCGCGATCCAGCCGCGGCTCCCGATACTGGCTGCCAAATTCCGGCGCTTCCGCGGGTGACAGAAAAAATTCTATTCTTCGGCCGAACTCGCTGGATAGCCTTCGCGCCAGTCGACCGTCTGTTACTTGGCAGGACTCCAACAGAGCTGCTCGTACTTCACCTTGCGCGTGTTCCGTCGGCCAGACGTCAAGTCCTGCCATCATCAGCGCCTCATCGGCGAAATCGATAATTGAGCCCACCCCAAAGGGCAGTACACCTTGCGACCGGCGAAAATCTGTACCTGGCATACTGCAGCTGTCCTTAGGTCGTTGCTGCGTCGTACACGTTCAAAACACGCGCTGACGATGTGCCATCAACGTTTCGCATCGAGGTGAGCATCGGCCAAGCCTCGCGCTGAAATCGTTGATCCGGCACGTTTCCGAACGGATAGACAAGTGTTTCGGCCGATACCACACCTCCCATCTTCCCGTATTCGCTTGGAGCATAAGCCCTCCAGAATCGGACCCACTGATTCAACTCTTCCCTGGCTTCTTCCACTTCATCGGGATCGACGGCCAACGCCCGCTCTATGATTACCTCGATCTCCTGCTGCAATTCGCTGAGATGCGCTTCAATGTCGCCCGGAGATGTTATTCCGGACCTTAGCCTTGCCAATGCGATTAGTACGCCACGCATGCCACGCTCTCGCGCTTGTGGTGAAAACGGCGTGACGCTGGTTGGCTCAACAAATCTATAAAGACTCTGATGATACGCAACGAAGCGTTCGTAGTGTGAGCGGTCTCTGCTCTTTGTTTGAGTGTACACTGTAACAACAAGTCCAGGGTAGAACCGCCCGACCCGGCTTGTTGCTTGGATGTACTCTGAAGTTCCCTTTGGCTGGCCGCTCACGACCATCAGACCAAGCCGACCTACATCGACTCCTACAGCGATCATGTTGGTCGATAGCAAGATATCGACGGGGGGAGCGCCCTGAGGCTTCTTCTGCCAAGGAATTTCCAATTGCTGCAAAATGGACGGTATCTCATCAGCGTTGCAGCGGCTCGTCATCTCAACTACTTCGCGTAGATACCGGCGATTTTCGTACGGAATTTGGAGCCGATGGCAAAGCCCCTTCAGAAATTCGGGAATGTCGCCCGCACAAAGCGTCGCCGCATGTCCGAGTTCTCGTAAAGAATTGAAATACCAGACCAGGGTCCCGTAGGGGTTTATGATGCTGCGCTTTTCATCGTCGGTTTCGTCAATCGGATAGCATGCTCCTTGAAGCAGCGGAGAGCAGGCCCTCACTAGTGCTGTTTGGTGTGATTTGACTGCATTTCCCATGAAGCCGACATATAGCCTGCCGGCGCTGTCTGCATCTTCGTAAGCAAAATAAGAGTCGCCAGCCCGAATTGCCTGCGGTGGAAATTCGAATGATTGCCGAGCATACAGATCCCGGCACTGTTGGTGCGCGCGCCTGATAGTTGCGGTCGAGGCTACGATCTTCTGCGTGCGGCCATCGCGACTGCATAGCCGATCAATTGCTGTTTCATACAAGCCCACGATCGTTCCCAGCGGCCCGGAAATCAGATGTAGCTCATCCTGAATGATGAGGGCGGGCGGTGGAGCACCCGTGCCAATACCGAATAGTCGGCCGACCCTGTCCTCCCATGCGATCTGCGCGAACTTATCGACAGTCCCGATGAGGATCGTCGGGGGTAGATGATAGATGTCCTCATCGACTACAAGCACAGGAAGACCGTGGGAGTGCTCTCCAAAGCGACACTCTGCATCGGGGCAAACAAATTTCACGGTCCTTTCCGAAGTGCCGGAGACGACCGCATCGCGATAGCCAAGAGCGTTGGAATCATCGAGCCGTAACCCGCACCAAGGGCACCGAAGAAGCTGGAAAGGATTCTGCTTCGCCTTGTCCTGTTGTTTCATCCGCTTAAGCGCAGCACGAGCTTGGTCGCGACTGTTTGGCGAGAGACTTTGTCCAACCCAAAGTCCGATGGATATCTCGCTGATGCCTAAGTTTGCACCCAATTCTCGATCTAGGCGCAGCGTTTCCAAAGCAAGCACAAGCGCGGCCGCTCGCTGGAATTGCTGCGAAGTAAGCAGTCGCAGCGTGTACCGCATCAGCACTGTGGTTCCGGGCGGCGATCCGGACATTCTCTCGAAGCAAATCGAGAAGGCCGCTAACCCGAGATAGGCTTCCGTCTTTCCTCCGCCGGTGGGAAACCAAATGAGATCTACGAGCGCCCGCTCGGGATCGGTCGGCACCGACATCGATACTATATTCATCAATATGAAGGCGAGTTGAAACGGCCTCCATCTTCGTAGCGTTGCTGCCTCCGAATCGACGGAAACGATGGGGTGTGGAGCACCTACCTGCCGTAGTGGAAGGGAAGATCGCAATTGTTGAATCAGCATTGCCTTGTTCATAAGCCTGAACGAAAGCATCGCCTTCTTGTCGCCGGCCAAGTAGTCGATACCCCTAACCATTCGGCTGTGGCACTGACGGCAGGTTGCCAAGTTTACTTCTGCGGGTCGCAGAAGGGTTTCCGGTAGCTGTGTGGACTCAGCCTCCTTTGCCCGTATCCAAGCATCGTAGTCATCCGCGAGAAGCCGAAGAGCAGCAAGGATTGCGTCATCGGGTTGAGAGGAGTCACCACCGTCGAACAAGAACTTCATCGACAGTTCGAGTTCACTCGCTTGTCGGAAGGCACGCTCCCGCGCTCTTATTGGTTTCAGCTCATATGTTGGAATCGCAAGAGAGCGAACTCGGTCAGTCTCCCCCCGCTCGGATAGAATTTCGTCACGATTCCAGTCGGCGGCCGTGCCGTGCCCTAACGCAAAGGCCCGACGGTGGCGGTACAGCAGGTCAAGAGCCTGAAATTCGTCATCACCGCCGGTATCGCCGACCTCACGATCGATCGGCAGGAAAACACACTCGTTAGCTTCGGCGGACCTAACGGCGATCGCCACTTGGAAGTAAGTGTCTTCGACTGACGGCCCGACTTCCGGACCGGCAACCTTGTGATTCACAACCATGGCCGAGACCACGTTCGTGCGGTCACGCCGTTGCCGGACCGTGATATGAAGCCTTAATCCCGCCTCTTCACCTAGGAGGATTGGCGGGATGCGGCCGGGCCTGTCCGGTATTTCCGCGCAGATAGTCTGTTGATGATGAGTCCGCCGGTAAACAGTTGCCTCACGTTCCTTGGGGAACGGTTTGCCATCAGAGCCGATAGCACCTGCCCGAGGATGCGGCTCACTTCTTTTCGCCGACGCATATGTCCCGTAAATGACCTCGAATTCTAGGCGAACAGCTCCCTTTACCCGAAACGAAATCCCACAGGCTGAAGGACTGAATTCGTTCGCCAGATTGAGCGGCTCTCGCTCCGCTGATCCGGATGCCTCTGTGGCATCTCTCGCGTGCCTACCTCCCTCTTCCAGCTCAAGAGGAGGCTCAAGTTCCCCATCGACAATTCTCGTTTCTTCAGGCGTCGGAGCATCAGAGGAGTCCTCAAGCTGCTCGTGACGCATCTTCTGCGGAAAGAGGACGCCAGTCGCATATAGCTGCAACGGCGAAATCTGGATGATCTCAGCTAGTTCCTCCAGCGGAGCATCCAGACCGGGTCCGAATACCTGCCGAGACCAACCTCTCAGCAGTTCCTGGCGAAAAGAATTGTGGTCCGCAAAGGGGTTCATTGGTGCCGCTCCGATCCAGTTTCTATCAGCAGCGTGCGCATATTCAAGAACGCTTCTGTCACCAATGCGAACAATTTCGACCGAGCTCGTGTCATGCCGACATAGAGCGTTGGCGTCCATGACGCGCTGGGCGTCTCCGGTAGGTCAGTCAGGATAATGCAGTCGTTCTCGAGACCCTTAAACGAAGAGATACTTGAGGTAGTGAATACGTCTACGCCATGGTTGCCAGACCCTACCTGCTCGATTCTCTTGCCGACATCCGGTTGGAAAAGCCTCGTGCACGAATTGGACTCAGAGACTGCGGATAGAATAGTTACACGTTCCGGCGAAACGCCTGCCCGCAGCAGTTCCACCAAGAGGCCTCGCAGTTTTCTTCCCTGATCACGGGCGTCAGAATAGACACGATAATCCACATTGGAGACGGTCTCTCTGCGGCACACCGGCACCGGTAACTCTGTGAGAGCGCACATTTCGGAGATCACAGTTTTTGGATTTCGAAAGTTTTCTTTGAGAATGAACTTTGCAGCTTTCAGCGAGTCGAGATAGTTCATTACGTCTTCGCTTAGGCGGCCATACACCGCCGCTTGCGTACCGCTATCGAAAAACATCAGCCAGCGTCCGTTCTTGAGACCGTCCTTCAGTACCAGATCGAGACAGTTCATTAGCGGAACGGAAAGTATGTCCTGCGCTTCGTCCACCACGACTGCGTCGTATTGCGGCAGTTCGCCCTCTTCCAGAAGGGCAGCACACGCGTTCTCAAAAAGCTCGGGATAGGCGCTGTCGAATAACTCGCCACTGCCGACGGATCGTCTTGCGGCAGCCAATTCTTCGCCAAAGCCTCCCTGCTTTATGACCTGTGTCAGAAAGGAATAAATCGTTTCGACTCTTACAGAGCCGCCAAGTTCAGCGGAATCGATTTTCAGAAACCGGCCGAGACTTGTATTGTAACAGAGAAGGAGCACCGACATGCCAATCCTGGAAAGGCGGTGTGCTGCTTCTACTGCTATGAGGGTCTTTCCGGTTCCAGCACCTCCGTCACAAAGTATCCTTGGATTTCCATCGTTTAGCGCGAAATCCAGCAGCTTGAACTGTTCCGTACTCAACGAGACAAGTTCGCGCTCGCTTTCGAGCAGTAGGCCCTTCAGTGATGGAACGACATCAAAATTACCGCGGAGATATCGCGCGATTTCGAGAACTTGAGAGATGGTTAGGCGACGCGACGGTGGCCGGCCGATATCGGTCGCTCGCTGCCGAAAGTACGACTCCAGCCTATCGACGTATGCGACGAATGAGC
>CAZIGW010000289.1:0-17632 GCA_964538565.1 uncultured Hyphomicrobiales bacterium | reverse complement strand
CGAGCGCGCGATAGAACGCAGCGTTGGCCGAGCCGATGGCGAGCACGCCAGCGAGGCGGCGATACAAGCCGCCCATGATTGCCTGCCGGGCGCGACGCTTCAGCCGGCCGCACGGCAGGCCGAGATGCGTCTCGCCGCGCGCGAAGACGGGAATGCCGCCGGCCATCGCGCCCATTGCTGCGACGAGCACCGCCGCCGGCGTATGCCCGTGAATGACCAGCCCGTCGAGCCGGTGACGCCGCACCTGCCGCCATATTCGCGGCGCGATCGCCGAGAGGAAGCCGGTCGGTTCGTTCCGCCGCTCCGCCCCGGCGACGAATTCGGCCTCGTAGCCTGACAGCAGGTCGACATCCCACTTGACGGCGCGGCCGAACGCGCGATCGGGCGCGCCGCGGATGGAGTAGTCCGACAGATAGAAGGCCGTGATCGTGAATCGCCCGGTCGCGTTGAGATAGGCATAGAGCGGGGCGAAATATTGAATGGGATGGGTGTTGACGAAGCCGATGCGCCATTTTCGCCCGGCGTCAGAACGCAACGACTCCATCTCCGGCGACGCGCCCTCGAGCTGCACCTCTGACCGGCAATCGGCCGATTTGCACATCACAGCAGGAATGCCGCGTCCTCAACCATCGTTGAGCCGCTTCAATACCGGCGCAAACGCCGTCTCATAGTTCCAGTCGGCGGCGATCTTGGCGCGCGCTCGCGCCGCCATCGCCGCGCGCTCGTCCGGATGGTCGACGAACCATTGCAGCGCTGCCTGAATCGAGCCGGCGCTGTCCGGATCGACCGCCCGGGCATAGCCGGGCCTGACGAACATCTCCATCCACTCCGGCTGATCGGACACGATCAGGCCGAGGCCGGCGGCCATGTAGTCGAACGGCTTGTTCGACGCGCCGGCCATGAAGCGCATGTTCAGGTCACGCGACCGCCGCGGCATCAGCGCGAGTCCGACATCGGCGCTGGCCGCCGTGTCGAGCAGATCGTCCCGTCGCTGGACGGCGCCCAGATAGTCGATGAGGCCCGGCGTACCCGCCGCAGCGGCCCGGTCGCAAAGACTGCGGACATATCCGGCGGCGCCCGGGGCCTCGTAGCCGGCAATTCGCAAGGTCACGCGGCCCCCCATGCGCGATACCGCGGCAAGGACCGTTTCAGGCAGGCGCTCGGGCGTGATGCTGCCGTGGTAGTAGATGACCAGCGGCCCGTTGCGGCGACGGCGTAGCGGGAGCAGCTCGTCGCGCTGCGGAACGTTCCAGACGGTGCACAAGCGCGCGCGCGAGCCGTTGGCCGTCTCAGCCACCAGGCGGGCTCGCTCCGAATTTGGCAGGACGACGACGTCCGCACGCCGCAGCATGCGGATACGCAACCGCTCGAAAACAAAATTGAGCGCGGCGCCATCCGGGGTGTCGTGTTCGTGATAGACGAGCTTGGCCCCCGACATCTGCGCGGCGAGCAGAGCCGGTCCGCAACTTGCCGGATCGGAGGCATAGAGCCAGTCCGGCCGCAGCCGGCGTGCCAGTTGCACCGCCGCGAACGCATAGGACCCATAACAGACCTTGTCGACGACATGCGTCGCGCGAGCTGCAAGCTCGTGCCGCGTGATACCCGCCCGATCCGCCATGACCAGGGCACTTCCGGCGATCGGCACGCAGAGAAGGTCAACCGACCATCCGGCCTCCGCCATGAGCGCGGCGGCATGCATGATCGGCGGGTAATAGGCGGGGTCCGCAATCTGCAGAAAGAGAACACCGCGCGGCCGTTTTGTGCGCGCAAAGCCAATCAACCGAGAAGCGCCGTGTACAGTTTTGCCATGTCGTCGGCCGCGTCATCCATCGTCCGCAGCGCGCGGCAGTTGGCGCGCATCGCCTGCAGCCGCGGTTCGCCACCGGCCAGCCGTTCGATGGCCTGCGCCCAGGCGGCCACGTCGTCTGGCGCGACCAGCACGCCGTCGACGCCGTCGCGCACGAGCTCGGCGATACCGCCAAGGCGTGCGCCAAGAACCGGCACGCCGGCGAGGAAGGCCTCATGCACAACCAGAGGCCCGGTTTCGAGACAGCGCGACGGCACGGCAATCAGGTCGTATTGTGCCATTGTCTGTGGAACCGCATTCGGCGGCACCGGCGGCTGAAACGCCAGCCTGCTATCGGCCCCGACCCGTTCGTTGAGGTGGGCCGTACAGCATTCGCTATCATTCCCCTGCCGCAGACCGTAGAAATCGACGCGGGCTTCGACATGAGGGATCGCCGCCAGCGCGCGGACGAGAAGATCGGGACCCTTGGCGGGGTCGAGGCGACCGAAATAGGCGATCCGCAACGGTGCACCGGCCTTGCGCCGCGGCCGCGGCGACGCCGGCACGACCGGCGCCGCCACTCCGTGGCGCGAGACGGTGATCTTGTCCGCCGGCACGCCGTTGCGGACGAGAACGTCGCGCGCCCAATCGCACACCGACACGACATGATCAATTCTGCGCATGAACGCGTCGAACGACGCCCGGCCGGACCCCAGCAGCAACGGAATGCGCGCTGCCTTGGGCAATGGCAGACGCGCGGCGGACGCACACAGCTGCGTCCCAAACGCGGCGGCCATGGTGCCGGCTAATGCGGCGGCAGGCCTCGACACGCCGCGACCATGCAGCGCGCAGGCGGCGCAGCGGCCGGGCCGGATGGCGCCGTCGCACGGCACCTCGCCGAACCGCATCATCGTCCCACGTGCGCAGCTCGCCGTTGCCGTGTGATAGGTGAACACAACGCGTGCGCCGGTCTCGCGTGCGCTATCGATCAACGCCGCCGATACCGCCGCCGTCCGCGCGTGCAAATGCACGATCTGCGGCCCCCTCTCGCGCACGATCGCGCGGAATTCAGCGGCGGCAATTCGATCGGCGACGCCGTAGGCGAGGTCAAGGCGCGCGCGGCGGTTGCCGACGAATCGATGGACGGGAATGCCGTCGAGGACGCATCGCTCGGCGGTCGGCCCGGGCGCTGCCACCGCCGAGCGGTATCCGCGCGCGGCAAGCCGCTGCGCCAACGCGTGCACGTAGACTTCCGTGCCGCCCACCGCATCCGGAAAATAAGTGTACGGCACGTGCAGCACGTCGGCCGTCACAGCCCGCTTACGCCCTTCAGCGCGCGCCACGCCACGGCGGTGCGCTCCGCCGTGCGGTAGCCGATGAGGCGCGACAGCAAGGCCAGCGATCGCGGACGCGACGGACGAACACGGCCTGTCAACGCCTCGAGGCGGCGTACGACCTCTTCGAAATCGCTCCAGTCTTCTCCCGCCAACGCCCGCGCGCAGTACGAATAACTTCCGACCAGGGATTCGAGCAGCGGCGGCTTCAGCGCGCCGGACTCGCGCGCCCATTGCTCGACGAAGATCGCGTTGCGCATCACGCCGCGGGCGAAGGCGAGCCCGCTCGCCGTCGACAGGCTGCCAGCGGCATGGCGCCGATAGAAGAACAGTGGCTCCGCCGACCGGCAGTGCGCGAAGGCAGCGCCGGCCGCGGCGAGGCGAAGATAGAGATCGACGTCCTCGATCAGGCCGACGTCGCGGTAGCCGCACACGCGCTGGAGCCACGCGCGCCGGAACAATTGGCTGCCAGTTGGGATGAAGCCGTCTGTCTCGATCAATGATCCCAGCAACGAGGCCTTCGTCTCGGTTGTCAATCGCGGGCATTGCGCCGGCCCGGCCAGCCATCGGCCGTCGGCCGCCTGGTGCAGCGGCGCCCAGGCCGAATACACGACGGCGACGTCGTCGGCAGCCCGCACGGCAAAATCGATCTGCCGCTGCAGCTTGTCGGGATGGATGAGATCGTCGGCGTCGAGGAATTGGACCCAATCCCCGCTGCCATGCGCCAGTCCGGCGTTCCGCGCCGAGGCCGGGCCGCGCAGTGGCTCATCGATCAATCGTCCGAACCCGCCGCAGGCGGACAATTCGCGCGCGACCAGGCGCGCGGTGGCGTCGGACGAGCCATTGTCGACGACGACGATCTCGAAACATTGCTGAGCCAGACCTTGCGCGAACACCGAGCGCAGCGTTTCGACGATCCATTGCTCCGCGTTGTACGCGGGGATCACGACGCTGACGAGAGGCTTCGGCATGCACAGTCCCGCTTTCGGCCCTAGTCCGCGCCGACGCGGCGGGCCCAGAGGTTGCCCTCGTCGGCGACCTCGCCTTCCCGATAAGGCGCGCCGTCGATGGTCTCGATCGCGTATCCCAACTGTTCGAGATAGGTGATGGGACTGCGTCCGGCTCGTGCATACGAAAAGTGCGTAGGGATGTATTCGAGCACGATGGCGTCCGGCGGCCGGCGTGCACCGGCGCCGAACAGACCTTGCACGACCTCCAGTTCGGCACCCTCGACGTCGATCTTGATCAGCCGCACCTTCTCCACGGCCAGGGTGGCGAGGATGCCCGCCAGCGGCATCACCGGCACAAGCAACGCGCTGGCCTGCGCCGGCACCTGACGCGAACTGCCGCCATTGTCGGGATAGGCTCGGCCGAACGGCACGCTCGTCGGCCGCTCGCCGGCAGCGCAACTGACGACGTGCACGGCCCGCTCCAAGCCGTTCAGCGACAGGTTCTCCATCAGCTCGGCGCAAATCTGCGGATGGGGCTCGATGGCGACGACGTGCGCGCCCCGGCTTGCGGCGAGAATCGAATAGATCCCGATATTGGCGCCCACATCGATGAAGACGTCGCCTGTTCTCAGGAAGGCGGCGACGCGGGCGCGGGTCTTCGGCTCGAAGGCCCAGCTCATCAACAGTTTCGATTGGATGTACTCGGTCGGATCGAGCGACATCCAGCCGGGCTCGCACCAGGCGACGATGCGACGCCGGCGCGAAAGGCGCAGCAGGAGATGCAGGATCCGCTGCTTAAGCGGATGCTCGCCGGCCCGCGCATAGGCGACGAACATGCGGTCGAAGGCCCTCTGCCGCACTCTTCCGATCGTCAGTTCGCCGGCGTCTGCGGTCGGCGCGGGCTCCAGGCTCTGCGGCCATGTCCGGGAGAGCCCAAGGTTCGCGCCGGCCGGCTCGTTCATTCGCATTGCGATCGCAGACCGGGCTCGCCGTTGCGGCGCGCGAGCATCCTGCCCGCGGCGATCCACCGCGACGGCACGAGACGTCGTGCGATGTGCCCGGCCTTGAAGCGCGCCGTCATGGACCACGCGTAAGGCCTATAGCCGCCGAGGACATAGAGGCCCTGCCGGCTCCACCATCTAAAGTGAGGCGTGCGCCGCAGTAGTCGTCGCGACACGCGTCGATCGTAGTTGGCCGCCGCGCGCCAGTGACCTTCCAGATAACAACCGACCGCAATGCCCATGAATCCGTATGCAACCAGCGCGGCACGGTCGATGGTCAACTTCCCGGAGTCGTGCAGCAGCCGCTCGAACCGGTGCCAGCAGTCGCCCATCACCAGAATGCGGTCCGGCGCGGCTTTGACCGATATTCTGTTCGGGCTTGCATGCTCGCGCACCGCCAGAACGACTTTCGCGATGTGCACGAACCGGTCGCCGGCGATCGCGCGACGCATGAAATAGTCGAACTCCTGCGCGCTCGGCAGGTCCTCGTCCCATGCAATGTCGGACCGCCGCCTGACGAGCGTGCAGACCGCCGGCGTGCCGCCGCCGTAGACGAACTCGTCCAGCGCATCCGGCTCGCAGCCCCGGCGCACCTGCTCGCGCACGAAACGACCTTCCTCGTCGATGATCCGTGTGTCGCCGAAGGCGGCATCGGCGAGCCCTTCCTTCATTGCGGCATAAAGACACTGCAGGGCGTCCGGCAGCAATTCGTCGTCGGCGTCGAGGAACAGCAGGAGATCGCCCTTGGCGACGGACGCACCGTGATTGCGTGCGGCGCAGGCGCCGGCGTGCGGGCGCCGCTCCACCCGCACCTGCGGCACAAAAGCCCCGGCGACGGCGACGCTGTCGTCGGTCGAGCCATCGTCGACGACGATGACCTCGAGCGCGGGATAGTTCTGGTTCAGTGCGCTGCCGATGGCGCGGCCAAGCCAGCGCGCGCCGTTGTAGCATGGAACGACGACCGAGATCGTCGGCAACCGGGCGAACGCCACGACCTCGCTCATTCGGCCGAAACCTGCTGGGCGTCGGCGGCAGCCGGCGGCGATGCCGACACCCGCCGGCGCGACAGGCCTTCATACAGGCCACGCAGCCGCGTCGCGATCACGCGCTGATCGTAGTGACGGACGACCGCGGCGCGCGCCTGCCGCGCGCGCAGCGCCATTCGATCGCTGTCGCGCAAGGTCTGCGCGATGGCCGCCGCCAACGCGCCGGCGCTCGGCTCGGCAGAAATCAAATAGCGACTGATCTCGGAGCCTTCGTAGGCCGGCTGCCAAGTCGTCACGACCGGCACCGCGCATGCACAGCTCTCGAGGAAGGTTACCGGAAAGCCGTCGGCGACCGGCATGTTCAGAACCAAGTCCGCCATCGCGTACAGCCCCGGCAGGCGATCATAGGCGCATTCGGAGACGATCCGGACACAGGACCCAAGCCCGAGTTCGGCGACGAGGCCATCGATGTAGGCGCGATAGCCGTCCGGACGGTCGTCATATTGCTTCAGGACGAGACAAAGGTCGGTGAGGCCGTCCTCGGCCAGGGCTTTCACCGCCTGCAGAGCTAGCTCATGCCGGTAGTTGGCGCGGAAGGCCCGCGCCGACAACAGCACCCGGGCGCGGTCCGGAATGCCGAGCTCACGTCGCCACCGCGCGGCCTCGTCCGCCCGCCCCGGCGCGAAGAGCGCGGTGTCGATACCGATCGGCAGCAGCGCCGACGCGAACGGCACGCCTGTCTCGGCGGCAAGCGTATCGATGATGGCCTGTGCGTCGGCGATCACGAGGTCGGTCGCCGCCACCGCCGCGACGAGGCGCGCGCGGGCGCGGCGATCGCGCAGCTTCGGCAGCCCGTTCACATCGGTGCCCCAGGCGGTCACCACGCGCGGCAAACGCGGCGCGATGTCCGCAAACACGAGAGGCAATTCGTCGAACCATTGCACGTGGACGATGTCGGGTTCGATCCGCGCGAGCAGCGCCCGCAACTGCACCGCCACCGCGGCCTTGGCGATCGCCCGCTGCACCGAACCGCCGAGCCAGCGCGTCAGCGCACCCGCCGCCGCTGGCCAATGATGGTGCCGCTCGTGCCGGCGTTCGAAGGTCCGCCTGGCCCGCCGATCGAGCAGCACGACCTCGCAGCCCGCGAGCGCGATCAGCTCGCAATAACGCCGGCTGTGGACCGCGCCGAAATCACCGACCAGAAGGACTCTCATCTGGCTGAGACCATCATCAGGCGAGCGCCAGCACGGCGCAGACGCGCGCCACATCGTCCTCGGTCATTGTCGGATAGAGCGGCAGTGTCAGGGCGCGCGCCTGGAAATCCCGCGACCTGGCCAGATCGCCGGCGCGCATCCCCGCGAACGCCGCGAAGTCGGCGATGCACGGATAGTGCAGGCTGCTCTGGATGCGGGCGTCGCTCAGTGCCGCAATCGCCCGCTCGCGCGTCGCCGCCTCCGGCGCCACCGCGACCATCAGGTGCGCGCCGGAACGCTCGATCTCCGCCGCGAAAGGGATGGCCCAAGTGTTGCCGGCGAGATATCGCCGATAGGCGTGCAGCAACGCGCGACGTCGCGCGTTGTGCCGCGGCAACTTGGCGAGTTGCGCCCGGCCGAGCGCGGCACGAATTTCGTCGAGCCGGTAATTGAACCCGTGCCGAGACACCTCGTAGCTCCGCGCCCGGCCGCGATAGCGGTCCCAGCTCATGCTGGTCATGCCGTGCGAGCGCATGGCACGCGTCGCGTCCGCGAACGCGTCGTCGTTCGTCACCAGCATGCCGCCCTCGCCGGTCGGCAGATTCTTGTTGGCGAAGAACGAGAACGTGCCGATCGCGCCGATGCTTCCGGCCTTGAGCCCGTCGGCGGCATGGCCGGCGGGCGGCACATAAGCGGCGCCGAGGGCGTGGCAGGAATCTTCGACCAGAGCAATGCCGCGGGCGCGGGCGAGGCCGACGAGTTCGGCCATGCGGCACAGATTGCCGCCATAGTGCATGACCACGATCGCCTTGGTTTTGTCCGAAATCAGCCGCTCGACCTGCGTGGGGTCGATGGTCGGTTCAAGCGGACCGATGATGTCGGCGAATACCGGACGGGCGCCGCAAGCGACGGTCATGTTGGCGGCGGCGACGAAATTGATCGCCGGCTGGACGACCTCGTCTCCGGCATTGACACCGACCGCGAGCAAGGCGAGATGCAAGGCGGCGGTCGCGCTCGACACGGCGATCGCGTGCTTGGCCCCCTGGAAGTCGGCGAACTCACGCTCGAACGCCGCCACCTCGGCGCCGGACGACAGCCAGCGCGACTGCAGCACGCGCACGGCCGCCGCCGTCTCCTCCTCGCCATAGTCGAGGTCGCTCAGCGGGATAGCCCAGGCGGTCATCGGCAGTCGAGGCCGCTCCGTTTGTCCGCGAACAGCTCCTGCGCGGCCGCGTAATCGTCAGGCCGGCCGATATCGAGCCACAGGCAATCGCTCGGATAGGCGCAGACCTTCTCGCCGGCCGCAACCAGTCTGAGCACGAGGTCGGGAAAATCGAGATACCGGCCCGGCTCGATGAACTCGAGCACCTTCGGCTCATAGACGTAGATGCCCATACTGACGTGGTAATCGTGCTGCGGTTTCTCGATATAGCCGTTGATGCGCAGGGCGGCGTCGAACTGAAGCACGCCGAAGTCGATCTTCACATGGCGACGGTGCGCAGCAATCGTCAGCGCGGCATGCTCGCGCCGATGAAATCCCACCAATGCATCGAGATCGAGATCCGTCAGCAGGTCGCCATTCATCACCAGGAACGTGCGGTTGAGGTTCGGCACGCGGGCGAGCGATCCCGCGGTGCCGGTCGGTTCCTGCTCGACCACGTATTCGAGCCTCAGGCGATCGGCAAGCCGGTGCCGGTCGTGGAAATAGGCTTTGATCAGCTCCGCGAGATGCCCGAGCGTCAGTGTCACATCAGTCACGCCGAAGGCGAGCAACCGCTCGAGCAGCACGTCGAGGATGGGCACGTTGCCGAGCGGCACCAGCGGCTTCGGGAAGACGGCGGTGAAGGGCCGCAGGCGCACGCCCTTGCCGCCGGCCAGGATGACCGCGCGCAGGCCCGAGGCAGAGCCGGCTGCCGGTTTCGCTCGGGACGGATCTCTCGGGAGCGGCTCGTTCATACGACGTAGATGCCGGTGCGGTAGTGCGACAGACGCGGCGCCAGATAGTCGGCCGTCAGGCGCAACCCGTCGCGCAATCCGACCTTCGGCGTCCAGTCGAGCAGGCGCTCCGCCTTGCTGCGGTCGCACAGCAGAAGTTGCACTTCGCTGCCGTCCGGCCGGAAGCGCAGCGGATCGGATTCGACGCGCGCGTTCGAGCCGACCACCTCGATGCAGAGATCGGCCAGCTCGGCCATGCTGACGGCCGCCCCCTGCCCGAAGTGGATCGTCTCGCCGTCGATGCCCGGCGCGGTCGCCGCGAGCAGGAAGGCACGCGCGGTATCGGTGACGAAGGTCAGGTCGCGCCGCGGCGCCGGGTTGCCGATGACGACTCGGTCGCGTCCCGCCAATGCCTGGCACAGGACGGCCGGGATAATTGCCCGCGCCGACTGCCGCGGACCATAGGTGTTGAAGGGCCTCAGGGTGACGACCGGCAGATCGAAGCTGTTGACGTAGGACTCGGCCAACTTATCGGCGCCGATCTTGCTCGCCGAATACGGCGACTGGGCCTGCAGCGGATGCTGCTCGTCGATCGGCGTGTAGAGGGCCGTACCATAGACCTCGCTGGTCGAGGTGAGGACGATACGCGGGGTCTGCGCCATACGGCACGCTTCGAGGACGTTCAGCGTGCCGCCGACATTCGTGGCGATATAGGAGGCCGGCGCGGCGTACGAATACGGAATTCCAATCAGTGCTGCGAGATGCAGGACGACGTCGCAATCGGCAACGAGGTCGCGCACAAAGGCCGCGTCGGTGATGTCGCCAAGGCGAACGTCCAGGCCGTCCCTGATCTCGGCCGGCACGTCGCCAAGATGGCCCCAATCGCCGCGGCCATTGTAGCGGGCGAGTGCCCGCACCTGATGGCCTTCGCGCAGGAACAGCTCCGCGACGTGACTGCCGATGAAGCCGCCTGCGCCGGTGACGAGAACCTTCAACGTGTCACGGCCTGCCGGTGCCGCGGTCGGCGGCATTCACGAATAGCTGCCAGACCTGCCGGGCACCGCGCTCGTCACGCAGCGTCCCGGTCGCTTCCTGCCGGAATCCCAGCCGCGCGAATATCGGCGCGTAATCGCGCGCCCGTAGGCTCGGATCGGCGTCGGCCGTCGCGTCGTCCGGCTGCGTCTCGTTGAGATAGAACCAGCGGCTCTGCCGCGTCAGACGCGCCAGGATCGTCACGGCCTCCGCATCGTCAACGACGTGCTGCAGCACCCTGTTCGAGACGACGAGATCGGAGGGCTTCTGCGGCACGAAGGCATCGAGCGGGCCAACGCTATAGGCGATCTGCCGCTGGTAGGCGAAGCGCTGTCGGCATAGCTCGAGCGCGCGGCTCGATATGTCCTGCAGCCTGATCGAGGCCATGTCGCTGTGCAGATAGACCGGAACGAGGCGGCCGCTGCCGGCACCGATTTCCAGCACCGAACGCGCGCCGCTGCGCCCGATCACCTGCTCCAGCACGGCGAAGTCGTGCGACAGGTGACCGTACCGTTCGTGCGTCGCTTGCGCGACCTTGTCCCAGTCGCGCGGCTCCTGCCGCGCGACGCGGTCCGGCGCGGGCCGCTCGTCCGGCACAGAACCGCCGACCGAGCGCGCCACCCGGTAGCCGCGGCCGAGCGCCCGACGGGTCAGCGCACCGGCCTCGTACGCCGCGAGGGAGGGGTCGAGGCGCGCCACCTTCATCAGAAGCGCTGTCGCGGCCGGCACATTGCGTGCGGCAATCTGCGCACGCAGGCTCCGCATCAATCCGCCGAGCAGAAATGCTTTCCGGCGGCGCTGTTCGCTGAAATAGGAAGACCGCCGCGCGACGATGAATTCGCGCGTCCGCCAATCGTCCCGCGCCAACGACGACATCGACATCGTGCCGCCGTGGCGACGGTAGAAATACAGAGGCTGCGCCACGTGAGTGGCGGAAAGGCGTTCGCTGGCGGCGCCGATCCAGAATTCCCAATCCTCGTTGCCGCTGCGCAGTTCATCGGCTTCGCAATAGCCGCCGACTCTCTCCCAGACCGAGCGGCGCATGAGCGTCCCGGGACCGGGAATCCACTGCACGTTGGTCAGTCCCTCGGACGTGTGCACGCCGTAGTCCATGACGCCATTGTCGCTGCCGACCTGCCGGAAATCCGGATACGCGCAATCCGCGCCATCGCGTACGAGCGGCAGCATCGTCGCGAGATAGGTCGGGTCGAGAAAGTCGTCGGCGTCGAGGCACAGCACGTAGGGCGCCTTGCCCGCGGCGATCGCCGTATTTCGGCTCGCCGCCAAGCCGCGGTTGACCGGGTGTCGAATATATCGAATACGCGGATCGTCGTACTGCTCGACAATTCGAGCGGCGGTGCCGCGCGGCGAGCAATCGTCCACCACGATCGCCTCCCACGCCGACATTGTTTGTGCGACGAGCGAATTCAGGCACTCGAACAGGAAAGGCTCTTGCCCGTAGCACGGAATCGCCACCGTCACGGTCGGATCAGCCTGTATCCGCATCTTCGTCATTTGGACTGACGGCCTGCGGCCGTCAGCGAGGACGTTGCGCCATTTTGAACACCTTGTTCCTGAGGCGGGCCAGAGACCAATGATAGGTCGCGGCCATGTCAGAGGTCAGCCGCTCGCGCTCCCGATACAGGTGGCCGATCACCAGATTGCGCTCGATCAGAGCGTCGACGATGCGGCGATGGTTCGTAAGCCAGGCGTCCCAGTCACCCTGGTCGCCGTCCGCCGGCCAATCGGCGGGGTCGTAACCGAATGCCGAGAAGTCCTCGGCGAACAGCGTGTGCACACGCGCCGCCAGCTCTGCCGAATACGGCGCCGGCGGCTGCAATGCCGATTCGTTGACATGCGGCAGCGGGACCGGCCCGGCATAACCGAGGTGTCGGCCGACGACGTCGGCCGTCTCCGGCAGCCGCTCGCAGCGGCCGACATGGCCGTAGTCAATCGCCGCCGGAAACGCCAAGTGCACCTGCTTCTCCCAGTGACCGTTGCGGACCCGGTCTGGTTGCGTCTCGAGACACTGAACGAATTCTTCGAAGCGCACCGGCTGCTTGCCGTCGATCCCGGGGCGCTCGCCGCGCACGACGCGGTAGACGACGTCGGCGCCAGGCTCGCACAGAAACACCTTGCCGCGCCACGCCGACAGCAGTCGCGCATGAGGGTTTCGCACGACCGTGAAGCGAAGCACGTCGCGGGATTCCAAGAGATCGCGCTGGACGCTCTCCGGCAAGGTCGTGATCGGCGGAAATGGCACGTTGGCCCGGTCGTGGACGAACATGTCGCGGCGCGTCTCCCAGATGCTGAAATCGCGCATCGCCGGCGAACCGCCGATGCTCCGCAACACCAGCTTGAATGCGGTGCAGGCCGCCTTCGGGACCGCCATATAGAAGAAGCGTCGTTCGGGACTGGCGAACGAGCCGTGGTGCAGCCATTGCTCGACCTGGTGCGGATCGAGACGCGGGTAGTGCTGCATGATCCGCGAAATCGCATAGCCATGCAGTTGCGCGGGTGCAGCGACAATCATGGTGACTGCGGCTTCTGCAGAATGAACTGCGATTTCCAGATCGTCGGCCGCACGCCGGCACACGCCGCGAACATCGTCACGGCCTTCTTCACGCCGAAACCGTCGGCGGCGGAGTCGTAATAGTCGTCGCCGCAGACGTAGCCGAGAGGCTTGGTCGCGCGCCAGGCCAGTTCGAGATCGGCATGAACCGCATCGAACGAATGGTCGCCGTCGATATAGGTCCAGTCGAACCCCTGCCCGGCCGAACGCCAGAACGCGAGCGAGCCGGTGCGATGGAGGTGCACGGCCGGATTGCCGCGAAAGCGCGCCGCCACGTTGGCGGCGATTGCGTCCATGTCGGCCTGGCTGCGCGCCGCCGCGCCGCCATACCAACGGCGCGGGAACTCCGGCCGGAACAACCACGGATCGACGAGATGGAGTTCACTCGGCCGCTTGATCTGCAAAATGGTCGCCGAAAAATCACCCTTCCAGACACCGATCTCCGCGCAAACGCCGCCGCGCGGAAACAGCCGCAAGAACTCGTCCCGTTCCTGATCGTCGTACCGCGGATGCAGTGACCGCAAGGCGGCCTTCGCGCGGGTCAACAACGTCACCGCTATGACACGACCCCGCCTAAAGCTGCCACGACGCGTCCGGGACGAAGCATCCTTGAGACCTCAGGTCGGGCAACACGCCCGTTCCATAGACGTCGCTGGGCACGATTTGCAGCGCACGGAAATTTCGCAATGTTTCGAGTTCCTCCGCATGGTCCCAGAACGCGGTCTCGATCCAATAGCTGCCGGCGTTGAGCGCCACGTTCTTCCACACGACTCGCACGTGCTTTTCGCCGATGAAGTCCCACGGCGCGTTCTGTTGAATATCGGTGTGCAGGGTCAGCAGACGTTCGCCGCGCTGGTTGCAGATGCCGATGCCGTAGCGCGGCCGGGCAACGCGTGTGGTGCTGTGGAGGTCGATGTCGAAAATGATGTCGTCGCCGATCGCGAAGTTGCTGCGCGGCTCGCCGTCGGTGCCTCTCGCAACAAAGAATCTCGTGTAGCGTCCGTAACCGACTTTGTCCCCACTCGCAGGTTCGGCGCATTGCCGGGCATAGGCGGCGATCACTGATGCCGCGTCGCCCACCAGCACGGCCCGCCCCTTGTCCAGAAGCAGCGCCCTGTCGCACAGCGACTCGACCGATGCCAGATTGTGGCTGACGAAGAGCACCGTGCGGCCATGTCCGGCGGAGAGCTCGCTCATCTTGCCGACGCACTTCCTTTGAAATTCGATGTCACCGACCGCCAGCACCTCGTCGACGACGAGGATCTCCGGCTCGAGATGCGCGGCGACCGCAAACGCCAGCCGTACATACATGCCCGATGAGTAGCGCTTGACCGGCGTGTCGATGAACCGCTCCACCTCGGCGAAATCGACGATCTCTTCGAACTTGCGCCTGATCTCGCCGCGAGTCATGCCGAGTATGGCGCCGTTGAGGAAGATGTTTTCCCGACCGGTCAGTTCGGGATGAAAGCCGGTGCCGACCTCGAGCAGGCTGGCGACGCGTCCCTTCAGGGTGACACGACCGCAGGTCGGCTCGGTGATCCGGCTCAAGACCTTGAGCAGGGTCGATTTGCCGGCGCCGTTGCGGCCGATGATGCCGAGCACCTCGCCGCGCCGGACCTCGAAGTCGACATCCCTGAGCGCCCAGAACTCCTCGGTCGTGCCGTGATCGAGCAGCGCCTGTCCCCGCATGGCACCCGCGACCCTCCGCCAGCTCTTCGCTGCCGCCTGCCCGAGACTGTCCCGTAACGAGCGATAGCGGGCGCGTTCGACCTCGGCGCCGATGACATATTTCTTGCCGAGCCGTTCGGCGCGAATGGCGACGGCACCGGACATCAGATCAGATCCGCGAAGCTGCGCTCGGTGTGCCGAAAATAGGCGACGCCAATCCAGAGCAGGGCGGCGATGACGCCGAGGCTCAAGAAGAAGCCGGGCACGTACAGTTGCGAGGCGCCGCCGAGGATGCACCAGCGGAAGCCATCGACGATGCCGACGACCGGGTTGAGGCTGTAGACCAGCCGCCAGCGCTCCGGAATGACGCCGCTGGAGAAGCCGATTGGCGAGACGTAGAGGCCGAACTGGACGATGAAAGGCACGATATAGCGGAAATCGCGATACTTCACGTTTAGCGCGGTGATCAGCAGCGCCGGCCCGAGGCTCGCAGCGATGGCTAGCAGTACGAACAGCGGCAGGACGAGGATGTGCCAGTTCGGCGCGAACGCGTACCAGGCCATCAGTAGCGCCAACATGCCCATATTGACGCCGAAGTCGACCAGCGACACCACCGCCGAGGCGGCCGGCACAATGATGCGCGGAAAATACACTTTGCCGATCAGACCGCTATTGGCGAGCAGGCTGTTCGAGCCTTCCGACAGGATGGTGGCCACCAGAAACCAGGGCAGCATGCCAGCGAACACCATCAGCGCATACGGTGCGTCGCCCTCGGAGCCGAGCTTGGCGATGCGGCCGAATACGACCGTGAACACGGCCATGGTGAGGAACGGCCGCACCACCGCCCAGGCGGCGCCGAAGACGGTCTGCTTGTACCTGACGCTGATGTCGCGCCAGGCCAGGATCGCGAACAGCTCACGATAGCGCCAGAGGTCGCGCCAGTAATGCCGCTCGGCCCGCCCGGCTTCGAGCACGAGCACGTCACCGTCGTCCGGCTCCCGCACCTGACCGCCGAGTCGGCGCAACGCTGTCGCGTCGGTCATGCCGCCTGCCCCGCCGGCCCGCGCAGCGTCGCCGGCGGGCCGGACCACGGCGGGCCGCAACCGGGTTCGAGCGCGAATGCGTCGCTGATGCGCCGCGACCAGCGCCGCGCCGCGAGGCCCTTACGCTCGTACGGCGCAGATGTCATTGGCGCACTGCGCAACCAGGCGCCAGTCGGCACAGCAAAGCCGGTCTTGGCGCGGGCGATGACTGCCTTGGGCAGCGGCCGGCTCGGGGCGGCGGCGAGCGCCAGCTTGCCGGCGCCGCGCCGAAGCCGCGGCAGGCACGGCGCGATCGCGTCCAACACTGTCATGTCGACGAGCGGAACGCGGATCTCGATGCCATGCGCCATACCGGCCCAGTCGGCATCGCGCAGCAACTGGTTGCGCATGTAATGCGTGGACTCGAGCACGGTGACGCGGCCGATGTCGCTGCCCGGGTCGGGCATGAGCGTTTCCGACAGCCGCGCAAGCGGCGCGAGCCGGTGCAGGCCTTCCGCGGCAACGGCCGGATCCATGAGCTCGCGCAATTCATGTGGCAGATAGATGCCACGGCGGACGAGATAGGCGCCGGCCCAGCTCGACGCGTGCTCGATCAGCCCGAGCGCTTTCGGATGCGTCTGCGCCAACCCGGGCGCCAACGCCAACAGCGTCCGTCGCAGCATGGCGCCGAGGCCAGGGACACGCGCCAGCAGGCTGCAGCGGCGACGCCAGCGCGGGAGGTCGGCGAAACTCGGATAACCGGCGAGGAGTTCGTCGCCGCCGAGCCCCGACAGCGCCACCTTCAACCCTGCCTCCCGCGCTGCCTTGGCAACGAACCAGGTGTTGACGCCGTCGATCGAGGGCTGATCCATCGCGGCGAGGATCGCCGGCAGATCTCGCTCGAATTCCACGCGACCGACGCGCCGGACGCAATGCTCGGCGCCGTAATGGTGCGCCACCACGGCCGCCAGCGGCGCTTCGTCGTCACCGGTGCCCGAGAACGCGTCGAAACTTACGGTCAGCGCGCGTACCCGCGCCTGGCCGGCATCCCGCATCAACCCGAGAAGGCTGCCGGAATCGACGCCGGCCGACAGGAACAGTCCGACCTCGACGTCCGCCACCAGATGAGCGCGCACGCTGTCATGGACGGCGGTGCGAACCCGCGCGTTCAAATCGTCGACCGCTACCGGCGAGGCGGCCACCGACGCCACCACCGACGCGATGCTGGCGAACGGCACCGGCGGCCGCGGGCCACCACTGTCGATCCACTGCGTATGCCCCGCCGGCAGAGCGCAGATATGACGATAAATTGTGAACGGCTCCGGCACGCTGCCGAACAGATGAAAGCCGACCCAGCCGGCGGCGTCCGGCTCGCGCGAAACGCCGCCGGCGACGAGGGCCTTGACCTGCGATGCGAAGCGGAACACGCGGCCGTCATCGGAGGTGTAGAGCGGTTTGATGCCGTAGGTGTCGCGCGCCAGAAGCATTCTGGGCCCGCGCTCGTCCCATATCGCAAATGCGAACATACCCCTGAGGCGCGGGACGAATGCAGCGCCCTCGCGTGCGAAGAGGTGCAGTAGCACTTCCGTGTCGGAGCCCGTCCGGAACCGGACGCCTTGCGCCTCCAGCTCGCCTTTGAGAGCCCGGTAGTTGTAGATCTCACCATTGAAGACGATGACGAAGTGCCCGTCTTCGCTGGTCATCGGTTGTGCAGCGCGGCCCGACAGATCGATGACCGACAGACGACGGTGGCCGAGGCCGCAGCGCCGGTCCGCGCTCCACCACTCGCCCTTACCGTCGGGCCCACGCGATCGCATCGCCTCGCGTGCGGCAACGAGCTCGTCAGCCCGAATTTCGTCGGAAAACGCGCGATATCCGAATATGCCATTGATGCCGCACATTATACGAGCGCATCACACATTTTTATGACAGACTCTGCACATGTAGATCAACAATAATAACGCATGATGGCATCACATAATTTGTATTTATCAATCTTATATTTTGCATTAGCTACCGCACTCCGGGTGATAGCCATCCCCCAGATAACGTCTTATCAATTTAAACCCGTTTATCAATTTGTCCAACACACACTTATCTACGCGCGTTCTGTCGAAGTGGTACATTTATCTCAATTTGCCAGCACAGCATTG
>CAZIGW010000288.1:0-4621 GCA_964538565.1 uncultured Hyphomicrobiales bacterium | reverse complement strand
CACATCCGCGGCACGGATGCCTCCACCGGCCTGCCGTTGCTGACCATCCCGCCGGATCAGATCACGACCACCCTCGGCGCGCGCTTCCTCGACCGCAAGCTGGAACTGGCGGTGCGCTGGGCCGCGGTCGCCGCGAAGGGGTTGGACGACATCCCGTCGGGCGCGATCCCGACCGACGCCTACAACCTCGTCCATGTGTATGCCGGGTATCAGATCAACCCCGACATGCAGGCGGCGTTGTCGGTCGAGAACCTGTTCAACAAGTACTACTTCAACTACCTCGACGCGCAGACCGCCGCCATTCCGGCCCGTGGATTGACGGTGAAGGGATCGCTCAAGATCCGCTTCAGCGACAAGACCATCAGAGGATGACCTGCGCATACACGAGCGGACAAGGATGATGGACGGGGCCGGACCCAGAACAGAGATGCTTGCCGGTCGCTTCGAACGGAGCCGCGGCGCCGATGCCACGGCTCTGTTCGTGCGTCCGCCGGCACCTGCGGCACTTCCGGCCCGCGAAACGACCGGCCGGCGCGGCAACGTCGTTCCGTTCCTGCGTCTGGAAGGCGCCAGACGTTCGCCCGACGTTGCCGTCGACGCGCAGGCCCGTCCTGCGCCGATGCCCGCGCGTCGGTTCGACCGGGGTCCGCTGCTGTCGTGGCTGCTCGCGTCGCTTGCTCTCCATGCCGGCGCGTTCCTCGTCCTTGCGCGCTACGCGCCGCCGCTCGCGAGCGTCGGTGTTCAGTCGATCTCGGTCGAGATCGTGCTGGGGACCGATGCCGATGCCGGCAACGCCGATCGGCCGACCAAGTCCGACGCTGCGATCGATTCCGCGGCGTCCAAGGGCGATGAAACCGCCGAACCGGATCCGCAGCCGGATGAGGCGAAGGCCCCAGCGCACGAGGCCGAGCCCCGGCAGCAACCTGCAGCACCGGAACCCGAGCACGCCGAGGCCGCACCCACAATCACGGAACCGGACGCGCCAACCGAGGTTGCCCCGGCGACGCAAGACAGTCCGCCTCCGCCTGTTCGCGATGCGGAGCCCGCAACGACGACTCCGGAACCGCCAGCCGAAACAGCACCCTCCGAGGTCGAGCGTCCGAACCCGGTGCGCGAGGCGGCAAAGCCGAAGCGACCGCCGGTGGAGCCGGTCAAGACGTCGAAACCGGCGAAGCCGCATCCCGAAACCCGGCACCGGCAGCAGAAGGAAAAGGATGCCGACGTCTCTCACCCGAGCCGCACCTCGTCGGCCTCGGTTGCATCGAGCGGGATTGGGCGAGGCCGCTCCGATGCCGAAACCAACTACCGGGGCATCGTCGCCGCGCAACTCGCCCGCAACAAATTCTTTCCGCCCGATGCGCGCCGCAAGGGAGAGCGGGGCAACGCCGTGATATCGTTCAACATCGACGTCGATGGGCGCGTGACTTCGGTCTCGCTGGTGCGCTCCACCGGGATCGCCAGCCTCGATCACGAGGCGCAGGCCATGGTACGCCGGGCCTCGCCATTTCCGCCGCCGCCGGCGCATCGCGCGATGCGTTTCACCGTTCCGGTCAGCTTCGACTTGCGTTGATCGCGCATGCCGATCGCAGATCAGAGTCCACGGACCAACACAGGAGATACGCCGTGTTCATTGCCATGAATCGTTTCAAAGTCAGACCGGGTTCCGAGCAGGCCTTCGAGGCGGTCTGGCGCGAGCGCGAGACTTATCTCGACCGCATGCCCGGCTTCGTCGAATTCCACCTGCTCAAGGGGCCGCAATCCGAAGACCACACGCTCTATGCCTCGCACACGGTCTGGGAGAGCAAGGCGGCGTTCGAGGGCTGGACCCGGTCGGAGGAGTTTCGGCGTGCGCACGCCCGCGCCGGCAACAATTCCACCGGCTCGCTCTATCTCGAGCATCCGAAGTTCGAGGGCTTCGAGGTGAAGCAGACGCTCAAGGACGGCGAAGCGACCGCCGCCTGAAGCGTTCCGGTTGGAGCGCGTTCCGATCGGGATGGCGCGCGTTCCAAGACCCGGTGTGGTCGTGTCTCACGCGGCGAGCGCGCCGCTCGCCTGGAAATCCGCCGGCGCGCGATCCGCAAAATCGGCGAAGCGCCGACACGTCGCCGGATCATGCGCGAGCCAATCGATTCAAGACCTCTCGAGGAGTCGGCATGCCTGCAACCGCATCCGTGCAGTCACCGGATCTTGCCCGCCTCATGGCGGACGATCCTTCGGCCTTGTTTGAAGACGTGGCGAAGGATCACGGCGTGAGCGTCCAGAGCGTCGTCGAAGCCCTGCCTGCGCCGATGCGGCGGTTCGTTCCGGGACGCGCGTTCGTCGACGTCATGACGGACGTCGCCACCTGGGGGGAGGTGACGCTGATCGTTCACTCGGACGACGGCATCATGGAGTTCACCGGGCCTGTTCCGAAAGGCGAGGTGGGGCGTGGCTATTTCAATCTCATGGGCCGGACCGGGTTCCACGGCCACCTGCGTCACGAGCGTTGCGGCGCGATCGCGTTCGTCGAGCGCGCGTTCATGGGGCGGCCCTCGGCGTCGATTCTGTTCTTCAATCACGAGGGCGGCGCGATGTTCAAGATCTTCGTCGGCCGCGACGAGTCGCGCGCGCTGCGCGAAGATCAACTGACGCGCTTCCGCGCCCTGGCGGATCGGCTGGAAGCGGCCTGAACGCCTGTCCGTTCGGCCCGGACGGGCATCACGCGGGCCCAGACAAGTTGCGGCCCACGATGCCCGCCGCGCCGGCGATCTGCCGAGCGGCTCCCGCGAGGGCGCGGGAGCGACTGCCATGTGCGTGGCGCCGTCTAGCGCTCGGCGAGAAGCTTGAGCTTGGCGAGGCCCTGCTCGAATTCGCCGCCCACCATCCTGTCGCAGTTGACGAAGATCCCCATCAGCTTCGCCATGAAGGGCTGCGGCCCGCGCATTGCCCAAGTCACCCGCGAAATCTCCCGCGAGCGCGCGTCGGCCTGCGGCCGGCCGCCCGCCGCGGTGCGGTCCTCGACGGGCTCGACCGTGAACTCGACGATGTTGTGCGCCTCGAACGGACGGAACATGTCGAGCTTCATGACGATGCGCGAGGGTGGCGTCGACTCGACGATAGTGATGCGCCCGGCGCCGACCTTGCGGTTGCCGTCCCAGTCGTAGACCGCGCCCGCCCCGCGCGGCGCGCCGCTGTGCTGCCGCTTCATCGCCGGGTCCTTTTCGAACGGCGACCACGACGTGTGGGCGCGCAGGTCATCGATGAGCGGGAAGATCTTCTCCGGCGGCGCCTCGATGGTGGCGGCGCGAGCGATGCGGAACGTTCCGGGCTTGCTGGCGGCATGGATCGCCACGCCGACGACGGCGATGATGACGACCGCAATTCCGACGGTGACGAGGTCGAACATGGGACAATCCTCCCTGAGGCGGGCCTGACGAATGATCGCCCGAAGGACGGGCGAGCGGATGACCATCCGACAGACTTGTTCGCTTTTTTCCGCGCCCGTTGCGCCGGCGCCCGGAATGCCGCCGCCGCAGCGGTCGGGCCTCAGACCGCCTTGTCCTTGGCCAGCCGATCGAGCTGCTGGCGCATGTGCGCGGCTTCCGCCGGGGTATGGGCGAGCGCGATCGCCTGATCGAAGGCTATCCGGGCTTCGCTGGGCCGCCCGAGTTGCATCAGCAGCCAGCCCTTCACGCCGTGGAAATGGAAGTAGCCGGCGAGCGGCTGCGCCAGCGGCTCGATCATCTCCAGGGCGGTCTGCGCGCCGCGCACCTTGCTGGCGGCGACCGCCCGGTTGAGCGTGACCACGGGCGAGGGCTGCAGCCGTTCGAGCATGGCGTAGAGCTGGTCGATTTCCGACCAGTCGGTGTCCTCCGCCCGCGCGGCGTGCGCGTGCACTCCGGCGATGGCGGCCTGGACCAGATAAGGGCCTGGCCGGCGATGGCGCATCGCCTTGTCGATGAGCGCGAGCCCCTCGGCGATCAGGTCGCGATCCCACAGCCCGCGATCCTGGTCCTCGAGCAGAACGATGTTGCCCTCCGCGTCGAGCCGCGCGCGGGCGCGCGCGTGCTGGAGAAGGAGCAGCGCGGCGAGCCCCATGATCTCCGGCTCCGACGGAAAGAGCCCGAGCAGCAGGCGCGCCAGCCGGATCGCCTCTTCGCACAGGGGCGTGCGCACATGGGCGTCGCCGCCGCTCGCCGAATAGCCTTCGTTGAACAGGAGATAGATCATGGCGGCGACGCAGCCGACGCGTTCGGCGCGCTCCACGGCGCCGGGAGCGGCGAACGGCACGTCGGCGCGGGCGACGCGCGCCTTGGCGCGGGTGATGCGCTGTTCCATCGCGCTCTCGCTCACCAGGAACGCGCGGGCGATTTCCTTTACGGTCAGGCCGGACACGATGCGCAGCGCCAGAGCGATCTGCTGCGTCGCCGGCAGATCGGGATGGCAGCAGATGAACATGAGGCGCAGCACGTCGTCGCGATAGTGCGAATTGTCGAGCCGTTCGGCGACGTCGGCCTCGGCGTCCTCGAGATTGGAGATCACCTCGTCCGCCGGCAGCGGCGTGCTCCTGCTGTTGCGGCGGACCTCGTCCAGCACCGAATTGCGGCCGACGAAGATGAGCCAGGCGGTCGGGTCGCGCGGC
>CAZIGW010000287.1:0-6088 GCA_964538565.1 uncultured Hyphomicrobiales bacterium | reverse complement strand
GATGCAGGGCGCCGGCGGCAAGGCGCTCGGTTTCGGCAAGTCGCGCGCCAAGCTTCTGACCGAGGCGCACGGGCGCGTCACCTTCGAGGACGTGGCGGGCGTCGACGAGGCCAAGCAGGATCTGCAGGAGATCGTCGAATTCCTGCGCGATCCCGGAAAATTCCAGCGGCTCGGCGGACGCATTCCGCGCGGCGTGCTGCTCGTCGGGCCTCCGGGCACCGGCAAGACGCTGCTCGCCCGCGCCATCGCCGGCGAAGCCAACGTGCCGTTCTTCACCATCTCGGGCTCCGACTTCGTCGAGATGTTCGTCGGCGTCGGCGCCTCGCGCGTGCGCGACATGTTCGAGCAGGCGAAGAAGAACGCGCCGTGCATCATCTTCATCGACGAAATCGATGCCGTCGGCCGCCATCGCGGCGCCGGTCTCGGCGGCGGCAACGACGAACGCGAGCAGACGCTGAACCAGCTGCTGGTCGAGATGGACGGCTTCGAGGCGAACGAAGGCATCATCCTGATCGCCGCCACCAACCGTCCCGACGTGCTCGATCCGGCACTCCTGCGTCCCGGCCGCTTCGACCGGCAGGTGATCGTCCCCAATCCGGACGTCGTCGGCCGCGAGCAGATCCTGAAAGTGCACGTGCGCAAGGTGCCGATGGCGCCCGACGTGAACCTCAAGACGATCGCGCGCGGCACGCCCGGCTTCTCCGGCGCCGACCTGATGAACCTCGTCAACGAGGCGGCCCTGATGGCGGCGCGGCGCAACAAGCGCATGGTCACGCAGCAGGAGTTCGAAGACGCCAAGGACAAGGTGATGATGGGCGCCGAACGCAAGTCGCTCGTCATGACCGAGGAGGAGAAGCTCCTCACCGCCTATCACGAAGGCGGCCACGCCATCGTGGCGCTCAACGTCAAGGCGACCGACCCGGTGCACAAGGCGACCATCATCCCGCGCGGACGCGCGCTCGGCATGGTCATGCAGCTGCCCGAGCGCGACAAGCTCTCGATGAGCCTCGAGCAGATGACCTCGCGGCTCGCCATCATGATGGGCGGACGCGTGGCCGAGGAGCTCGTGTTCGGCCACGAGAAGGTGACCTCGGGCGCGGCGTCCGACATCGAGCAGGCGACCAAGCTCGCCCGCATGATGGTCACCCGCTGGGGCCTGTCCAACGAACTCGGCACGGTCGCCTACGGCGAGAACCAGGACGAGGTCTTCCTCGGCTACCAGGTCGCGCGCCAGCAGAACATCTCGGAGGAGACGAGCCGCAAGATCGACGGGGAAATCCGTCGCCTCGTCGAGGCCGGCTATGCCGAGGCGCAGAAGATCCTGACCGAGCGGCGGGCCGATCTCGAAACGCTCGCGAAGGGCCTGCTCGAGTTCGAGACGCTGACCGGCGACGAGATCAAGGACCTGCTCAACGGCAAGCGGCCTTCGCGCGAATCCGTCATCGAGCCGGTGACGCCGCGCTCCTCCGCGGTGCCGACGGCCGGCAAGCCGCGTCCGCGGCCGGAGCCGGGCGGCATGGAGCCGCAGCCGCAGGCCTGACGGACCGACAATCCTCGGTCATGCAGATCCGGAACGCCCGCCATACGGCGGGCGTTTTTGTTTCGTGGACGCGCGCTGCTAATAATCCGGTCAGCGTTCGCGAACCCGGCAGCGAAATCGATCATGGCCACACCCGCCGCTCTTGCCCGCCGGCGTGACTACGCCGGTCCGGCGCTGTTCTCCTACGGATTCCGCCCGTTCTTTCTCGGCGCCGCCGCCTGGTCGGCGATCGCGATACTGCTGTGGATTCCGCAGTATTTCGGCGACCTGACCCTGCCGACCGCCGTGGGCGCGCTCGACTGGCATATCCACGAGATGCTCTATGGTTACGTGGCCGGCGTGATCGCCGGATTTCTGCTCACCGCGATTCCGAACTGGACCGGCCGGCTGCCGGTGTGCGGCGCGCCGCTCGCGGCGCTTGCGCTGCTGTGGGTGGCCGGGCGGCTCGCGATCGTGCTCTCCGTCGAGATCGGCGAGCCCGCCGCCGCGGTGGTCGATGCGGCGTTTCTGTTCGTGCTCGCCGGCGTCGCATTGCGCGAGGTCGTGGCCGGGCGCAACTGGCGCAACCTGCGGGTGCTCGGCGTCGTCGGCGTGCTCGCGGCCGGCAACGTCGTCTGGCACGTGGAAGTGCTGCGCTTCGGCGCGGCCGACATCGGCAATCGACTCGGCATCGCGGCGGCCATCGGGCTGATCACGCTGGTCGGCGGCCGCATCATTCCGAGCTTCACGCACAACTGGCTCGTGCGCGCCAATCCGGGCCGGCTGCCGGTGTCGTTCACGCGCTTCGACGCCGCCTGCCTCGCGGCCGGAGGGATCGCGCTTGCGTTCTGGGTGTTCGCCCCGGCCATCCAGATCACGGGTAGGCTGCTCGCGCTCGCGGGAATCCTGCACGCCGCGCGACTGGCGCGCTGGGCGGGCGACCGCACCTTGGCCGATCGCCTCGTCCTCGTCCTGCACGTCGGCTATGCGTTCGTGCCGATCGGGTTTCTGCTCCTTGGCGCCGCGGCGATCTGGCCCGGGAGCGTCCCGCCGAGCGCCGGCACCCACGCCTGGACGGCCGGCGCGATCGGCACCATGACGCTGGCGGTGATGACGCGCGCGAGCCTCGGGCACACCGGGCGGCCGCTGCAGGCGACGCCGGCGACCCAGGCGATCTACGCCTGCGTGCTCGTCGCCGCGATCGCCCGCATCGTCGCGGCGTTCGCCGGCGCGGTCGCGCTGCTGCACCTCGCGGCGCTTGCGTGGATCCTCGCCTTCGGCGGATTCGCCATCGCCTACGGCCCGCTGCTGCTGCGCCGCCGCCCGTCGTGGTCCGCGAAGTGAGCGAGGCGCGGCGCGATCGTCAGCCCGATGCCGCGCGATCGCGGCCGGCCGCCGGCGACGTGACTTCTCCGATCGCCGCTCTGGCCCGCGCCAGGGTATCCTCCGGCGAGCCGGCGGCGTCGATCACGGTCCAGTCGAGTTCTCCGACCGCGTAGGATTCCTGCCGCAACACGATGGACGCGTCGGCGTCGGACGCGTCCGCGGCCCGGGCCCCGACGCGCGCGAGGCGCGTCTCGCGATCGGCGATGAGAAACAAGCCACGGAACGCGACGTGGTTTGCTTGCGCGACGCGCGTCGCGGCGGCGCGCTCGGCCGGATCGGCGAAGACCGCGTCGATGATCGCCGCGTGACCGGCCGCGGTGGCGCGCCGCGCCTTCTCGGCAAGCCCGGCATAGACCCGTGCGGTGACCTCCGGCGCATAGGCTCCCGCGCCGAGCCGCTCGGTCTCGGCAGCGCCGAACAGCCGGTTGCGCTCGACGTCGGAGCGCAACACGACGGCGCCCGGCGCGGGGCCGAGCGGCGGCGCGAGTGCCCGCGCGAGCACCGACTTGCCCGTCCCGGACAATCCGCCGACGCACACCAGCAACGCGGCGGGCGGCTCGAGGAGAGCGAGCGCGAGACGAAAATAGGCCTGCGCGGCGGATGCGACCGCGCCTTTGGCGGTCTCGTCCGCATAGGCGATGCGCGCCAGCGTGACCTTGGCGCGGATCGCGGCGCGCAACGAGAGAAACAGCGGCAGAGCCGCGAGTGCGTCGAAGTCCTCGATGCGCCCGGTCTCCACCAGATAACGATTGAGCACCACGTTGGCGGCGGCGGCGAGGCCGCGCTCCCACAGATCCATCAGCAGAAAGGCGAGATCGTAGAAGACGTCCCCGGCGGCGACGAGCGGATCGAATTCGATCGCGTCGAACGGGACCGGCTCCCCGCCGATCAGCACGACGTTGCCGAGATGGAGATCGCCGTGACCGCGCCGCACGAGTCCTTCGGCGCCGCGCGCACGCAACAGCGGACGCAGCCGTTCGAGCGCGGAGCGGCTGGCGCTTGTCAGCCGGGCGACGTCGGCGGCCGGGAACAGTTCGGGCGCCTCGGCCAGCGCGGCGTCATTCTGCTCGACGTAGGCGCAGAGCGCCTCGATCCAGGGCTCGGCGGCGACGACCGGAGCCGCCGCGTGCGCGCGCGCCGCCGCGCGTGCGAGCCGGTCGGCGAGCGCGAGGTCGAGCCCGCCGGCGTCGGCCACGCGATCGAGGGTTTTTGTCTCGTCGAAGCGGCGCATGTCCACGAGCCATTCGACCGGCTGCCCGGCGCCGTCGAGCGCGAGCCGTCCGTCGGCCTCGCGCGTCACCGGGACGATGCCGCGATAGATGTCGGGCGCGAACGGTCGATTGACCTCGATTTCGGCCGCGCAGGCGGCCTTGCGCTTCGCGAGCGTCGAATAGTCGAGGAACGGAAAGCGTACCGCGCGCTTGAGCTTCAGCGCACGCTCGCCGACGAGGAACACGGTGGCCGCATGCGTGTCGACGCGCGTGACAGGCGTTCCCCCGTAGGTGGCGGGATCGCCCAGGAAGGCAAGGATCGGCCGTTGCGGGTCGACCGTCGCGGTCATGTCGATCTGCCAAGCCTTGCGGCGGCCGACGCCGCCCGCCCGCGATGCCGCACCAGGCAAATGCTCCATCCCGACGCGCTCCGACTTTGCGGCCCCGGATCACCCCGGCCAGGCGGTTTCCTGACCGCGCGATGATGCGCTAGTGACAGCGCGGAGGGGTTGAGCGATATCAACGTGGTTCGGACCGCGCTCCGCCATGCTGACGGTATCCCGGCGCTTCGCGCCAGGTGTTCAAGGAGATTTCCCATGACGCAATTGCCGCATGTGCTCAAGCGCATCCGGCTCAACCTGGCTCGGTCCAAGGAGTTCCCCTCGGGCTCCTCGCGCCATGGTTACGAGTTCGTGGCGCCGCTCGATGCCGATGGACATATCGATACGCAGCTGTGGCAGAAGCATCGCGCCCATTGCGGCGTGCGCCGCTTCTGGGGCGACGAGGAGGAGATCGGCCGCCTCGTCCACAAGTCGGGCAGCAAGGAAGGCGCGCGCTGGATCTTCGATTACGACGAGAAGGCGGAGACCGACGACGAAGCGGGCTACCGCTTCGGCGTGCACGCGTTCCGTCCCGGCGAATACGTCTCGATTCAGGACGAGGACGGCGAGATGCACACGCTTCAGGTGGTGTCGGTCGAACCGGCCTCCTGACGCGACGACGCACGGCCGGGTTGACACTTGTCAAGGCGCGCTCTCTTCCCAACTTCTAACTAGAGCCGTTCCGCCGGTCACCCGGCGGGCTGTTTGGTTTGCATCGGAAGTTGCAAGGAGGTTGCCATGGCGGGTTCCCATCTGCCGTCGCTGTTTGGTCGCAACGGCGACGCTTTCGGATCGCTTTTCCGCGAAATCGAGAAGACGTTCGAAGACTTTTCCCACCGGACACCGTTCGCCGGGTTTGCCACCGACGTGCTCGCGCCCAAGATCGACGTGGTCGAGGGCAAGGACGGTATCGAGATCACGGCGGAACTGCCCGGTGTCGACGAGAAGGACGTCGACGTTACCCTCGCGGAAGGCATGTTGACCATCCGCGGCGAGAAGAAAGCCGAGCGTGACGAAGCGGACGAGGAAAAATCGTGGCGCGTGGTGGAGCGCAGCTACGGATCGTTCAGCCGCACGATCGCGCTGCCGTACGATCCCGACGCCGGCAAGGTCGAGGCCACCTTCGAAAAAGGCGTTCTGCACGTCCGTCTTCCCAAGCCGCCGGAAATGATCAAGAAAGAGAAGAAGATCGAGATCAAGCACAGCTGACGCCGGTTCGCCTCGCCGTCACGCGTCGCAAAGGCCCGCTCGCGCGGGCCTTTTGTTTCCGCACGAGCCGCCGCCGGGACACGCGCGGCGGCGGCCGGACCCTTCCGGGTGAAAGATCTTGCCGAGACCTATTGACCCGTTGCGCGCCGGCCGGGAAAGTCGTCACCGGCAACGGAGGCTCGCGCGAGGCCTCGGCGCAATGGGACGGAACCATGCGGACACAGGACAACCCGCGAACGGCTGCCGAAGTGCTCGTCGACCAGCTGCTGGTGCATGGCGCGCGCCACGCCTTCTGCGTGCCGGGCGAGAGCTATCTCGCGGTGCTCGATGCCTTTCACGACCGCGCGCTCGCCATCACGGTGTGCCGCCAGGAAGGCGGCGCC
>CAZIGW010000286.1:0-25872 GCA_964538565.1 uncultured Hyphomicrobiales bacterium | reverse complement strand
TGGTGCAGGAAGGCGAGCGGCAGCGCGAGCCGGTCCGGATCGGTGCCGTGCAGGCTGGCGCAGCCGATCATCACGTCGAAGCCCTGCGCCAGCACATAGGCCCAGATGCCGTGCCACAAGAGCTCGACGGTGCGCTTGTTGCGGTAGGCGGGCAGCACGCACGAGCGGCCGAGTTCGAGAAACTTGTGCTGCGGATGCCGCGCCACGAGCGAGCGTACGTCGAATTCCTCGGCGCTGTAGAAATCGCCGTGGCGCGCGGCGCGGTCCTGCGCCAGCAGGCGGTAGGTGCCGACGATCTGCGGCCGGTTGAGTCCGCCGCGCGGCGCCGCGTGGTCGAGCACCAGCAGGTGGTCGCACACCGCGTCGAACGGATCGACGTCCCGCCGGGCGATGAACGTCGCGGCGTCGGCGACCGCCGACATCTCGTCATAGAACACGCGGTAGCGCAGCTTCTGCGCGCGCCGCACCTCCGCGGCCGAGCGCGCCAGCCGCACCTCGAGCGAGCCGAGCCGTCCGAGCGTCTCGCGCGCGCGGTTGAGCTTCGCCTGCCGCACCTGCAGGCCGCCGTAGGCGCGCAGGGCCGGAATCAAACCGGGCAGGCCCACCGCCTCGGGCCGGAAGTGTTCGATCAGGCGGCGCGGTGCGAGCGTGAGCGCGCGGTTCGACATGCGGGGTTTCCCTCCGATGCGGCCATGCCGGCGCCGACGAATCGCGACGGCGATACCGCCGGTTTCGACTAAGCACCCGCCGGCCACAGAATTGTGACAGGGCCGCGGCCGAGTCACGCCGACGCAAGACAACGTGCCGATCCACCGCGCGCGTCACGCCGCCTTGCGCACCGCGTCGGCGAGCGCTCGGTAGGACAGGGCCTCGGCGAGATGCACGCGGCCGACCTTCTCGGCCCCGTCGAGATCGGCGAGCGTGCGCGCGACGCGCAGCACCCGGTGATAGCCGCGCGCCGAGAGCCGCATGGCGTCGGCCGCCTCGCGGATCAGCGCGAGACCGGCGGCGTCGGGCTTCGCCACCTCCTCGAGCAGCGGCCCGCTCGCCTCGGCGTTGGTGCGCACCGATGTCGCGCCGAGCGCCGCGTAGCGCGCGCTCTGCATCGCGCGGGCGCGCGCCACGCGCTCGGCGACCTCGCGGCTGCCCTCGGTCGGCGGCGGCAGGATCAGATCGGCGGCGGTCACCGCCGGCACCTCGATGTGCAGGTCGATGCGGTCGAGCAGCGGGCCCGACAGCCGCCCCTGATATTCGGCGGCGCAGCGCGCGTTCTGTCCGCGCTTGCAGGTGAAACCGGGCTCGCTCGCGCGTCCGCAGCGGCACGGGTTCATGGCGGCGATCAGCATGAAGCGCGCCGGGTAGGTGACGCGGTGGTTGGCGCGCGCGATCGCCACCTCTCCGGTCTCCATCGGCTGGCGCAGCGCGTCGAGCGTGCGCGGCTCGAACTCGGGAAACTCGTCGAGGAAGAGCACGCCGTTGTGGGCGAGCGAGATTTCTCCGGGCCGCGCCCTCAAGCCCCCGCCGACGAGTGCCGGCATGCTGGCGGAATGATGCGGCGCGCGGAACGGCCGGCGGTTGGTGAGCGCGCCGCCTTCGATCGCGCCCGCCACCGAGGCGATCATCGAGACCTCGAGCAGCTCCGCCGGCGCGAGCGGCGGCAGGATCGAGGGCAGGCGGGCGGCGAGCATCGACTTGCCGGCGCCGGGCGGCCCGACCATGAGCAGGTTGTGCCCGCCGGCCGCCGCGACTTCGAGCGCGCGCTTGGCGCTCTCCTGGCCCTTGATGTCCTTGAGGTCGAGGCCGGTCTCGTCGATCTCGCGCACGCGCGGCTGCGGGCGCGAGAGCACCTGCGTGCCCTTGAAATGATTGGCAAGCTGGATGAGCGAGGAAGCCGCGACGATCTCCATCTCGGGGCTCGCCCAGGCGGCCTCCGGCCCGCAGGCGCCCGGGCAGATGAGGCCCTCGCCGCGGGCATTGGCGCCGATCGCGGCCGGCAGCACGCCGGCGACCGGCGCGAGCGAGCCGTCGAGGCCGAGTTCGCCCAGCACGGTGAAGCCCGCCGTCGCGTCGTGCGGGATGGCGCCGATCGCCGCCATCAGGCCGAGCGCGATCGGCAGGTCGTAATGGCTGCCTTCCTTGGGCACGTCGGCGGGCGCGAGATTGACGGTGATGCGGCGCGCCGGCAGCGCGAGGCCCGAGGCCATCAGGGCGGCGCGCACCCGCTCGCGCGCCTCGGACACCGCCTTGTCGGGCAGCCCCACGACGTTGAACGCCGGCAAGCCGGGCGCGACCTGCACCTGCACGTCTACCGCCCGCGCCTCGATGCCCTCGAACGCCACCGTCGCGACGTGCTGGACCATTCCCCCGCCCCCAGGTTGCAGCCCAGCATACGGAAGCGCCGAGACCGGTCAAGAACAATCAGGGAACAGAGCGACCCGTGCGTGACAACCGGGCCCGGAGTGGCGTCGGGCGGCTGAGCAGCCGTCCAGCGCCCGCAAGCGGGCCGGCGGCAGCCCCGCCCGGGGCGGGAGGCAGTCGTCCCGGGCGGCCGCCCCTGCTGCGTCGCTCCCGCGGGGATGCGCGCGCAGCCGGGTGATCGCGTGCCGCAGAGGATGCCCTGAAAGGAAACCGAACACGTAGACGTTGCCGTCCGCGCCGACCGCCAGGCCTTCGACCTTCGACGATCGATCCCAGGCGCGCGCCGGGGTCTGCGCGAACGCGATGGTGGCCAGGCCGGCGCAGACGGGCGCCGGAGCCGAAGCGTCCCATCCTGACAGGCATGCTTTCCCCCGCTTCGCGTGTGGGGCGGTCCTCGGGAAGCGCCCGCGCGGCCAGCGTGAATCTCCGCGCACGATTGTGTCCCGCGATGACGGCCGGGGCGGTTCTCGAACGTCATCGTCGTGTCGTCGCGCCGACATCAAACGGCAATGCCGCGCGCCTATCTGTTCGCCTCCATCGGGACTGGTGATCGAACGGCGTCTTGCATCGCGTTTCGCGATCGAATGGCGCCGACGGGAAAACGGGAGTGGCAGATGGCAGCTTTCGGACTGAGGCGCGCGGCCGGGCTCGGCGCCGCCGTGATGGTGGCGCTCTTCGGCGTGACGCGGGCGATGGCCGAGGAAACGCCGATCCGCATCGGCATGATCCCCGACGCCGGCGCGACGCAGGTTTCGGTCGAGGAGAAGGAGCCGCTCCGCGCGCACCTGGAAAAGGTCCTCGGCCGGCCGGTGAAGCTCGTTGTTCCGACCAACTACAATGCGACCGTCGAAGGGCTCGGCAACAATTCGCTCGACGTCGCCTATCTGGGCGGCCTCACCTACGTGAAGGCGCACGAACGCTATGGCGCCATCGCGCTGGTGCAGCGCCAGGCGGACCGCGAGTTTCACGCGCTGTTCATCACCCAGGCCGGCTCGGCGATCAAAGGCCTCGGCGACCTGAAGGGCAAGACGTTCGCCTTCGGCGACATCAATTCGACGAGCGGCCACCTGATGCCCTACCGCGCGATGAAGGGCGCGGGCGTCGATCCCGACAAGGACCTGAAGTTCCGCTACACTGGCAGCCACGCCGCCACCGTGAAGGCGGTCGAATCGGGCGCGGTCGCCGCCGGCGCCTGCGACGAGACCGTGTTCAAGGAAATGACGGGCAGCGGCAAGGCGGATCCCGCCAAGCTGCGCGTGTTCTACACGAGCGAGCCGTTCGTCGATTACGTCTGGGCCGCGCGACGCGATCTCGACGCGCCAACGCAGAAAGCGATCGTGAAGGCGTTCACCGACCTCGCGCCCGGCAAGGACGACCGCATCCTCAAGATCCTGCGCGGCGAGAAGTTCGTCCCGGCGGACGACGCCGAATACGACGCCATCCGCACGACCGCCAAGGCGCTCGCGCTGTTCTGACGGGGTGCCGCCATGCTGCGGGTCGAACATCTGTGCGTCGTGCCGCCGGGCGCCACGACGCCGGCCTGCTCCGACGTCTCGTTCACGCTCGGCCGCGGCGAACGCGCCGCCATCGTCGGCGCGAGCGGCGCCGGCAAGACCACGCTCCTGCGCGCCGTCAATGGTACGATGCCGGCGCAGTCCGGCTCGGTGCTGATCGGCGACCGCCGGCTCGACCCGCGCAACCGCCGCACGCTGCGTGCGCTGCGCCGGCGCATCGCGGTCATTCCGCAGAAGCACGATCTCGTCGACAACCTGCGCGTCTATCACAACGTCATGGCCGGCGCGCTCGGACGCTGGTCGGACCTGCGCGCGCTGCGCTTCCTTCTCTGGCCGCTGCCGGGCGAGCTCGACGAGGCGGGCCGCGCGCTCGAACGCGTCGACCTGCGGGAAAAGCTCCGCGTCCGCGCCGACACGCTGTCGGGCGGCCAGCAGCAACGCGTCGCCATCGCGCGTGCGCTGGTGCAGCAGCCGCTGCTGATCCTCGCCGACGAGCCGGTCGCTTCCCTCGATCCACGCATGGCGCACCAGGTGCTGGCGCTTCTGTGCGAGCTTGCGGAGCGCGACGGCGTGGCGCTCCTGTGCACCCTGCACCAGCCCGACCTCGCCGCGCAGTACTTCCCGCGCATCCTGACGATGAGCGGCGGCCGCCTGACCGACGACCGTCGCGTCGCGCCGCCGCCGGCCGCACGGCCCCGGCCGGTGCGGGTGCCGGACATGCCGGAGTGGCAGGCGGTCGGCGCCTGACGAGAGCTCATGGACGCCCTGTCGAGCACCTTCTCGCTCCTGTTCGCGTTCTTTCCGCCCGAACTGTCGCCGCACTATCTGGCGGCGCTCCTCGGTCCCGTGCTCGAATCGATCGGCATGACGGCGGGCGCGATGGTGCTGGCCTACGCGGTGAGTCTTCCGCTCGGACTCTATGTCGGCTCGCGCGCCGCCGGGACCGGCGCCGTTCACGCCGTGCTCTCCGGCGTGCGCGCGGTGCCGGATCTGACGCTTGCGATCTTCTGCGTGATCTTCGTCGGCGTCGGACCGGCGGCCGGCATGATCGCGATGGCGGTCTTCTATACGGCGGCGGTCGCCAAGATCTTCGGCGACCTGTTCCGGACCGCCGATGCGTCCCCGCTCGACGCGCTGCGGGCGACGGGCGCTTCGCGCGCCCAGGTGGCGGTGTTCGGTCTCCTGCCGCTCAAGGCGCGCGATCTGCTCACCTACGGCTCCTACGAATTCGAAAGCGCGATCCGCGCCTCCGTGATCGTCGGCGCGGTCGGGGGCGGGGGACTCGGTGCCGAGCTCGTGGGCACGCTCAATGCGTTCGACTTCCACCGCACGACGACGCTCATTCTCGTGCTGGTCGCCATGGTGGCGACGGTCGACCAGTTCACGGTGCGGCTGCGCCGCAACCCCGGATGGCTCGTCGCGCTGCTGCCGCCGGCCCTCTATGCGCTGTGGCGATTCCTGCCCGAGCAGTCCTCGGCCGCGCACGCGCTGCGCACGATCGCCGCCATGTTCCCGCCGGAGCTTGGCGTTCAGGCGTGGCTGAACATTCCGCGCCTTCTGGCCGAGACCGGCGCGATGGCGCTGTTCGGCACGGCGCTCGGCGTCGCAATCGCGCTGCCCCTCGGCCTGATGTCGGCGCGCAACGTCGCCCCGGCCTTCCTCGCGGTCCCGGTGCGCCGCTGCCTCGAAGCCCTGCGCGCAGTTCCCGAGGTCGTCTGGGGCCTGGTGCTGGTCGCGGTCGCCGGCGTCGGGCCGTTCGCCGGCATCCTCGCGCTCGGCCTGCATTCGGGCGGCTGCCTCGGCCGGCTGTTCGCGGAATCGTTCGAAAACGTGCGCCCGGCGCCGGTGATCGCCGTTGCGTCGACGGGCGCCTCGCCGCTCGCGGTCGCCAGCTTCGCCACCGTTCCGCTGTCGCTCGGGCCGCTCGCGGTGCACACGCTGTTCCGGCTCGAATGGAACCTGCGGCAGGCGACGGTCGTCGGCATGATCGGCGCCGGCGGCATCGGCCAGGCGCTGTTCGAGGCGCAGCAGCTCTTTTTCTACCGACAGATGATCGCCTACCTGATCGTCACATGGGTGATCGTTCTTCTCGTCGATCGCGCCAGCGAATGGACGCGCAAGCGGGTCGGCCGGATGCGGCTCGCGCCCGAAGAGGTGGCCGGATGACGCGCGCAATCGTCGCAACGCATCGGATCTTTCCCGAGACGGTGCAATTGCTGCAGAAGGCCGGGCGGGTTCACATGCCGGCCGATGAGCGTTTCGCCGGAGCGGACCTCGCCGACGCGCTGGCTTCGGCGCGCGCCGCGATGATCTTCATGCCGGATCGGGTGGACGCCGAATTCCTCGCCGCGGCCCCGGAGCTCTCGATCGTGGCCGCCGCGCTCAAGGGCTACGACAACATCGACGTCGAAGCCTGCACGGCGCGCCGCGTGTGGGTCAGCATCGTGCCCGACCTGCTGACCGCGCCGACCGCGGAACTCGCCATCGGGCTGCTGATCGGACTTGCGCGTCACCTGCGCGAAGCCGATCGCCACGTGCGAAGCGGGAATTTTTCCGGCTGGACGCCGCGATTCTACGGCCTGTCGATCGAGTACAGCACGATCGGTCTCGTCGGCATGGGGGCGATCGGATGCGCGGTCGCCCGGCGGCTGCGGGGCTTCGACTGCCGCATCATCGCTTGCGACGAGCGCCCGGGCGGATGTCCGGTCGACGGGATCGCGTGGCGCCCGCTCGAGGCGCTGCTCGCGGAGGCGGACATCGTCGTGCTGTGCCTGCCCCTGCACGCGTCGACGATCCATCTGCTGAACGCGGACCGCCTCGCGCTGATGAAGCCGCATGCGCTGCTCGTCAATCCGGCGCGCGGCTCGCTGGTGGACGAGGCGGCGGTCGCCGCGGCGCTTCTCGACTCGCGCCTCGGCGGCTACGCGGCCGACGCCTTCGAACTCGAAGACCTCTCGCGCTCCGATCGGCCGCGCGCCGTACCGCCCGCCCTGCTCGCGCATCCCAACACGCTGTTCGGCGCGCACATCGGCTCGGCCACCGTGACGGCCCGCAAGGCGATCGAGGCGCGCGCCGCCCGGAACATTCTCGACGCGCTCGCCGGCCGCACGCCGCGCGACGCCGTCAACGAGGTCGGAGGCGAGCCGTGCCGCGCGCCCGTCTGAACCTCGAGCATCTCGACACGTTGCTGGCCCTGTTGGAGAGCGGCAGCTTCGCACGAGCGGGCGCCCGTCTCGGCCTTGCCCAGTCCTCGGTCTCGCAGCATCTCAAGCGGCTGGAGGACACGCTCGGCGTCCCGCTCATCCGGCGCGACCGGCGCGGCTGCCGTCCGACCGCGGCGGCGATGCGGCTCCTGCCATCCGTGAAGGGTCTGCTGCGGCTCGAGGAACGCGTGGTCGGCGCCGCCCGCCAGTGGTCGCTGCGGCTCGGCGCCTGCAGCAACATCGGCATCTATCTGCTGCCCGACCTGCTGCGCGATTTTCGGGAGCGCGGCGGGCGGCAGCCGGAGCTCATCATCGCCTCCAACCCGGAAGTCGTCAGCCGGCTCGAACGCGCCGAGGTCGATGCCGCCCTGCTCGAATGGTGGGAGCCGCGCGAGGGCTTCCGGTGCGCGCCCTGGCGCGCGGAGCCGCTGGTCGTGATCGTGGCGCCCGGTCACCCGTTGAGCGGGCGGAGCACCGTTTCGCGCTCGGAGCTCGCCGCGATGCCGCTGATCGGCGGCGAGGAAGGGACCGGCACCGGGCGACTGCTGCGCGCGTATTTCGCCGGCGCCGGCATGCCCCGGCTGTCGATGCAGCTCGGCAGCACCGAGGCGGTCAAGCGCGCCGTCGAGGCGGGCCTCGGCGCCTCGCTGGTGCTGTCCTGCGCGGTCGTGAACGAGATTCGCGAGGGCCGGCTGTGCGCGCTCGCGCTCGCCGACCGGCCCTTGCAGAAGGCTCTCCGCCTCGTCTGGCGCGACGACCTGCCGAACGACGAGCCGCTGCTTGCCCATCTGGCGGCGGCGGGTCGTCGGACCGGGATGCTGGCGTTCCGGAACAATGGGAGAACGGCGCCGCTCCGCTGAGGACGGACCGGCCTTGCACGTCACGACGTCGCGCCATGCCGCGCGGTCTTCCCGCCGCTCCTTGCCCCATGGCATGATCGCCGCGGAGACAGATCAACAAGTCGAACCGACCGGCCGGGATTGGATCAAGCCGATCAGGGCCCGGAGGCGACGTTTTCAAGGAGAGAGGAATGCAATCGACTTTCAAGCGGCTCGGGCCCGCGGCCCTGGCCTTCTGGTCCGTGTGCGCGCTGGCGGCCTCCGCCGGGGCGGCGGAGCTCAAGCCGTGGCGGCACGGCGTGCTCGAGGCCAAGAGCGATTCCGGCTTCATCCTGATGGTCGATCGCGGCGGATTCGCCGAGAAGCACGGACTGAAGCTGCAGACCACGCAGATGAAGAACGGCTCGACCGTGATGAAGGCGCTGCTCGCCGGCGAGCTCGAGACCGTGGAGATGGGCGCCGCCGAGGCGATCATCGCCGGGGCGCGCGGCGCCGACGTCAAGATCCTCGGCTGCACCTGGCCCGGACTGCCGCAGGTCGTGATGGCGAAGGCGGACATCAAGACCCCGCAGGAGCTCAAGGGCCGGACGATCGCCGCCTCCTCGCCCGGCTCGCTGCCCGACCAGCTCGCGCGCGCGCTGCTCGACAACTACAAGATCCCGGCCTCCGAGGTGAAATTCGCCAACCTGGGCGCCGACCTCGACCGCTACAAGGCGATGCTCGCGGGCGTCGCCGACGCCGCCGTCGTGTCGAACGAGTTCGGCGCCATCGCGCCGGCCGGCTTCAAGGTGCTGGTGCAGGGACACGCCATCGTCCCCAACTTCATCCGGCTGTGCGTCACGACGACCGGCAAGGTGCTCTCGGAGCACCGGGCCGACCTCGTCCAGTTCGTGGCGGCCGAGATGGAAGCCTACCGCTATGCGTCGACGCACCGCGCCGAGGCCGTCAAGCTCGCGCACGAGCTCACCGGCGCCAAGGCAGACGATCCGCGCGCCGAGTTCATCTTCGACCAGGCGATCAAGGAGAAGCAGATCGATCCGGCGATGGAGATCCCGGTCGAGAAGATCGACTGGATGCAGAATCTGTTCGTGAAGACCGGCGTTCTGCAGAAGACCGGCGAGACCGCGAAGTTCGTCGACCAGAGCGTGCGCAAGGACGCGCTCGCGATCGTCGGCAAGTAGCCGGGGCCGGCGGCAAGCCGCCTGTTCGAAGTTCCATTTCGGATTGCGCCGCGAGCCATATCGCCTTCCTCGGAACAGGTTCTGGTCGCGGATGTCCTGCAGCAGCCGCTCGGTCGGGATTTCCCGGCCGAGGCCGGCGGCCGCACCGTTCTTTGTCCGGCGGGCGCCGCCACCCGTTTCCGAAGCGCTTCGAGCGTCAGCTCCGGCCGAGCTTCGCCTCGATCCTGTCCCAGATGAGCTTCGCGATGTCCGGACCGCCGAATCGCTTGATGGCGCGAATCCCGGTCGGCGAGGTGACGTTGATCTCGGTCAGCCATCCGTCGATCACGTCGATCCCGGTGAAGAGCAGGCCGCGCACCCGCAGCGCGGGGCCGATCCGCTCGCAGATCTCGCGCTCGCGCGGGGTGAGCTCGGTCGCCTGCGCGGCGCCGCCCCGCACCATGTTGGAGCGCAGGTCGTCGGCCTGCGGAACGCGGTTGACGGCACCCGCCACCTCGCCGTCCACCAGGATGATGCGCTTGTCGCCCTGCTTCACGCCGGGCAGATATTTCTGCACCACCCACGGCTCGCGGAAGGTCGCGGCGAACAGGTCGTAGAGCGATCCGAAGTTGAGGTCCTCGCGCGAGAGCCGGAACACCGCGGCGCCGCCGGCGCCGTAGAGCGGCTTCATCACGATGTCGCCGTGCTCGGCGCGGAATGCCTTGATCTCCTCGAGGTCGCGGGTGAGGAGCGTCGGCGGCATCAGGTCGGGGAATTCGGTGACGAACATCTTCTCCGGCGCGTTGCGCACGTGAGCCGGATCGTTGACCACGAAGGTCTTGGGATGCACCCGCTCGAGCAGGTGGGTCGCCGTAATGTAGGCGAGGTCGAACGGCGGGTCCTGCCGCATCAGGATCACGTCGAAGTCCCCGAGCGCGGCGCGCCGGGGCTGCCCCAGGGCGAAGTGGTCGCCCTCGACGTCCCGGACTTTCAGGGGATCGACGCGGGCGAATGCTGTGCCGTTGTGTAAGGCCAGTCGATCCGGCGTGTAATACGCCAAGGCGTGCCCGCGCTCCTGGGCCTCCAGGAGAAGCGCGAAAGTCGAATCACCCCGGATATTGATCCGGTCGATGGGATCCATTTGCACGGCCACATTGAGTGTCATGGTTTACCTAACGTTAGGAAATTGAAGAAAACGCGAGATTAATGTTTTACCGGCAATCTGCCGTCCAGTCGCCCCGCCCGCCGGAAGAGGCCCTGGATGTTCAAGTTGCCGAGGCTTTCGATCGCCGCCAAGCTCTACGGCGTCTTTGCCCTTCTGGCGATCGTCACCACCCTTCTGTCGGCGCTGGCCGCCTACAATTCGCGCCACAACGCCGCGCTCGTCAGCGAGTTCGAATCGGCCTTCATCGGCTCCCAGAACGTCGAGCGCGTCAATGGCCTGATCTACGCTGTCGTGATGGAATCGCGCGGCATCTACATGTCGCCCGACATCCCGACCGCGAAGAAATTCGGCGCGCTGCTGCTCAAGCAGAACGACCGCATCGGCGACGTGGTCAAGGATTGGCAGCGCGTGCTGCGCAGCGACGATGCCGAGCAGTTCTCGGCCTTCGCCAAGCGCATCGCCCAGTTCCAGGACTTCCGCCGCGAGCTCGTGCGCCTCGGCACCGAGGTCAGCCCGGCCGCCGGGCGCGAGTATGGCGACAACGACGCCAACCGGTCGGTGCGAACCGCGCTCAACAAGGACCTCGAGGCCCTTGCCAAGCTCTACAACGAGCGTTCGCGCCGCATCTACGCGGAACTCAACGAAAGCGTGCGCGCCACCGCCTGGGTCCTGACGATTCTCGGCATCGCCGCCATCCTGCTGGTCGCGCTCGGCGTCGTCATCATCTGGCGCGCCGTCGCCCGTCCGCTGTCGCAGATCACCCGGGTGACCGAGGCGGTCGCCGCCGGCGCCGCCGACGTCACGGTTCCGCACAGCGCCCGCCAGGACGAGATCGGCGCCCTTGCGCGCTCGATCGGCATCTTCCAGGAAGCGATGCGCCGCAACGCCGAACTCAATCGCACCGTCGTCGCCGAGGCCAGCACCCGCACCGAGCGGCAGGAGCAGGTCACCTCCGAAATCGACCGGTTTGGCGGCGAGATGGAAGCGATGATTGCCGACCTCTCGCGCATCTCGGGACAGATGCTGACCGCCGCGTCCGAGCTCGCGACGGCGGCCGACCAGGCGGCCTCGCGCACCGCCGGCGCGGCCTCCGCCTCGGCCGAGGCCTCCGACAACGTGCGTGACATCGCGTCCGCGACCGAGCAGCTCTCGAGCTCCGTGCAGGAGATCGACCGGCAGGTGGCGCAATCGAATGCGATCGCCGGGAAGGCCGTCGAGGAGGCGGACCGCACCAACGGCGAGATCCGCGCGCTCGACGACGCCGCGCGCCGCATCGGCGACGTGGTCAAGCTGATCACCGCGATCGCCGAGCAGACCAACCTGCTCGCGCTCAACGCCACGATCGAGGCGGCGCGCGCGGGCGAAGCAGGCCGCGGGTTCGCGGTCGTCGCCAACGAGGTCAAGGCGCTCGCCGGGCAGACCGCCAAGGCGACCGACGAGATCACGGTTCAGATCAGCGAAATGCAGCAGGCGACGCAGCGTTCCGTCGAGGCAATCGGACGAATCCAGCAGACCATCCGCGAGGTCGGAGACATCACCTCGAGGATCGCCGCCGCCGTCACCGAGCAGGGAACGGCGACGCGCGAGATCGCCCGCAGCGCGGAGGTCGCCTCCGAGCGCACGGGCGAGACCGCGGCCAAAGTCCGCCAGGTCGGCACCGCGACGGACGCGACGCGCGCGGAGGCGACGGCGGTGAAATCCGTGGCCGACGACCTCAACGGCATCGCGGGCCGCATTCGCACCGAGGTGCACAGCTTCTTCAACCGGCTGCGCGCCGCGTAGAGCGTTTGCGAGCGAATCGGGTATCGGTTCGCCGCAGGCGATAGCAAATCCGGAATCTGCAGCACGTTTGGATTCGACGAGATCGAAGCGTGCGCCGGCGCCGCCCCGGCGCGCGCGTTCACTCGGTCGCGTCGAACGCGGCGACGAGGTGCCGGGGCAGCCGCCGCGGCGCGACCAGCACGGCGTCGAAGCGGATGTCGCGGAGGACGTCCTGCGGATGGGCGGCAAGCCACGCCTGCGCGGCGGCGACGATGCGGCGCCTCTGGCGCTCGGTGACGGCCTCCGCCGCGTCGTCGAGCCGCTCGCGCGCCTTGACCTCGACGAACACCAGAACGTTGCGCCGGCGCGCCACGACGTCGATCTCGCCGACCGGGGTTTTCCAGCGCCGCGCCACGATCCGGTAGCCCTTGGCCAGCAGGAAGGCGCAGGCCCGGCCCTCGGCCGAGAGGCCGAGACGAAAGGCCGCCTGCCGTCGGCCGTCGATGCGCGCCTTGCCGGCGGCGCCGGCGCGCGGATCAACCGGCCGCGGCATCGTCGCGCCCCTGGGTCAGCGCCAGCGCGCGCTGGTAGATCTCGCGCTTCGGCCGGCCGGTCGCATCGGCGACCTGCGCGACCGCGTCCTTGACCGAGCCGCGCTCGAGCGCGCGCAGCAGCAGGTCGTCGAGATCCGTGACCGGGTGTTCGTCGGCGCGCGGCGGACCGATCACCAGAACGAACTCGCCGCGCTTCTCGCGTTCGGCGGCCTCGGCCGCGAGGGTGACGAGGTCGCCGCGCCGGATCTCCTCGTGCAGCTTGGTGAGTTCGCGGCAAATCGCCGCGTCGCGCACGCCGAGAATGCCGGCGAGATCGGCGAGCGTCGCCTCGATCCGCGGTCCGGACTCGAACAGCACCAGCGTGGCGGGTATGCGCGCGAGTTCGGCAATGCGCGTGCGGCGCGCGGCGGATCTCGGCGGCAGGAATCCTTCGAACAGGAAGCGGTCGGTCGGCGCGCCCGACACCGCGAGGGCGGTCAGCACCGCGGAGGCGCCCGGCACCGCGACGACCGCGTGCCCGCGCGCGCCGGCTTCGCGCGCCAGCTTGTACCCGGGATCGGACACGAGCGGGGTGCCGGCGTCGGACACGAGCGCCACCGCCTCGCCGGCGGCGAGGCGGGCCAGGAGCTTGGGCCGTGCCGCCGCCGCGTTGTGGTCGTGGTACGGCGTCAGCGGCGTGGTGATGGCGTAGCGGTCGAGCAGCCTGCGCGTGACCCGGGTATCCTCGCAGGCGATCACGTCGGCCGCCGCGAGCGTCTCGATCGCCCGCAAAGTGATGTCGGCGAGGTTCCCGATCGGGGTCGCCACCAGGTACAGGCCCGCCGGCAGCTTCGGGGCGGCGAGGGCCCGGCCGGCCAGCATGTAGCCCGGTGTACGGAGATCCCGCGTCCCTTGCGACCGTCCGTTCTTGTCCACCATGAAGGCACCTTAGCCGGGGTCCGGGCGGTCGTCATGGGCGACCCGGCATGCTATGGTTTTCAAAAGGTTAATATCTGGCCGACGATATGCCTCATTTGGATCGGAGACCTCAGGCCGCTGCCCGGGCCCGGGTTACGCCCCTCCGAAAAGGGACCCGAAAGGTTTGAACGTGCCGCAGACCAGGTTCGCCAACTTCGGCTCCGCCGTGACGCGCCGCGCGCTTCTGGGTGCGGCCGCCGGATGCCTCGTTCTCGGGCTCGCGGCCTGTTCCGGCATGGGCCTGCCCACCGATTCGCTGGGCGACGCGCCCGCGCAGCCGAACGGCCCACCGCAGGCGTCGACAACGATCGGCACCGGGCACGTCAAAGTCGGGCTGATCCTGCCGCTCTCCGCGGCGGGCAACGCCGGGCTCGCGGCGCAATCGATGAAGAACGCGGCCGAGCTCGCGATCTCCGAGTTCAACAATCCCGACATCCAGCTGCTGCTCAAGGACGACGGCGGCACGACCCAGGGTGCCCAGCAGGCGGCCCAGCAGGCGCTCGACGAGGGCGCGGAGATCATTCTGGGTCCCCTGTTCGCGCACACGGTCGGCACGGTCGGGCAGATCGCGCGCAACCGCGGCGTTCCGGTGGTGGCCTTCTCGACTGATTCGAACGTCGCGACCCGCGGCGTCTATCTGCTGAGCTTCCTGCCCGAATCCGACGTCGACCGGATCGTCGGCTACGCCGTCTCGCAGGGAAAGCGCTCGTTCGTGGCGATGCTGCCCGACAGCGCCTACGGCACCGTGGTCGAAGCGGCCTTCAAGCAGTCCGTCGCCCGAAGGGGCGGCCGCATCATCGCGCTCGAACGCTACGGGTCCGATCCGGGCAAGATGCAGGAGCCCGCCAAGGCGATCGCCGAAGCGGCCGGGCGCGCCGACGCGCTGTTCCTTCCCGACAGCGCCGACGGGATCATCGCGGCCGTGCAGGCGCTCACCGCGAGCGGCGTCAATTTGAAGCGCCTGCAGATTCTCGGCACCGGCCTGTGGGCGGACGACCCGCGCGTTCTGGCCGAGCCCTCGCTGCAGGGCGGCTGGTACGCCGCCCCCGATTCGGTCGGTTTCCAGGCGTTCGCCGGCCGCTATCGCAGCCGCTACGGCCAGGATCCGGTGCGCACCGCGACGCTTTCCTATGACGCGGTCGCGCTCGTCGCCGCGCTGGTGAAGACGCAGGGCGGGCAGCGATTCTCCGACGAGGTGCTGGCCAATCCGTCCGGGTTCGCCGGCGTGGACGGCGTGTTCCGCTTCCGCCACGACGGGACCAACGAACGCGGGCTTGCGGTCCTCAAAGTCACACCGTCCGGTTCGCAGGTCATTGCACCCGCGCCCAAGACGTTCGGGTCGGGCACCTGAGGGGGCTGCGCCTCAGGCGGCGAGATCGGCGACCACCGCGTCGAGCACCGGAAAGCCCGAGGACGTGACGCGCAGGCGCCCCCGCGTCGTCGTCTCGACGAAGCCGTGCGAGCCGAGCGAGGCGATGCGCGCAGCGTCGAGCGGCCGGCCCGCGAGCGCGGCATAGCGCGCCGGATCGATTCCCTCGGCGAGCCGCAGTCCCATCAGGAGGAATTCGTCGGCCTGCTCCGCGCGGGTGAGCGGCTCGTCGACCGTCAGGCCGTGCCCGACGCTTTCGACGCGCATCAACCACGACTCCGGACGCGGCTCGGTCGCCGTTGCGCGGCGCGCGCCGTCGACCTCGATGCGGCCGTGCGCGCCCGGACCGATCCCGGCGTATTCGCCATAGCGCCAGTAGAGAAGATTGTGGCGGCACTCGGCACCGGGACGCGCGTGATTGGAGATTTCATACGCCGGGAGCCCGGCGGCGGAGCAGACCTCCTGGGTCGTGTCGTAGAGCGCGCGCGCCGCGTCGGGATCGGGTAAGCGCAGCTTGCCGGCGGCATGCAAGACGGCGAACGGCGTCTCGGGCTCGATGGTGAGCTGGTAGAGCGAGAGATGGTCGGCCGCTTCCGCGATGGCGGCGCGCAGCTCCTCGCGCCACTCGTGCGGTGACTGTCCGGGCCGCGCATAGATGAGGTCGAAGGAATAGCGATCGAACACCGAGCGGGCGATCGCCACCGCGTCGAGGGCTTCCCGCGCCGAATGCAGGCGACCGAGCTCGCGCAGCACGCGATCGTCGAGCGCCTGCACGCCGAGCGAGACGCGATTGACTCCGGCGCTGCGGAATCCGCGGAAGCGCGTCGCCTCGACGCTCGTCGGATTGGCTTCGAGCGTGATCTCCGCGTCGGGCGCGAGCGTCCAGTGCCGCGCGATTGCGTCGAGAATGGCCTCGACCGTCTGCGGCGCCATCAGCGAGGGGGTGCCGCCGCCGAAAAAAACGCTCGAGACCGTGCGTCCCGGCGCCCGTTCGGCGATCGCGAAAATTTCGGTCGAGAATGCGCGCACGAAACGCGCCTCGTCGATGCCCGCATGGCGGACGTGGCTGTTGAAGTCGCAGTAGGGGCACTTCGACAGGCAGAACGGCCAGTGCACGTACACACCGAAGGGCGCCGGCGCGCGCTGGATCGCCGCTTCGCCGCGGTTCTCAGCGCTCGCCAAGACAAGCCTCCGCAAGCGCGCGAAACGCGCGCGCACGATGCGACAGGCCGCGCCCGCGCGGCGGCAGTCCGTGCTTCTCCTCGGAAGACATCTCCCCGAACGTACGGGAAAACCCGTCGGGCAGAAACATCGGATCATAGCCGAAGCCCTGGGTCCCGCGCGGCGGCCACACCAGCGTTCCGTCCACCCGCCCCTCGAACGCCTCGACGTGTCCGTCCGGCCAGGCGACGCACAGGGCCGAGATGAAATGCGCCGCGCGCCGGTCGGGCATCGTCGCGCCGCGCTCGACGAGCATCGCCTCGATGCGCCGCATGGCGCCGAGGAAATCCTTCTCTGGGCCGGCCCAGCGCGCCGAATGGATGCCGGGCGCGCCGTCGAGCGCGCTCACCACCAGGCCCGAGTCGTCGGAAAAGGCCGCAAGCCGGCTCGCCTGCGCCGCCGCCACCGCCTTGATGCGAGCGTTGTCGCGAAAGCTCGCGCCGGTCTCTTCGGGTTCCGCAAGCCCCAGTTCGCCCGCCGAGACCGCCGCGACCCCGTAGGGCGCCAGGAGTTCGCGCATCTCGCGCAGCTTGCCGGGATTGTGCGTGGCGATCACCAGGCGGCCGGCGATCTGGCGATGCCTGATGCGTCCGCCGGCGCCGTCGCGGGCGTCTTCCGGGGGAGTCGCGCGCCTCACATCACCACCATCTTCTGCAGGTCGACGAGCTTGACGACGCCCTTGCGGGCGAGCGCCAGCAACGCCAGGAACTGTTCTTCGGTGAACGGCGTCTTCTCTGCCGTACCCTGCACCTCGACGATGCGGCCGCTGCCCGTCATGACGAAATTGGCGTCGGTCTCCGCCTCGGAATCCTCTGCGTAGTCGAGGTCAAGCACCAGCGCATTGTTGTAGATGCCGCACGACACCGCCGCGACGTGGTCGCGCAGCGGTTCGCCGAGGATCATTTCGCGCTTCTTCATCCACGCGAGGCAGTCGTGCAGCGCCACCCAGGCGCCGGTGATGGCTGCGGTTCGCGTCCCGCCGTCGGCCTGGATGACGTCGCAGTCGATCGTGATCTGACGCTCGCCGAGCGCTTCGAGGTCGACCACCGCGCGCAGGCTGCGCCCGATGAGGCGCTGGATCTCGACGGTGCGGCCGCTCTGCCGTCCGCTGGAGGCCTCGCGCCGCGTGCGCTCGAGCGTCGCACGTGGCAGCATCCCGTACTCTGCCGTGATCCAGCCGCGCGCCTGACCCTTGAGCCAGGGCGGCAGCTTCTCCTCGAGCGTGGCCGTCACCAGGACCTGGGTGTCGCCGAATTTCACGAAGCAGGAGCCTTCCGCGTATTTCACGACGGCGCGTTCGAGCGAAACCGCGCGCAATTCGTCGGGCTGACGGCGGCTCGGACGCATGATGAAACTCCCCGCTGGGGCCGCCGGATGCGGCGGCCGGATTGAGCTTTTAGGTGGGGGACGGAGGCCCGACAAGTCCCCGGCTTGAACTTCGGCCCCCCGATGGACAATTCTGTTGGCGGTTCTGTGTTGAGGGGGATCGACGCGACCCGTGTCCCAAGACGTCCCAATCGGTACCAGCCCGATCGGTCTCGCCCAGCTCAACGAGCGCTCGCGCGAGATCTTCCGGCACATTGTGGAAAGCTACCTGGCGACCGGCGAGCCGGTCGGCTCGCGCAACATCTCGCGCATCATTCCCATGACGCTGTCGCCGGCCTCGGTGCGCAACGTCATGCAGGATCTCGAGCAGCTCGGACTGGTATACGCACCGCACACCTCGGCCGGACGCCTGCCGACGGAATTGGGCCTGCGCTTCTTCGTCGACGCGCTGATGCAGATCGGCGACCTTGCCGAGGACGATCGCCGCTCGATCGAAGGGCAGGTGGCCGCCGCCGGCAAGTCCGTCGAGAACGTCCTCACGGAGGCATCGAGCCTGTTGTCGGGCCTCACGCACTCGGCCGGCGTGGTGCTGGCGGCCAAGTCCAATCTCCGGCTGAAGCACATCGAGTTCGTGCGCCTCGAACCGGAGCGCGCCCTGGTGGTGCTGGTGGCGGAGGACGGGCAGGTCGAGAACCGGATTCTGAACGTGCCGATCGGGCTGCCGACGTCGGCGCTCACCGAGGCCTCGAATTTTCTCAACGCACACCTGCGCGGCAAGACCCTTCCGGAGGCCCGGGCCGAGCTCGAAAAGGCGATCGAGGCGGGGCGCGCCGAGCTCGACCAGCTGACGCAGAAAATCGTCGCCGCAGGCCTTGCCAGCTGGTCGGGCGGCGAAAGCGAGGAACGCAAGCTCATCGTCCGCGGCCACGCCAATCTGCTCGACGATCTCAAGGTCCTGGAAGACCTCGAACGCGTGCGCCACCTGTTCGACGACCTCGAAACCAAGCGCGAGGTGATCGACCTGCTCGGGCGCGCGGAGCGCGCCGAGGGCGTGCGCATCTTCATCGGCTCGGAGAACAAGCTCTTCTCGCTCTCCGGCTCCTCGACCATCGTCTCGCCCTACCGCGACGGCTCCGGCCGCATCGTCGGCGTGATCGGTGTCATCGGACCGACGCGGCTCAACTACGCGCGGGTCATCCCGATGGTCGATTATACCGCCAAGGTGATCAGCCGAATTCTCGCCGGGCCGACATGAAACCGGCCGGCGGGCCCATCCGTTTAGTCAGACACCCCATCGGCTTCGGCGGTACTCGCGGCTTGATTTTTTCGCCGCGAGTCTCGATATGCGGATCAATTTGACGATGGAACCGGGAAACGAATCGATGACGGATACGACGACCCGCGGGCCGCAGTGCGAGCCTGCCGAGGACGAGTCCCTTCGAAACGCGACCGAGGCGGCCGCGCCGGCTCCGGAAGCGGCGGGCGATCCCGTGCCGGCCCTGACGCAGGAGGTCGCCGAGTTGAAGGACAAGCTGCTGCGCACGCTCGCCGAGATGGAAAACCTGCGGCGGCGCACCGAGCGGGAAGTCGCCGATGCGCGCGTCTACGGCATCGCGGCGTTCGCGCGCGACGTGGTCGGCGTCGCCGACAACATGCGGCGCGCGCTCGAGGCCGTCGGACCCGAGATGCGCGAGAGCGCCGACGCGCAGGTGAAGGCCCTGATCGAAGGGGTCGACCTGACCGAGCGTGAGCTGCTCAAGAGCCTCGAGAAGCACGGCATCACCAAGATCGACCCGCAGGGCGAGAAGTTCGATCCGCATCTGCACCAGGCGATGTTCGAAGTGCCCGACCCCGAGCGGACGGCCGGCACCGTGGTGCAGGTGGTGCAGCCGGGATACAAGATCGGCGAGCGCGTCCTGCGTCCAGCCCTTGTCGGCGTCGCCAAGGGCGGTCCGAAACCGGGCGCCGAGCAGCCGGCGAACGACAACCCGTCCGCCTCCACCTGATCCGGTCGATCGCCGAGGCGTTCAGCGCGGCGTGACCCCGTCGCGCACCGCACGAAAGCGCGGGAACGCATCGGGCCAGGCCCGCGCGCTCGCCACGCCGACGAGGCGCACGAATCCGCCGCTGCCGAAACGTAGCCATTGCACCAGCTTGAGGTCGGTGCCGCTGCGGTAGTCCTTGGCTTCCGCCATGATCTCGTGCGTCTGCATCGCATTGAGCCGCAGCAGGTCGGTGCCGACGACGTGCAGGTCGCGGAATCCCGAGAGTCCGGACAGCAGTTCCCTGGCAAATTCGTTGCGGTCGCCCGGCCTCTCGGGACCCCCGGAGGACACCGAGATCATCAGCAGCGGCTGTTCGGCCGGTTCGGTCGTGTCGTTGGGTCCCTTGGTCAGGAACACCGCGCTCGAGCGCACGACGCGAAACGGGCGCAGCCCAGCGAGGTCGTCCATCTTGAACGGCAGCAGCCCGATCTGCTCGTCGAGCGGAACCACCGCGCGGATGGTGAGGCTTGCGAGCGCCGCGCGAATCGCGGAATCCGGATAGGCCGTCTTGGAGTCCTCAGGAATCTGGACCGTCAGCATCGCGGTCGTGTCGGAGGCCGATGCGATCAGGATCCACTTGCGCAGGCGCGTGCCGTCCGCTTCCTGGCGGCCCACGATCAGCAGCCCCTTGCCGGCCTTGAGCGGGAGCGTTTCCCGCCTCTCGACCGTGACCCCCTGCTTCTTGAGCGCGGCGGCCGTCATCGCCTTTTCGATCGCCGCATAGGCGCCGGCCGGCATTTCGAGCGTGAGGATCGAGGCGTTCCGGTCCGGGTTCTCGAAACCGTGGAAATGCGCGCTCGGCAGGAAACCGGCCGGCGGCGTCAGTCCGATGCGCGATCCGGGCGGGAACACCGGCTCGGCCGCCTGGGCGGAGGCGAGGCACAGCGCGCCCAGCATGCACGCGAGGAGTGTGCGAGCGAACGCCGAGTTCGATGCGCGAGCCATCCTTCATCCCACCTTGCGGATTCGAGGGTCGTTGGCATGCAGGCCGAGCGCGTGCACGCGACGCAGCGTCAGATTGATCCGTCCCCCTTCGGGCAACAGCGTCGACGTGCCGGCGATAATGCGGTCCACGCCGTGAAAGGCAAGCCGCATGTCCCCGCCGAGCACGAGCGCATCGCCGGAGGCGAGACGGAAGGAGCGCGTCGCATCGTTGCGCCGGGTGCCGCCGACGCGGAACAGACAGGTGTCGCCGAGCGAGAGCGACACGACCGGCGCCGCGAAATCGTCCTCGTCGCGATCCTGGTGCAGCCCCATGCGGGCGTCCGGCGCATAGACGTTGACGAGACACGCCTCGGGCGGGGCCTCGCAGCCGGCGAGATCCTGCCAGGCCTTGAGCACCGACGGCGGCATCGGCGGCCAGGGTTCGCCCGTCTGCGGATGGGTCGCCTGATAGCGATAACCGCGTTGGTCGGAAACCCAGCCGAGCGGGCCGCAGTTGGTCATGCGCACGGAAAAGGGCTTGCCGGTGCGCGGCATGCGAGGGACGAACAACGGCGCCTGGCGGATCACCGCGCGGATGGCGGCGAGAAGTTCCACCTGCGCGTCGCGCGAGAGATAGCCTGGGTGAATATGCAGCCCGTGCTTCTGCGCCATGGCGGCGTCCATGGGCTCGCCCCCCGTCGGTGCCGGTGTCTCTCCAGGCGATGGCCGTCGGTCTCGCCGGATCGCCTGCCCGGAGGTCCCCCACCGCGACCCTCTCATCGGCCGAGAATTCGTCAACACTTGGATCGCCGACACTTGGATCGCCGGCGCGCGGGCCGCAACCTCGCAGCGGCCTGAGGCGGCCGGCCCGCCAATTCTCTCGCGGTTAACGGTTCGCTTCCGACAAGCGTCTTCGGCGCGCCTCGGGTTTCGCGAAGGAACGGATCGACGGGCCGAGGAAAGCCACAAAGGGCTGGGACATTCGCGCCACGGCCCATGGTGCGGAATGCTGGCAAATTCGCGGCGGGCTGACTTGCGGGTGGTTGTCGCCCTCCTATATGGAACCTAGCTGCCGCCGGGGCGCGGCAAGTTGCGAAATCGAGGGGGTCGGGCCAGGGGTGGTCCACGGGTGTAACCGCCCGTCCGACGGCTCATCCGGGCGCTCGCCAGGCCCGGGCCGACCTGCCGCATCAGAGAGGGAAGATCATGGGCAAGGTCATCGGCATCGACCTCGGCACCACCAATTCCTGCGTCGCCGTGATGGAAGGCACGACGCCGAAGGTCATCGAGAACGCGGAAGGCATGCGGACGACGCCGTCGATCGTTGCGTTCACCGACGAGGGCGAGCGGCTCACCGGGCAGCCGGCCAAGCGCCAGGCGGTCACCAACCCGGAGCGCACCTTCTTCGCGGTGAAGCGCCTGATCGGCCGTCGCTACGACGACCCCATGGTCGAGAAGGACAAGAAGCTCGTCCCGTACAAGATCGTGCGCGCCGGCAACGGCGACGCCTGGGTCGAGGCGGACGGCAAGACCTATTCGCCCTCGCAGATCTCGGCGTTCGTGCTGCAGAAAATGAAGGAAACGTCCGAGGCCTATCTGGGCCAGAAGGTCGAACAGGCCGTCATCACGGTTCCGGCCTACTTCAACGACGCGCAGCGCCAGGCCACGAAGGACGCCGGCAAGATCGCCGGCCTCGAAGTGCTGCGCATCATCAACGAGCCGACCGCCGCCGCGCTCGCCTACGGGCTCGACAAGAAGGCGGCCGGCACGATCGCGGTCTACGACCTCGGCGGCGGCACGTTCGACATTTCGATCCTGGAGATCGGCGACGGCGTGTTCGAGGTGAAGTCGACCAACGGCGACACCTTCCTGGGCGGCGAGGACTTCGACATGCGCCTCGTCAACTATCTCGCCGACGAGTTCCAGAAGGAGCAGGGCATCGACCTGCGCAAGGACAAGCTCGCGCTGCAGCGGCTCAAGGAAGCCGCCGAGAAGGCGAAGATCGAGCTCTCCTCGACGACGCAGACCGAGATCAACCTGCCGTTCATCACCGCGGACGCGACCGGTCCGAAGCATCTCACCCTCAAGCTCACCCGCGCCAAGTTCGAGGCGCTGGTAGACGACCTGATCCAGAAGACGGTCGAGCCGTGCCGGCTCGCGCTCAAGGACGCGGGCGTCTCCGCCGGCGAGATCAACGAGGTGGTGCTGGTCGGCGGCATGACGCGCATGCCGAAGGTCCAGGAGGTGGTGAAGCAGTTCTTCGGCAAGGAGCCGCACAAGGGCGTCAACCCCGACGAGGTGGTGGCGATCGGCGCGGCGATCCAGGCCGGCGTGCTGCAGGGCGACGTCAAGGACGTGCTGCTGCTCGACGTCACGCCGCTTTCGCTCGGCATCGAGACGCTGGGCGGTGTGTTCACCCGCATCATCGACCGCAACACCACCATTCCGACCAAGAAGTCGCAGGTGTTCTCGACCGCCGAGGACAATCAGAACGCGGTGACGATCCGCGTGTTCCAGGGCGAGCGCGAGATGGCGGCCGACAACAAGTTGCTCGGCCAGTTCGATCTCGTCGGCATTCCGCCGGCGCCGCGCGGCGTCCCGCAGATCGAGGTCACCTTCGACATCGACGCGAACGGCATCGTCAACGTGCACGCGCGGGACAAGGCGACCGGCAAGGAGCAGCAGATCCGCATCCAGGCCTCGGGCGGCCTCAGCGAGGCCGATATCGAGCGCATGGTGAAGGATGCGGAGGCGCACGCCGAGGAGGACAAGAAGCGAAAGGCGGCGGTCGAGGCGAAGAACCATGCCGAGGCGCTCATCCACGCGACCGAGAAGGCGCTCGCCGAGCACGGCTCCAAGGTCAGCGAGACCGAGCGGCGCGCCATCGAGAACGCCATCGCCGACCTCAAGGAGGCGGTGAAGGGCGACGACTCGGCGGCGATCACCGCCAAGACCAACGCGCTGGCGCAGGCTTCGATGAAGCTCGGCGAGGCGATGTACAAGCAGGCGCAGGAGGGAGGCGCCGAGGCCGGCGCCTCGGGCGCGAAGGAAGATGTCGTCGACGCCGAGTTCACGGAGGTCGATGACGACAAGAAGAACAAGAAATCCGCCTGATCGCGGCCAGCGCCGTGCCATGCGAGCCGCGCTGACGAGCAATAGCGGCCCCCGGGCTTGTCCCGGGGGTGTATTTTCGTGCATGCCGGTCCGCTATCATTCCGGGCGGCATCGCGCGACAATCCAGGCGATCGGTCGGCACTGAGGGGGATGAGCGACCGCATGGCCAAACGCGACTATTACGAGGTGCTCGGTGTCCAGCGCGGCGCGAGCGACGCCGACATCAAGGCTGCCTTCCGCAAGCTCGCCATGAAGTATCACCCGGACCGCAATCCGGGTGACAACGAGTGCGAGCATCGCTTCAAGGAGGTCAATGAGGCCTACGAGATCCTCAAGGATCCGGACAAGCGCGCCGCCTACGACCGTTTCGGCCATGCCGCCTTCGAGGCCGGCATGGGCGGCGGCGGGGCCGCGCACGGGTTCGGGGCGGATTTCGCCTCCACCTTCGCGGACATTTTCGACGACCTTTTCGGCATGGGCGGCACGCGGCGCGGCCGCGGCTCCGGGCGCGAACGCGGCGCGGATCTCCGCTACAACATGGAGATCACGCTCGAGGAGGCGTTCCACGGCAAGACCGCGCAGGTGCGGCTGCCGACGTCGGTCACGAGCGAAATCTGCTCGGGCAGCGGCGCCAAGGCCGGCACCAAGCCGAAGACCTGTCCGAGCTGCGGCGGCATCGGCCGCGTGCGTCATGCACAGGGCTTCTTCACGCTCGAGCGCACGTGCATCAGCTGCCAGGGACGCGGCCAGGTGATCGACGATCCGTGCCCGGCCTGCTCCGGGTCCGGCCGGGTCACGCGCGAGCGCACGCTGTCGGTGAATATTCCGGCCGGAGTCGAGGACGGCACGCGGATCCGCCTCGCTGGCGAGGGCGAAGCCGGGGTTCGCGGCGGCCCCGCGGGCGATCTCTACATTTTCCTCTCGATCGCCTCCCATCCGTTCTTCCAGCGCGACGGCGCCGACCTGCACTGCCGCGTTCCCATCTCGATGGTGACGGCCGCGCTCGGGGGCGACTTCGAAGTCCCGGTGATCGACGGCAGCAAGACGCGGGTGAAGATTCCCGAAGGCACGCAATCCGGCCGGCGTTTCCGTCTGCAGGGCAAGGGGATGCCGGTGCTGCGCTCGAAACAGACGGGCGACATGTACGTCCAGGTCGTGGTCGAGACGCCGCAGAAGCTCACCAAGCGGCAGAGAGAGCTGCTGATGGAATTCGAGAGCCTGTCCTCGAAGGACACGCATCCGGAGTCCGCCGGCTTCTTTGGCAAGGTCAAGGACTTTTTCGACGGGCTCGGCAGCCGCGCAAGTTCCTCCTGAACACGGCTTGACCCCCGCGCAAAGGCCCTATACCGGTCAGTTCCGGGTTGGAGTTCAGGTTCCGGTCGTTCGGTCGAAGCGTCCCTTCGAAGCGTTCGCGTAAGAAGCCAAGATGCCGCCGCACTCGACACTGAGCATCGCCAAGAAGTCGCTGCGCCTCGACGACGAGGTGCGCTTCATCCGTTCGTGGTTGGAAAAGCCATTGGCCACGGGCGCGGTGATGCCGTCCGGCAAGGTTCTGGCGCGCACGATGGCGCGCTACGTCGATCCCGACGTCGCCGGCCCCATCATCGAGCTCGGGCCGGGCACCGGGCCGGTGACGGAGGCGCTGGTCCAGCACGGCATCGACGCCGCCCGCCTCGTTCTGGTCGAATTCAATCCGACGTTCTGCCGGATCTTGCGTTCGCGCTACCCGGCGGCGACCGTCGTGCAGGGCGACGCCTACCGGCTGAAGACGCTGCTCGGCGCTTTGGTGCGCCAGCCGGCGGCGGCCGTCGTCTCCAGCCTGCCGCTCGTCACCAAGCCGTTGCGCACGCGCCTGCGCCTCATCAACGAAGCCTTCAACCTGCTGTGGCCCGGCGCGCCCTTCATTCAATTCACCTATGCGGTTGCCTCGCCCATTCCGCGCGCCTTCGCCGGCGTGATCGCGGAAGCCTCGGAACGCATCTGGCTCAATCTGCCTCCGGCTCGGGTCTGGGTCTACCGCAGGGGCTGACGCCCCGCCCGAGGAGCCCGCGATGCCCGCGCCGAAAATCCTGGTCTTCGCCGGATCGGTCCGCACGGGCTCGTTCAACGCGCGCCTCGCCGCGCTCGCCGCCAAGGAGCTGACGCTGCTCGATGCCGACGTGACACGCATCTCGCTCAGCGACTACCCGCTGCCGATCTTCGACGCCGATCAGGAGGGGAAGTCGGGTCCGCCGGACAACGCCGTCAGGCTCAAGCGACTGATGGCGCTGCACCGCGGCGTCTTCATCGCCAGCCCCGAATA
>CAZIGW010000285.1:0-6319 GCA_964538565.1 uncultured Hyphomicrobiales bacterium | reverse complement strand
GGTGACGATGGCGCGTCCGAGCCCGACCGACGCCGCGCTCGAAGAGGTCGGCCGCGCCCTCGAACAGCGCGCCCGGCGCCTGGTCGGCCGCTCGCTCACCCTTCGCGAGGTCGACGCCGGTTCGTGCAACGGGTGCGAGCTCGAGATCCATGCGCTCAACAACGCGGTCTACGACATCGAGCGTTTCGGCATGAAGTTCGTCGCCTCGCCGCGCCACGCCGATGTCCTGCTGGTCACCGGCCCGGTGACGCACAACATGAAGGTCGCGCTGGAGCGCACCTATGCGGCGACGCCGGCTCCGAAATGGGTGGTGGCGGTCGGCGACTGCGGCGCGGGCTGCGGCGTGTTCGCCGGAAGCTACGCGGTGGTCGGCTCGGTCGAGCAGGTCGTCCCCGTCGATCTCACGATCCCGGGCTGCCCGCCGCGGCCCATCGAGCTCATGCGCGGGCTCATCGCCCTGCTCGAGCAGGCGACCGGCGCCAGGCGGCGCCGCGCCGCGGAGTGACACCCATCCGCGGGGTCAGCCGCCCCGCGCCGCGCGGATCGCGCGCCAGACCTTCTCGGAAGTGGCCGGCATCTGCACGTAGGGCGCCCCGATCCGCGCCAGCGCATCGTTGATGGCGTTCATCACCGAGGAGAGCGAGCCGACCGTGCCGGATTCGCCCGCGCCCTTCACGCCGAGCGGATTGGTGAGCGTCGGCACCACGTTCTCGCCGAGCTCGAAATGGCAGAAGTCGGACGCGCGCGGCATCGCGTAGTCCATGAACGAGCCGGACACGAGCTGGCCGGAGGAATCGTAGGCGATGCGCTCCATGAGTGCCTGGCCGACGCCCTGCGCGATGCCGCCGTGCAGCTGGCCTTCGACCAGCAGCGGATTGATGATGTTGCCGACGTCGTCGACCGCGGTGTAGCGCACGAGCCTGACGACGCCGGTCTCCTCGTCAATCTCGACCTCGCTGACGTGGCAGCCGTTCGGGAAGGTGTACGTGCCGCCGTCGAACGTCCCGGTCTCGTAGAAGCCCGGCTCGACGCCCTCGGGAAGCCGCTGCGGCTGGAACGCCGCGCGCGCCACCTGCTGCACGCCGATCGACCTGTCGGTGCCGGCGACGACGAAGCGTCCGTTCTCGAACACGATGTCGTGCTCGCCGGATTCGAGCAGATGCGCCGCGATCCGCGTGCCCTTGGCGATGATCTTCTGCGCGGCGATCAGCAGCGCCGTGCCGGCCGAAACCGTCGAGCGCGAGCCGAAGGTGCCGGTGCCGATCATCGTCTGGTCGGTGTCGCCGTAGACGAACTTGACGGCCGAGGGATCGACCCCGAGCTTGCTGGCGATGATCTGGCGGAAACTCGTCGCGTGGCCCTGCCCGTGGTCGTGCGTGCCGACCAGGAGAGTGAGGGTGCCGGTGGGGTCGAAGCGGATTTCCGCGTGCTCGATGCGGCCGGCGTTCGAGGCCTCGATCGTGTTGGAGACACCGACTCCGAGCAGCTGGCCGCGCCGCGCTGCCTCCTTGCGGCGCGCCTCGACGCCGGCGTAGTCCGCCCGCTTGAGGCAATCCTCCAGGTTCTTGAGGAAGTCGCCGCAGTCGTAGGTGTAGACGAGCGCCGTGCGATAGGGCATCGCCGACACTGGAATCGTGTTGCGCCGGCGCAGCTCCGCCGGATCGATGCCGAGCTCGCGCGCCGCGACATCGACCAGCGTCTCGATGACGTAGGCGGCTTCCGGCCGTCCCGCGCCCCGGTAGGCGCCGGTGAGCATCGTGTGGGTGAGCACGCCGGTCACTTCAACGTGGATCGCCGGGATCACGTAGGTCCCGGCGAGCACGCCGATGTTGTTGGTCGGCGGCCCGGCGCTGCGATCGGAATTGTAGTAGGCGCCGAGGTTGGCGAACGTGCGCACCCGCAGGCCGAGAAAGCGCCCGTCGCGGTCGAGCGCCAGTTCCGCGTCGGTGACATTGTCGCGGCAGTGCTCGTCGGCGAGGAACCCTTCGCTGCGCTCGGCGATCCATTTGACCGGCCGTCCCACGACCCGCGCGGCCAGCGCGCACAAGGCGTATTCGGCGTAGAACGCGCCCTTCATGCCGAACCCGCCGCCGACGTTCTCCGCGACGACGCGGAATCGTGTCTCCGGCAGCCTGAAGATCTCCTCGGCCAGGACGCGCCGTGTCGTGTGCGGTCCCTGGACGGTGCAGCGCACCGTGTAGCGGTCCTCGCGCGGGTCGTACTCGGCGAGACAGCCGCGCGGCTCCATCGGGTTCGCGGTCAGCCGGCTGATCACCATCCGGTGCCGCACGACGTGCGCGGCCCTGGCGAAGGCCGCCTCCGTCGCCGCGCGGTCGCCGCGCTCGTGCAGGAAGGCGCAATTGCCCGGATTCCTGTCCGAAACGACGGGCGCGTCGGGAGCGAGCGCCTCCTCGATCAGGACGACCGCCGGAAGGGACTCGTAATCGACCTCGATCGCCTCGGCGGCGTCCTTCGCCTGTTCGAGCGTCTCCGCCACCACGAAGGCGACCGGATCGCCGATGTAGCGCACCTCGTCGCGCGCCAGCACGAACTGCGGCGAGCCGGCGGCCGGGCTGCCGTCCGGATGCTTGCGAGCCTGGCGCGGCGACTGGGTGCCGAGCGCCAGCACCTCCGGGTCCCTTCCGGTGAGGATCGCCAGAACCCCCGGCAACTCCCGTGCCCGTCCGGTGTCGATCGCGCGGATGCGCGCGTGCGAATGCGGCGAGCGCAGGACATAGCCGCGGGCCTGCCCGACCAGCGCCACGTCGTCGACGTAGCGCCCGGCCCCCCTGACCAGATAGGGGTCTTCTTCGCGAGGCACGGGTTGCCCGATGCCAAATTCACCCATCGTTCAATCCTTTGTTCGCCCCGGGGAGGTTCGCGTCGGGCGTGGCGTGAGGAATCCCCGCTCACATGTCCCAATACGTCGGCCGGTTCAACCGTCTCGTGAGACGGCCGGCCATGCGTTGGCCGGCGGGGTGGGTGGGGCGGGCGGGGCGGGCGGGGCCGCCCCCGAACGGGGACCCGCGGCCCAATCGGCGGCACTTTAAACTTTGTGTCGGGATTGCTTGCGGATCGGAGGGTTTCAAGGGCATTTTAGGCCCGGACCGGGGCGGGCCTCCGCGCCGGTCCTGCCAACCTGCAAGGTCAGGCCCGACAGGCTGCTACGGGAGTGGAACTTGGGCGGGAACTCCACTTCACGGGCGCCGCACCGGCATTTGAACCTGTCCTGCGTCTCCCGCGACTAACTCCATGAGCCGACCGTTGGGCGTGAACCAGGCCACATCGGACGACGTCCTGATTGGACGCATCGCGCAAGGCGACCGGCTCGCGATGCAGGTGCTGTTCGCCCGGCATCAGGTGCGCGTGTACCGGTTCGTGCTACGCCTCGTCGGCGATCCGACAACCGCGGAGGACCTGATCAGCGAGGTGTTCCTGGACGTTTGGCGCCAGGCTGGTCGGTTCGAGGGGCGGTCCGCGGTCTCGACGTGGCTCCTGGCGATCGCGCGGTTCAAGGCGCTGTCCGCCCTGAGACGCCGGCCGGACGAGGAGTTGGACGACGAAGCAGCGGCGGCGATCGAGGATCCGACGGACGACCCCGAGGTCGCGGTCCAGAAGAAGGACAAGAGTGAGGTTCTGCGCGGGTGCCTGTCCGCACTGACGCCGGAACACCGGGAGATCATCGATCTCGTGTACTACCACGAGAAGTCGGTCGAGGAAGTGGCCGAGATCGTCGGAATCCCGGAAAACACCGTCAAGACGCGCATGTTCTACGCGCGGAAAAAATTGGCAGAGCTGCTGAAGGCGGCGGGGATCGAACGAGGTTGGCCATGATGACGATCAGCAACGAGGCGCCCGAAGACATCGAAGCCCTGCTGCCGTGGCACGCGGCGGGCACGCTGAGCCGCCGCGACGCCGAGCGCGTCGAGCGCGCCATCGCCGCCGACCGCGAACTCGCCCGCCGTTTCGAACTGGTGCGCGAGGAGCTCGCCGAGACCGTCCACCTCAACGAAACCCTCGGCGCCCCGTCCTCCCGCGCCATGGAGCGCCTGTTCGCCGCCATCGACGCCGAGCCGGCGCGCACCCCGCGCGTCTCGCTCAACCTCGCGGCGCGCGTCACCGAATTCTTCGCCGGCCTGTCCCCGCGCACGCTCGCCTGGTCGGCGACCGCGGCCGCGCTCGCGATCGTGCTGCAGGCGGGCCTGCTCGCCGGCCTGTTCGTCAAGGAGCGCGGCCCCTCCTACGAGACTGCGTCCGCCCCCGAGCAGGCGCAAGTCGTCGAAGGCTCCTACGCCCTCGTCCGTTTCGCTCCGCAGGCGACCGCCGAGGAGATCACCGCCTTCCTCAAGGCCCACAAGGCGACCGTGGTCGACGGCCCCAACTTCGGAACCGGGATGTACCGGGTCCGCGTCGCCGACAAGGCTCTGCCGCAGGAGGAGCTCGCGCGCCTCATCAAGCAGATGCAGGACGACCATCGGGTCATCGGCTTCGCCGCCCCGACGCCGTAATTCGTTCGCTGCAGGCGTACGAATGGCGAGCGTGGGATGTTCGGGCCGGACCGAATTCGTTGCCGGCCGAAGGCTTGGAGAAGGGCCATGCATTCTGACCGAAGCGTTGCGACGGCGTCCGGATCTCCGCAACACCGCACCGTGAGCGCGCGCCCGGCCCTCCATCGCCTGAGCGCCTTGCTTGCGCTGATCGCCACGGTCGGGCTCGCGGCCACCGACGACGCCTCGGCGCAATACGCGCTGCGCGGACCGAGCGCCAGCATCGGCCCCCGTGGTCCCACCATCATGGCGCCGATCGGCCCGCGTTTCGATCCCGGATATCGCTACAATCGGGGCGGCCCCTACAGCATCCAGTCCAGCGACGGACCCCCTCCCGTTTCTTCAGCCAATCCGCTGGCTCAGAACAGCCAGTCGTCCGGACCGCGGGCTCGGCGCGCGCGCAATCTGCCGTCCGCCAACGAGCGGCGGTTCGTGCCGAACGAAGTCGTCATCGAGGTCGACGGCAGCCCCTCGCAGCAGCAGGTGAATGCGCTGGCGCGGCGCCATCGTCTCACCCGCATGGAGTCCCAGAGCTTCGGCATCACCGGGACCACGCTTTTCCGCTGGCGCATTCCGGATCGCCGCTCGGTGACGACGGTTCTGCGCGAGCTCGAGAACGACGCGTCGATCCGCTCGGTGCAGCCGAATTACGTCTACACGCTGCAGCAGAACGCGCGCGCCGCCGGAAGCGAGGGCGACGTCGCGCAATACGCGCTGGTGAAGCTGAAGCTGCCGCAAGCGCACGGCGTCGCGACGGGCGAGCACGTGCTGATCGCCGTCGTCGATTCCGGCATCGACGTCTCCCATCCCGAGCTCCAGGGAGCGATCGCCGACACGTTCGACGCGCTCGGGACCGACGAGCCGCCGCATCCGCACGGAACGGCGATCGCCGGGATCATCGCCGCGCATGCGCGCCTGATGGGCGCGGCTCCCGCGGTCCGCATCCTGGCGGTGCGGGCCTTCGGCGCCAAGTCGAAGGGCGCCCAGGGCACCACGTTCAACATCCTCAAGGGGCTCGATTGGGCGATCGCGCATGGCGCGCGCATCGTCAACATGAGCTTTGCCGGGCCGCCCGATCCGATGCTCGAGCGTTCGCTCGCCAACCTGAAACGCAAAGGCACAATTCTCGTGGCGGCGGTCGGCAACGCCGGGGCGAAATCGCCACCGCTCTATCCGGCGGCCGATCCGAACGTGATCGCCGTGACCGCGACCGACATCGAGGACAAGCTGTTTGCGGCGGCGAACCGCGGCCGCTACGTGGCGGTCGCCGCGCCGGGCGTCGATATCCTCGTGCCGACACCCGGCGGCGGCTATCAAATGTCCTCGGGCACGTCCTTCGCGGCCGCCTACGTCAGCGGGATCGCCGCGCTTCTGCTCGAGCGCCGGCCGAAGCTCCTGCCCGACGTGGCCAGGCGGGTGCTCGTCTCGACCGCGAAGGATCTCGGGCCGAAAGGGCGCGACGACGAATTCGGCGCCGGGCTCGTCAATGCCTTCGGCGCCGTCATGTCGTTCGAGCCGAAGACCGCCGACACCGCCCCGCCGCAATAGCGCCTGTCCGCTTCCGACCCGGGCCGAGGGCGCCGGCCGGCGTCAAGAAGGCGCGCCGGATTTTCTGAAGCCATCACTGCATCGATGGGCGGTCATCCGCCGCATGCGGCCGCGCGCGGCGGCGGCGACTTCGGCCTGCGGGCTGGCCCTGAAATTTTTTTGAACCGGCCGCCGTGCCCATGAACCTTTGCGGGGCCTGTCGCGACCAATGAACATGAAGGCCG
>CAZIGW010000284.1:0-9647 GCA_964538565.1 uncultured Hyphomicrobiales bacterium | reverse complement strand
GGACCGCGGCCCGCCGGCACCCTGGTGGCGGATTGGCGACGCGACGCTCTGAAACTCGAATACCGGAATCGCGGACGCGGGCCAACAAGACCGTGGCGGCCGGAACTCGCGTTCCGGCCGCCGGCACATCCACAGTCTGGTGCTTCATTCCACACCGACGATGAAAACACGCCGGGACCACAGCGGCAATGGCCGCCGGTCACGTGTCCACCGTTGATCGCGCGGCGGCGCGGTCCCGCGGCCCCGGCGCTCCGCTCGATCAGACGGCGCCGGATTGCCTCGTCGTCTCGATAAAATTACCTTATGTGCATGGTCACGCTCCGACAGCTCCGCTATCTCGACGCGCTCGCCCAGCATCGGCATTTCGGCCGTGCCGCCGAGGCCTGTGCGGTGACCCAGCCGGCGCTGTCCATGCAGATCCGCGATCTCGAGAAGACGCTGGGCGTGCAACTGGTCGAGCGCCGGCCCGGCGACGTCAGCCTCACCGAGATCGGCCGTGAAGTGGCACAGCGCGGCGAGCGACTGCTGGCGGCGGCGCGCGACCTCGTCGACTTTGCCCGCCATCGCGGGCGCCTGCTGGCGGGCCGGATGCAGCTCGGCGTCATACCCTCGCTCGGGCCCTATGTGCTGCCGAAGATCCTGCCCGTGCTGCAGGGGCGCTATCCCGATCTGCGCGTGGAGCTGCGCGAGACGCAGACGAAGCTCCTGCTCGAGGAACTTGTCCGCGGCAGCCTCGACGTCGTGATGCTGGCGCTACCGGCGTCGCCGGCGGAGTCGGAGCTCGAGAGCCTCCGCCTGTTCGAAGACCCGTTCTTGCTCGCCGTGCCGGCAACGGATCCGCGACCGGCGACCCTGCGGGTGACCTCGCGCGACATCGACCAGGAACGCCTGATCCTGCTGGAGGAGGGGCACTGCCTGCGCGACCAGGCGCTTGCCTATTGCGCAAGGGCGCGCCAGGACGCCGCCATGGGGCTCGGCGCCACCAGCCTTGCGACCGTGATGCAGATGGTCGCCAACGGCTATGGGGTCACGCTGGTGCCGCAGGTCGCCATCGACGTCGAGGTGCGCGACCAACGCGTGAAGCTCCTGCGGTTCGCCGCGCCTGAACCCGGACGCACGATCGGCCTCGCCTGGCGACGCACGTCGCCACGCAAGGTGGACTTCATCGCGCTCGGGCAGCTGATCGTCGACACGCTCGGGGTCGCCGCCCGGCTGCGCGGGCGGGCCTCGTCGAAGCCGGAAGCGGTTCGCGCGCGAAAAGCGGGGGCGGCGAGGCGCCCCCGTGCCGCGGTCGGAAAACAGACCTGACGCGCAGAAAAAAGGGCGGCCGCCCGGCCGCCCTTCCTGCATGTACGGACTGACACGCGGCGATCACTCGCCGGCCGCGGCCTCGCGGCCCTGCTCGCCCTCGGCTTTCTGCTTGGCCTCGATGTCCTCGCCGGTCTGCTGGTCGACCGCCTTCATCGACAGGCGCACCTTGCCGCGCTCGTCGAAGCCCAGCAGCTTCACCTTGACCTTGTCGCCTTCCTTGACGACGTCCGTGACCTTCTGCACGCGGCGCGGCGCGAGCTGCGAGATGTGCACCAGGCCGTCGCGCGAGCCGAAGAAGTTCACGAACGCGCCGAAGTCCATGACCTTGACCACGGTGCCCTCGTAGACGTGGCCGACCTCGGGCTCGGAGGCGATCGACTTGATCCAGTTGATCGCCGCCTTGATCGACTCGCCGTTGGCGGACGCCACCTTGACGGTGCCGTCGTCGGAAATGTCGATCTTCGCGCCGGTCTTCTCGACGATCTCGCGGATCACCTTGCCGCCCGAGCCGATCACCTCGCGGATCTTGTCGGTCGGAATCGTCAGCACTTCGATGCGCGGCGCGTGCTCGCCGAGTTCCGCGCGCGCCGACGTGATGGCTTTCGACATCTCGCCCAGGATGTGCATGCGCCCCTCCTTCGCCTGGGTGAGGGCGACCCGCATGATCTCCTCGGTGATGCCGGCGATCTTGATGTCCATCTGCAGCGAGGTGACGCCCCTCTCGGTGCCCGCGACCTTGAAATCCATGTCGCCCAGATGGTCCTCGTCGCCCAGGATGTCGGAGAGAACGGCGTAGCGCTTGTCCTCGAGAATGAGGCCCATCGCGATGCCGGCGGTCGGCCGCCTGAGCGGCACGCCGGCGTCCATCAGGGCGAGCGAGGTGCCGCACACGGTCGCCATCGAGGACGATCCGTTCGACTCCGTGATCTCCGAGACGACGCGCACCGTGTAGGGAAACTCGTGGTGCAGCGGCATCATCGGATGAATGGCGCGCCAGGCGAGCTTGCCGTGGCCGATCTCGCGCCGGCCCGGGCTCCCCAGGCGACCGGTCTCGCCGACCGAGTAGGGCGGGAAGTTGTAGTGCAGCAGGAAGGTCTCCTTGTAGGTCCCCTGCAGCGCGTCGATCCACTGCTCGTCCTCGCCGGTGCCAAGCGTTGCGACCACCAGCGCCTGCGTCTCGCCGCGGGTGAACAGCGCCGAGCCGTGCGCGCGCGGCAGGACCCCGACTTCGGCGACGATCGGGCGGACGGTCTTGAGATCGCGTCCGTCGATGCGCCGGCCGGTGTCGAGGATGTTCCAGCGAACGATCTTCGCCTCGAGATCCTTGAACACGCCGGAGACGCGCGGCGCGTCGTAGCGTGGCTCCGCGCCCCCCTCGGGAAAGAAGTGCGCCATCACCTTGGCCTTGGCGGCGTCGACGGCCTTGTGGCGCTCCTGCTTCTGGGGAATTGCGTAGGCGGCGCGCAGGTCCTTCTCGATCAGATCGAGCATTTCCTTCTCGATCGCCGAATTGTCCGGCAGCAAGAGCTCGCGCGGCTCCTTGGCGGCCCTCTCGGCCAGGCGGATGATGGCGTCGATCACCGGCTGGAAGTGGCGATGGCCGAACATCACCGCGCCGAGCATCACCTCTTCGGCGAGCTCCTTGGCTTCGGATTCGACCATCAGCACCGCGTCCTGCGTGCCGGCGACGACGAGATCGAGCTGACTCTCCGTCATCTCGTCGATCTGCGGGTTGAGCACGTATTCGTTGTTGATGAAGCCGACACGCGCGGCGCCCACCGGTCCCATGAAAGGCGCGCCGGAGAGCGTCAGGGCCGCGGAAGCCGCCACCATCGCGACGATGTCGGGATCGTTCTCGAGATCATGCGACAGCACGGTGACGATGACCTGCGTGTCGCAGCGCCAGCCGTCGGCGAACAACGGCCGCACCGGCCGGTCGATCAGTCGGGAAACGAGCGTCTCCCTCTCGGTCGGACGGCCTTCCCGCTTGAAGTAGCCGCCGGGAATGCGGCCGGCCGCGTAGAATTTTTCCTGGTAGTTGACGGTGAGGGGAAGGAAATCGATGCCTTCCTTCGGCTCCTTGGCGGCGACGACCGTGGCCAGCACGGTTGTTTCGCCGTAGGTCGCCAGCACGGCGCCGTCGGCCTGGCGGGCTATCTTCCCGGTTTCGAGAACGAGCTTGCGCCCGCCCCAGTCCAGCTCCACACGATGGGTATCAAACATTGCTTCTGTCTCTCGTGGTTGTCGAACAGCCACGAAAGCCATGAGCAAGACGGCGAGAGGCTGCCGGGCGCGAACCGGTCGCGCTTTCCGCCAGCATCCAGCGATCCTGCCATGGCCTTCGAGCCTTCAGGTGATCACCGGGCGATCCAGCGCCCGGTGCGTGTCGGCAACGTCCCGTTGCCGGCTTGGAACGGCGGATGATCCCATCCGCTCGAATGCGCGGGTCGATCCGCGCGAAACGCAATCAGCGACGGATTCCAAGCTTCTCGATCAGCGCCTTGTAGCGGCCTTCGTCGGCGCGCCGGAGATAATCGAGGAGCTGGCGACGCTGGGACACAAGCTTCAGCAGCCCCCGCCGCGAATGATTGTCTTTGACGTGAGCCTTGAAATGCTCCGTCAGGTTGGCGATGCGCTCGGACAGGATCGCCACCTGGACCTCCGGCGAACCGGTGTCGCCGGCCTTGATGCCATAGGACTTGATCAGTTCCGCTTTGCGCTCTGCGGCAATCGACATCGTCAACGACCTTCTTGTCGGCCGGCTCTGCCCTGCAGGCCGGCGAGGTTGAACACGCGCTTGGGGACGATTTCGCCGCGGTCCACTTCCGCGAGAGCCAACAGGTGGCCTCCGACGGTGACACAGACCGTGCCCTGGAAGATCGGGGCATCCCGGCCGCGCAACAGGACGGCTTGGCCCCTCTGGAGCCTCGCCGCGTCCGCCCGGCTGACGGCCAGCGCCGGGATGTCGTCCAGCGCGGTCTCAACGGGCAGTAGCAGATCGGCGAGGTTTCCCTCGCCGACGGCGGCTCTATGGCACAAACCCTCCAGCCGTTCCAGCGAAATCATGTCAGCTTCGGCAAACGGCCCGACCGACGTTCGCCGCAGGGCCTCGACGTGCCCGCCGCACCCAAGTACCCGCCCCATGTCGCGGGCGAGCGCCCGGACGTAGGTTCCCTTGCCGCACTCGGCGGCGAAGACCGCGTGATCGGGGTCGGCCACGGTGACGAGTTCGAAGCGATGGATTTCGACCGGCCGCGGTTCGAGCTCGAACGCCTCCCCGTCGCGCGCCACGTCATAGGCGCGCTCCCCGGCGATCTTGATGGCCGAGAAGCGGGGCGGCACCTGGGCGATCGTCCCGGTGAACTGGGGCAGCAGCGCCCCGATTGCCTCGGCGGTGGGACGGGCGTCGCTGGTCGCCACCACGCGGCCCTCGGCGTCGTCGGTGTCGCGTTCCTCGCCCCAGCGGACGGTGAACCGGTAGATCTTGCGTCCGTCCATCACGAACGGGACGGTCTTGGTCGCCTCTCCGAGAGCGATCGGCAGGCAACCCGACGCCAGCGGGTCGAGCGTGCCGGCATGACCGGCGCGCTTGGCGCTGAACAGGCGCTTGACGACCGACACCGCGTGCGTCGACGTCATTCCGACCGGCTTGTCGAGCACGAGCCAGCCGTGCACGTCGCGCTTTTCGCGCTTGCGCGAGGCGGGCGGTTCGGGCGCCGCGAGATCGGTCCCGGCCGGAACGCGTGCATCCTGGTGCATTGTCAATCCCCGTCGCTCGGGCCGTGTCCGAGATCGCGCTTGACTTCGGGCGAACGCAGGAGCCGCTCGATCCGCTCGGCTTCGTCAAAGCGTTCGTCGATGCGGAAGCGGATGTCGGGGGCGAACTTGAGGTTCACCCGCCGTGCGATCTCGCCCCGCAGATATCGCTTGTTGCGATCGAGCGCCGCCAGCACGTCGGCGCTGTCCCGGCCGCCGAGCGGCATGACATAGATGGTCGCGAGTCGCAGGTCCGGGCTCAACCGCACCTCCGGCACCGTGATCATGTGCGTCTCGATCACCGCGTCGTGCACCTCCCCGCGCGAGAGAATCTCGGCGAGCGCATGGCGGATGATCTCGGCCGCCCGCAGCTGACGCTGCGAGGGACCCGATCCCGATTCCTGATGCCGACCACGCGCCACGTCGATCCTGCCTTACACCTGGGGTCGGGGCCCGCGGAGCGCTTCCGCATGCCCGGCCCGTTCGTTCCTGTTCCGGGAGTGTGCGCTGTCGGCGCCCGGCTTCCGCTGGCTCACGGCGTCCGGCTGCCACATCCGGGCGTCCCTCCGCGGGGCAAAGCGCCTGCGGCGCCGATCAAAAAACGCCGGCCGCTACAGCGTGCGTTGAATCTGCTCGATCCGGTAGCACTCGATGATGTCGCCGACCTTCATGTCCTGGTAATTCTCGAAGGCCATGCCGCACTCCTGGCCGGCGGAGACTTCCTTGGCGTCGTCCTTGAATCGCTTGAGCTGCGAGAGCTTGCCTTCGTGGATCACGACGTTGTCGCGGATCAGGCGCACGTTGGCGCCGCGTTCCACCACGCCGTCGGTGACGCGGCAGCCCGCCACCTTGCCGACCTTGGAGACGTTGAAGATCTCCAGGATCAGCGCGTTGCCGAGCATGGTCTCGCGCAGCGTCGGCGCCAGCAGACCCGACATCGCCTTCTTCACGTCGTCGACGAGATCGTAGATGATGTTGTAGTAGCGGATCTCGATTCCGGCGCGCTCGGCCGCCTCGCGCGCTTCCTTGTGGGCGCGCACGTTGAAGCCGATGATCGGCACCCCCGAGGCTTCGGCAAGGGTGACGTCCGACTCGGTGATGCCGCCGACGCCGGCGTGAATCACGCGGGCGCCGACCTCCTCGGTGCCGAGCTTTTCGATCGCCCCGATGATGGCTTCGAGCGAGCCCTGCACGTCGGCCTTGATCACGAGCGCCAGGTCCTTTCGGCCGGCCGTCTTGAGCTGGCTCATCATCTGCTCGAGCGAGCCGCGCATGCCGCTGGCGCGTGCGGCGAGCTTCTCGCGCTTCTGCCGCGCCCGATATTCGGTGACCTCGCGCGCGCGCGCCTCGCTCTCGACCACCGCCAGACGATCGCCGGCCTCCGGCGTGCCGTTGAACCCGAGCACCTCGACGGGTGTCGACGGCCCGGCGTCGTGGACCGAGCCGCCCGTGTCGCCGACGAGTGCACGCACGCGGCCCCACTCGGCGCCCGCGACCACGATATCGCCCACGTGCAGCGTGCCGCGCTGCACCAGCACGGTCGCCACGGGTCCGCGCCCGCGGTCGAGCTTCGCCTCGATCACGGTGCCCTCGGCCGGTCGGTCCGGATTGGCCTTGAGCTCAAGGATTTCCGACTGCAGCCCGATGGTCTCGAGCAGCTTGTCGAGATTGGTCTTCTTGGTTGCCGAAACCTCGACGTCGAGCACTTCGCCGCCGAGCGATTCGACCTGCACCTCGTGCTGCAGAAGCTCGGTGCGCACCCGCTCGGGCCTGGCGTCCGGCTTGTCGATCTTGTTGATGGCGACGATCATCGGCACCTTGGCGGCCTTGGCGTGATGGATCGCCTCGACCGTCTGCGGCTTGACGCCGTCGTCGGCCGCGACCACCAGCACCACGATGTCCGTCACCTTGGCGCCGCGCGCGCGCATCGCCGTGAAGGCGGCGTGGCCCGGCGTGTCGATGAAGGTGATCTTGGCGCCGGACGGCGAAGACACCTGATAGGCGCCGATATGCTGGGTGATGCCGCCGGCCTCGCCGCCCGCCACGTTGGTCCGGCGGATGGCGTCGAGCAGTGATGTCTTGCCGTGGTCGACGTGGCCCATGATGGTGACCACGGGCGGCCGCGGAACGAGGCTCGCCGGGTCGTCGGCCGTGTCGAACAGGCCTTCCTCGACGTCGGACTCCGCCACACGCTTGACCGTGTGGCCCATCTCCTCCGCCACGAGCTGCGCCGTGTCGGCGTCGATCACGTCGGTGATCTTCACCATCTGGCCCTGCTTCATCAGCAGGCGGATGACGTCGACCGCGCGCTCGGCCATGCGGTTGGCGAGTTCCTGAATGGTGATGGCTTCGGGAATGACGACCTCGCGGACGAGCTTCTCTTTCGGCTCGCTGCTGGTCTGACCCTTGAGGCGCTGGACGCGGCGACGGAACGACGCCACCGACCGCTCGCGCTCCTCGTCGGCGGTGAGCGCGGTGACGACCGTGAGGCGGCCGCGGCGCTTCTCCGCCCCGCCACGCGTCGGCTTCGGAGCCGGGACGGGTCGCGCCGGACCGGCGCCGCGGCGCGGGGCGCGCGGCGCTTCCTCTTCCTCGGGCTCGTTCACGACGGCGCGCGCAGCCACCGGCCCCTTCGCCTTGGCCTCTTCCTCGCCGAAACGCTTCTTGGCTTCCTGCTCCGCCTTGCGCTTGGTCTCTTCCTCGTGCCGGCGGCGTTCTTCTTCTTCGCGCTTGCGCGCCTCGGCGGCTTCGCGCTCGGTCTGCTCGCGCGACTCGCGGTCCTGACGCCGGCGCGCCTCCTCCTCGGCGATGCGGCGCTCTTCCGCCTCGCGAACCTTGGCATCGGCGAGCGCGTGGGCGCGCGCGCTGCGTTCTTCCTCGGTGAGGGTTCGCAGCACGACACCCGACGGCTTCGCGGCGGCCCCCGCGGGAGCGGCGGGCTGCGCCGGGGCCGCGGCCTTGCCGGCGGGGCGGCGAGCGGTCGGCTTGGCGGGCTCCGCGGCAGGCGCCGGCTCGGCCACTTTCCCCTCGCCCGGACCGCCGACGCGGCGCTTCACCTTCTCGACCACCACCGCCTTGGTGCGGCCATGGCTGAAGCTCTGGCGCACGACGCCCTGCTCGACGCCTCGCTTGAGCGTCAAGGTCTTCGTCGGGGCGACCGTCAGTTTCTCGCCGGGGTTCTTCGTCTCAGTCATTCCGATCCTAATCCTGGAGTCTCGCGACTCGGGTGCCGTGCGCCTTCATCCGGGGTGGCCTCGCCCTCGACCCGCACGGGCTCGCCGCAGGGGCCCTGCGCCTGGGCGTCCGCGCGGTCGGCCCGGAAACGGTCGAGAGTACGCCAGCGTCCGAGGACGCTCTCGCTCGCGGACCCGGCAAGCAGGGCAGCATGTACCACATTTGGCCGGCCCAATGCCAAATTCAATTGGGTCGAAGTAAATGCATCGATCAGTGTCACGTCCCCCACACGCTCGCCAAATCGGTGCCGCGCGGCGGCCCGGATCTTGCGAGCGCCGTCAGGCGCCGCGCCGCTCGCTTCGATCAGGGCGGCGACCGGGTGGTCGGGGAGCACCGCTTCCACTCTGGCAAACCCAATGGCGACGAGGCCCGCCTTGTGGGCAATGGCCAGCGCGTCGAGCACGGCGCGCTCGAGGAGCTTTTCGACCCTCTCCACGAGATCCGCCGCGACGCGCACCTCTGCCTTGAAGCCGCGGCGGAACGCCTGTCGCTTGACCGCTTCCGCAAGGACCTGCCGGTTCGCCGTCACCCAGACGCCGCGGCCCGGCAGCCTGCGCCTGAGGTCCGGCACGACCGAGCCGTCGGGGCCGACGACGAACCGCAGCATCTCCCCGACCGGCTTCACGGCGCGGCTGACGATGCAAAGCCGTTCCGTGGCGGGAGCGCGCGGCCCGCGATCGGTTTCATGGTAGGGATTGCGTGCCAGCATCGGCGGTTCGCGCTCTCCTCCGGCTTATGGCGCAGGCTGGTCGGCTTCCGCGACGGCCTCTTCGGCCGGCGGCGGCGCAAGGTCTGCCTCGGTGATCCAGCCCGCCTTGAGGCGAGCCTGCATGATCAGCGCGTCGCATTCCTCGCGCGAGAGCTCGAAGCCCTCGAGCGCGCCCGGGTGTCGAACGGTCTCGCCATCCTTGCGTTCGGACCAGCCGGCAAGATCGTCGGTGGCGCAGCCGGCGAGATCCTCGACGGTCTTGATGTCGTTCTCGCCGAAGGCAACGAGCATCCGCGTGGTCACGCCCGGAACCTCCTTGAGCGCGTCCTCGACGCCGAGCTCGCGACGCTTGGCGTCGAGTTCGGCGTCGATGCGGGCGAGATAGTCGCGCGCGCGGGCCTGCAGCTCGCGGGCGGTGTCCTCGTCGAAGCCCTCGATCGAGGCGATCTCCTTCTCCTCCACGAAGGCCAGTTCCTCGATCGAGGAGAAGCCCTCGGAGGCGAGCAGCTGGCCGACCACCTCGTCGACGTTGAGCGCATCCATGAACATCTTGGTGCGGTTCTCGAACTCGGCCTGCCGGCGCTCCGACTCCTCCTGCTCGGTGAGGATGTCGATGTCCCAGCCGGTGAGCTGCGAG
>CAZIGW010000283.1:0-6958 GCA_964538565.1 uncultured Hyphomicrobiales bacterium | reverse complement strand
ACCCGAAAGCAACGACAGCGTCGCCGGTTTCTTGCCCGGCGGCCGGGCGAGGATTTCGAGGCCGGCTTCCAGCGGATCGTCGCTTTCGATCAACTGAAGTTCCGCGGTGCCGCCGCCGAACAGTTCCGTGAACAGGCGCTTGAAGTGGTTGTTCACCACCTCGAACGAGGCGAGCAGGCGCTCGCGCGCCTCGCGGTTGAGGTTCTGAATGCCCTGGCGCAGGCGCTTGATCGCCTCGATGAGGTCGTCGCGCTCGGTCACGAGCGTCGTGTGCTGCGTCTCGACTTCCTGCAGCTCCTCGTCGGCGCGCAGGTTGACCGCGCCCAGCCGCTCGCGGTCGCGACGCAGCTTGTCGAGGTTGGCTTCGAGCTCCGCGACCTCCGGCAACGCCGCGCCGGGCTCGATGCCGGCGAGCGCGGCCACCGCGCCGGGCTCGACCTCGAGCATCTCGTGGATCTCGTGGGCGATATCGGCCAGACGCCGCTTGGCGCCTTCGTGGCGCTCTTCGGCGCGGGCCGCTTCCTCGCGCGCGGCCCCCATCGCCTCGAGCGCGGCGCGGGCGGCGCGATCCGCATCGGCGAGCGCGTTCTCGCTTGCCTGGAGCTCGTCGGCGGCGGCACGCCGGGCGGCCTCGGCGGCTTCGATTTCGCTGATCAGGCCGCGACGCCGGTCGGCGAACGCCTGCGGGGCCTGTTCGAGGTCCTGGCGCTCGGCCGTGGTTTCGCCGAGGCGCGTCTCGATCGTCGCGATCTGGACCGCGGCACCCTCCTGCCGCTGCTTCCAGGCCGCCGCGTCGGCCGCGATGGCGGCAAGCCGGCGTTCGGCCAGTTCGATTTCGCGCGCGAGCGCCTGCGCCTCGGCGCGCACCTCGGCAAGGCCGGCGCGATCGGCGGTGACCTTGCCGCGCACGGCTGCGAGTTCGCCGTCGAGCCTGTCGGAGGAGGGGAGCGCCGCAAGCGCCGCGGCGGCCTCGTCGCGCGCCGCCTCGGCTTCGCTGCGGCTCGTTCCGAGCCGGGTCCTCGCTTCCGTCACGGCGGAGCGGCGGGCGGCAAGGCGGGCGACCTCGCGCTCGGCGCTGGCGTGACGATCGCGCGCGGCGTCGGCTTCGCGCTGAAGCTCGCGCCAGCGCGTGCGGGCGGCGGATTCGGCCTCGGCAGCCGCCTCGACCTCGCTCTGGGCCGCGACGACGGCCTGCTTGCGCACGTCGACTTCGGCGCGCGCGGCGCGCAGCTCCGCCTCGATGTCGGCGAGGCGGTTGCGCTCGGCGAGCCGGCGCGCCGCGCCCGTCGGCGCATGGGCGGCGACCGCGAACCCGTCCCAGCGCCACAGGTCGCCTTCGCGCGAGACCAGGCGCTGGCCGGGTTTCAGCAGTTTCGCGAGACTGGGCCCATCGGCGCGCGCCACCACCCCAATCTGCGCCAGGCGGCGAGCCAGCTCGCGCGGGGCGACCACGTGGCGCGCCAGCGCTTCGATCCCGTCGGGCAAGCGCGGATCGGCCGGATCGGGCTCGGTGCCGGCCCAGTGCATCGGCGCGTTCGGCTCGACGGGGGCATCGAGGTCATCGCCGAGCGCGGCGCCGAGCGCCGTCTCGTAGCCCTTCTCGACCGTGACCAGGTCGATGACCGGCGGCCACAGATTCTTGGCATCGACGTGCAACAGCTTGGCGAGCGTCTTCGCCTCGGTCTCGAGCCGCTGGGCCCGGCGCTCGGCCTCGGCCAGCGGCTGGCGCGCCACGTCGAGCGACTGGCGGGCCGCCGAATGCGCCGCCTCCGCGCGCAACGCGACGGCTTCCGCCTCGGCGATGGCGGCCTGGGCGTCGGTGACCGCGGAGGCGAGGGCTGCCAGATCGACGTCGGTGCCGGCCTCGGCCTCGACCGCCTGCATTTCCGCCTCGACGTCGGCGATCTCCTTTTCGATGCGCGCCAGACGGTCATCGTGCGACCGCATCGCGCTTTCGAGCTGACCACGCCGCGCCGTCAGGTCCGCCAGCGCGGCGGTGAGCTCGGCAAAGGCCTTTTCGCTCTCGGCAAGCTGCGCGTCGGCCGCCGCCACCCGCGCGTCAATGGCCGCGCGGCGTTCCGCGCCGCTCATGGTTTCGCGTTCGAGCTGCTCGCGCTCGGAGGCGAGCCGCGCCAGCGCGGCGTCCGCGTCGCTCGCCAGCTTCCTTTCGCGGTCCAGGTCCTCGCCGAGCTGCAGCAGCCGGCGGTCGAGTTCGGCCATCCGTTCGCGCGCGCGCGCCTCCTCGCGATCGAGGGTCTCGCGCGCGATCACGAGGCGCTGCAGCGCCGCGGCCGCCTTCGCTTCCGCCTCGCGCAGCGCCGGCATCGCGGCCGACGCCAGCGCCTGGCGCTTGGCCGCCTCCGCCTGTTCGCCGGTGCGTTCCGCGACGGTACGAATGCTGACGTCGCGCGCATGCTCCGCTTCCGCCACTTCGCTCCTGGCGTTGACCCAGCGCAGGTGGAAGAGGGTCGCTTCGGCCTTGCGCACCTCGGCCGACACCGCGCGATAGCGCACCGCCTGGCGCGCCTGGCGTTTCAGGCTGTCGATCTGGCCGGCCAGCTGACCGATGACATCCTCGAGGCGGGAGAGGTTCTGCTCGGCGGCGCGCAGGCGCAGCTCCGCATCGTGGCGGCGCGCGTGCAGGCCGTAATTGCCGGCCGCCTCCTCGAGCACGCGGCGGCGCTGCTCGGGCTTCGCCTGAATGATCTCCCCGATGCGGCCCTGATGCACGAGCGCCGGCGAGCGCGCGCCGGTCGATGCGTCGGCAAAGAGAATCTGCACGTCGCGCGCGCGCACCTCGCGGCCGTTGATGCGGTAGGTCGAGCCCTGCTCGCGCTCGATGCGCCGCGAGACGTCGAGCGTCTCCTCGCCGTTGAACTGGGCCGGCGCCGTGCGATCGGAGTTGTCGATCATCATGGCGACCTCGGCCGTGTTGCGCGCCGGGCGGTTGTTGTTGCCCGAGAAGATGACGTCGTCCATGTCGGCGGCGCGCATCGCCTTGTGCGACGCCTCGCCCATCACCCAGCGCAGCGCTTCGACCAGGTTCGACTTGCCGCAGCCGTTCGGGCCGACCACGCCGGTGAGACCCGGCTCGATCAGGAAATCGGTCGGCTCGACGAAGGACTTGAACCCGATGAGGCGCAAGCGCGTGAGCTTCATCGTCAAATGTCTCCTGGCCGCGTCCGTGGCGGCAGTCCCGGGTGTTCGGCGGGCCGGCGGGTCATGCCCGCCGCCATGCCGGCGGCAAAGCCCAATGAGCTCGCGCCCAGGCTGTGGGTGGAGGAATGCCGCATCGGCGCGACAATGAATCGGGAGCCGTGCGTCGGCAACTCTTTCGCGCGGTTTTACCCAGGCGTTGCGGCCGCCGGCCCCATCTCCACGCCGGGCGGGCGGCCTTCGCCCGGTTCCGGCCGGGCGAAAAACCCTTGTCAGCTCTTGAGATAGGGCTCGATCAGCTTGGCCAATTCGTCGATCGACATGTCACCCGTATAGCGCTCGCCGTTGATGAAGAAGGTCGGCGTCGAGTTGACCTTGAACTTGTCGGCGGCCCGATTCCGGACCCATTCGATCCCGTCCAGCACCTTCTGATTCGCCAGGCACGCCTCGAAGCTCTGGTCGGTGAATCCGGCCTGCTTGGCAATCGCCTTGAGCGGCTCGATCGGCTTCTGCACCGCCCAGGTGGACTGTTTCTGGAACAGGGTCTCGATCATCGGGAAGTATTTGTCGTTCCCGGCGCAGCGCGCCAGCATGAAGGCGCCGGCGGCGAGCGGATCGAACGGGAATTCGCGGAAGATGAACCGGACCTTGCCGGTATCAATGTAGCGTTTCTTCAGTTCCGGGAAGGTGTTCTCGCTGAAATGCGCGCAGTGCGGGCAGGTCATCGAGGCGTATTCGATGATGGTGACCGGCGCGTTTTCCGGGCCCAGGATCTGGTCGCCGAGCGGCCCCGGCTGCATCAGGTCGCTGACGCTGACGCTGTCGGCCCGGGCCGCGCTTCCGAAGCCGGGTACGCCGGCAAGTCCGGCCAGGATGGCGCCGCCGAGCGCGAATGCGGAAACGCCGATGGCAAAATCGCGACGGGTCAAAGTCACAGCGGCACCCCGAGAGTTGGTACGCGAAACGATGTTCGGGCTTGGTGCTAGCCGTAAAGCGTCAATGTGGCAATGCCGCCTGCCCCGGACGCCTGCGGGGTCACGTTCGTTTGATCGCCGCGCCCAGGCGCCCGAGCGCCTCGCGCAGCGCCTCGTCGCTGATGCCGGTGAGCGTGGCGGCGACGCGGCGGGCCGCTTCCGCATCGGGCGGCGGCATGACGCGCCGCCGGGGCCGCCGGGCGAGCGGAGCCTGACGCAGCGCCAACCGGCCGATCGCCTGCCACCCGAAGAAGCGATTGACCCGGTCGAGGATGATGCCCGAGAGATGCTGCACTTCGATCGCCGCCGGGCCTTCCACGCGGAGCACGAGGGTCGCCGGCATGGCGTCGGCGGCGTCGCGGTTGCGCGGCCACTGAATCCGCAACGGCTCGCAATGGGCGGCGATTTCGGCCCCGACGATGTCCGCCCAATGGGTGACGACGTCGCGCGAAGCGAAGCCCTGGCGGGCGAACACGTCCCCGAGGCATCGTCCGACGAGGTCGGCCAGCGGGCGACCCGGCAATCGTCCAGGCTTGTTCACGGCACCGCGCTCTGTCATCGATCGGGCATGAGCGTAGCAGTGGGCACCGAGCGGCGGAAGCGCCTCGCGCGCGCGGCGGGACAACGCGGATTGCGCGCCGGCGACGTGCTTGCCTGGTACGACCGCCACCGCCGCGACCTGCCGTGGCGGGCGGCCGCGGGCGAACGGCCGGATCCCTATCGCGTCTGGCTCTCGGAGATCATGCTGCAGCAGACGACGGCGCGGGCGGTCGCCCCGTACTACGCCCGCTTCCTCGCGCGCTGGCCGGATGTCGCGGCGCTGGCGGCCGCGCCGCTCGAGGACGTGCTCAAGCTGTGGGCGGGTCTCGGCTACTACGCCCGCGCGCGGCATCTGCACGCCTGCGCCCGCGCCGTGGTCGAGCGTCATGGCGGATGCTTCCCGCCGGGCGAAGAGGCGCTGCGCGCGCTTCCGGGCATCGGCCCCTACACGGCGGCGGCGATCGCGGCTATCGCCTTCGACGCGCCGACGGTTCCGGTCGACGGCAACGTCGAGCGCGTGGTCGCGCGGCTGTTCGCCGTCGAGGGCGAATTGCCCAGCGCCAAGGAGGAGATCCGCCGCCGTGCCGCGACCCTCGCCCCGGCCGAACGCGCCGGCGATTTTGCGCAAGCCCTGATGGACCTCGGCGCCACGATCTGCACGCCGCGCAAGCCGGCCTGCGCACTCTGTCCGTGTCTTGACGGGTGCGCGGCGCGCATGCGTGGCGATGCCGAGACCTTTCCGCGCAAGGCCGCCAAGGCGAAGGGACGATTGCGCCGCGGCGCCGCCTTCGTCGTGGTGCGCGCTGAGGCCGAACTGCTCGTGCGCACGCGCGCCGCGAAGGGATTGCTCGGCGGCATGACCGAAGTGCCGTCGAGCGACTGGACACATGAGTTTGCGGAGTCCGATGCACTCGCGGCGGCGCCGGCGTTGGGTGCCTCATCGCGGCAGCGTGGCGGCAGCGCGCGTGGGGCGATGTGGCGGCGACTGCCCGGCGTCGTCACTCACGTGTTCACGCATTTTCCGCTGGAGCTCGTGGTCTATGTGGCCGATGTGGCGGCGGGCACGCCGCCGCCCGAGGGCATGCGCTGGATCGCGCTCGATGCGCTGAGCGACGAGGCGCTGCCGAACGTGATGCGCAAGGTGGTGGCGCATGCGCTGGACGCGCGCACGTCGCGGTGGCCGGCCGAGAAGTTGTCGGACGCCGAGGTGTGACGCGCGGGGTCCGCGGACCGGTCGCGGTTCGGCGAAGGATCAGCCGCCGCTCATCTCGGTGCGCACCTCGGCCCGCAGCGCGTCGATCGACACCAGGCCGCCGCGCGTCTCCAGGTGCCAGAAGGTCCAGCCGTTGCAGGCTTCGAGCCCCTGCGCCAGCGCGCCGATGCGATGGATCGAGCCGACCGTTTCGCCGAGCGCGATCGCGCCGTCGGCGCGTACCAGCGCCTTGTGGCGGCGCTTGGCGTCGACCAGCCTGGCGCCGGGCGAGATCAGGCCGCGCTCGAGTAGAGCCGAGAATGGTACGCGCGGCGCCTCGCGCGCCGTCATGAACGGCGCGAGCGTCGCTTCTGCGAGCGGTTCGACCTGCGCGATGCGCTTCTCCGCCGCCTCAGCGTACACGCGGTCGCGCTCGACGCCGATGAACCGCCGGCCGAGACGGCGCGCCACGGCGCCGGTCGTGCCCGTGCCGCAGAAGGGATCGAGCACGAGATCGTCCGGGCGCGAGGAAGAGAGAATGACGCGCGCGAGCAGCGCCTCGGGCTTTTGCGTCGGATGCAGCTTCTTGCCGTCCCGGCCCTTGAGGCGTTCCTCGCCGGTGCACAATGGCAGCGTCCAGTCGGAACGCACCTGCACATCGTCGTTGCCCGCCTTCAGCGCCTCGTAGTTGAAGGTGTAGCCCTTGGCGTCCGCCTCGCGTGCGGCCCAGATCAGGGTCTCGTGCGCGTTGGTGAAGCGGCGGCCGCGAAAATTCGGCATCGGGTTCGACTTGCGCCAGATCACGTCGTTGAGAATCCAGAAGCCGAGATCCTGCAGCAGCGTGCCGACGCGGAAGATATTGTGGTAGGAGCCGATCACCCACAGCGTCGCGGACGGCTTCATCACGCGGCGGCAGGCGAGCAGCCAGGCGCGGGTGAAATCGTCGTAGTCGGAAAAGCTCGCGAACTTGTCCCATGCATCGTCGACGGCATCGACGCGCGAATCGTCGGGACGCTTGAGGTCGCCTTGAAGCTGCAGATTGTACGGCGGGTCGGCGAAGACGAGGTCGACGGATTCGGCGGGCAGTTTCGACATC
>CAZIGW010000282.1:0-4624 GCA_964538565.1 uncultured Hyphomicrobiales bacterium | reverse complement strand
CCGCCGCATCGTGCCGAGGGTCGCGGTCCGCGTGCCCCGGCTCAACCCGAAGGGCGCGACGCCGCGGCCGCGTCCCCCGGCACCGAAGGCGCGCCCGCCGAGGGCGAGCGGCGCGGCCGGCCCAAGCATCAGCCTCGCCGGGGCGATCGTCCCGAGCGGCGCGAAGACTCGCGGCCAGCCTTCGCCAAGGGTCGCAAGGGACCACCCGAGCGTCGCGAGAAGGCTCCCGATCCCAACTCTCCGTTCGCCAAGCTCGCCGCCCTCAAGGCGCAGCTCGAGGCGAACGCAAAGGAGCGTCCGTGAGCGACGACGCGTCGCAAGCCCGGCAGCGGATCGACAAGTGGCTCTGGCATGCACGCGTGGTGCGCACCCGCAGCGCCGCCGCGGCGCTGGCGGCCTCCGGGCACATCCGGATCAACGGCAACCGGATCGATACCGCGAGCCGGCCGGTCCGCCCGGGCGACGTGCTGACCATCGCGCTCGACCGGCGCGTCCGCGTGCTCAAGGTGCTGAGTTTTGCGCAAAGGCGCGGGGCGGCGGCGGTCACGCGCGATCTCTACGAGGATCTCGGCGCCGAGCCGGCGGCCGCCAAGGAGACCGATGGATTCGAACCCGCCGTCCGGATGCCTGGGACTGGCCGGCCGACGAAGCGCGAGCGCCGGGCCATCGACCGCCTGACGATGCGGACGAGCGGCGAACCTTGACGCCTGCCGGGCGCGCGCGATCACCCCATCTCGGCCGCCGCGAGAAATAACCGGGAAGAACACGGGTTGCGCATGTCGGCGGTGCATGGGCACTGCGCAACGTGCCGCTTGCTCGGCTAGAGTGCATGCGCTAGCGCATGTTCGCCGAAACAGTACCGGCTCGCCGGTGAAATCGTGGCCTCTGCCATGCCGCGCGGTCGGGCCCGAACCGGTGTCTTCCTTGGGTGATTGCGCGCAAGCAGCGCCGAACGCTGCGTCCGGCCGGAGCAGGAAATGACCTACGTCGTCACCGAAAACTGTATCAAGTGCAAGTACATGGACTGCGTCGAAGTGTGCCCGGTGGACTGCTTCTACGAGGGCGCCAACATGCTCGTCATCCATCCGGACGAATGCATCGATTGCGGGGTCTGCGAGCCGGAATGCCCGGCGGAGGCGATCAAGCCGGACACGGAGCCCGGCCTGGAGAAGTGGCTCGGCCTCAACGCGGAATATGCCAAGACCTGGCCGAACATCACCGTCAAGCGGGACCCTCCGGCCGACGCCAAGGAATGGGACGGGGTCGCCAACAAGGAACAATACTTCTCGTCGGAACCCGGTACCGGCGATTGAAGGGGGGATGTTAACTGACTTGTCGGATTTTGTGGCCCAAGGCCCAAAAAATGCCCGCTTACACCGTCGCAAGGCTTTGATTCCCGCGGAAAATGTGCTATATAATTTGTACATATGAATAATATGATCACCGCGCCCGAAGCTCCCCGAGGGGAGCCTATTTTTTCGGGGGCGTTCCCAAGGAACCGTCGTCTAGGGGCGTGCGTCCCACGCGAAAGCTGTGGCTGGAAAAACGCGTCATCATCGGTCGAAAAAGACCAGTAACAAACAGTCCGCGGCTCTGCGCCGGAGGACTTCGCAGGCTTCACGCGGCAAGGCTCGCCGTGGGGCCCCCGTGGCCAAGCCGCACGGTCGGCAGCATCGACCGGACGGCCAAGGAGTTGCTCAGGGAATGACCGTCAAGAAGACGACCCAACGACAAGGCTTCAAGACCAACGAATTCATCGTCTATCCGGCCCATGGCGTGGGCCAGATCGTCGCCATCGAGGAGCAGGAAGTCGCAGGCTGCAAGCTTGAGTTGTTCGTCATCAACTTCGTGAAGGACAAGATGACGCTGCGTGTCCCGACCGCCAAGATCGCGGCCGTGGGCATGCGCAAGCTCGCCGAGCCGCCGATTGTCAAGCGCGCGCTCGAGACCCTCAAGGGCCGCGCGCGCATCAAGCGCACCATGTGGTCGCGCCGGGCGCAGGAATACGAGGCCAAGATCAACTCGGGCAACATCGTCGCCATCGCCGAGGTGGTGCGCGACCTCTACCGCTCCGAGTCGCAGCCCGAGCAGTCCTACAGCGAACGCCAGCTCTACGAGGCGGCGCTCGACCGGCTGTCGCGCGAGATCTCGGCAGTGCAGCGCATCACCGAGACCGAGGCGGTGAAGGAGATCGAGGCGGCCCTCGCCAAGGGCCCGCGCCGCACGCCGAAGACGGCCGAGGAGGCCGAGGTCGAGGAAGAGGCGGCCTGAGCCCTTCGCCCCGGCAAACCGAGATATGAAAAGCCCGGCCGAAGGCCGGGCTTTTTCGTTGTCGCAGGGCTTTCTCGGCAGCGCCCGACGAGAACCATTGCGACCGCGACGGTGCCTGCTACTCCGTGACGATCTTGACCTTGTCGCCCGGCTTGACGGTCTGCCCCGGGTCAAGCCCGTTGAGCACGCGGAAGCGTTCGACGTGGTGGTCGGAGACCGCCATGCGGGCCGCGATCCTTTCCACCGTCTCGCCGGGCCGCACCGTCACGACCTTGAGCCGCAGCGGCTTGGCCGACTGGATCTCGGACAGGCTCATGCGGCGGAAGGATTCCACCGTCTGACGGAAGGCGCGATCGCTGTCCGGCGTGCGCTGCTTGGCGGCGAAGATGAACCGGTAGACCTCGCTGCCGAAGCGCACCGCGTAAAGTCGGAACGACCATTCCTCGCCCTTGGCGGTCGCGGTCGCGGCCGGAAAGCCGTTGATCGTCAGGTCCTCGACCGATTTCTCGTCGACGTTCTCGATCCAGCCGGAATTGAGATATTCGGCCAGCGTCTGCTCGGCCGGTACCCGCACCACGTCGAGCCGCATCGCTTCGTTGCCGCCCTCCTTGAGGGCGAGCACCGCCTGCGCGGTGTTGTCGAGGGTGAAGCCTTCGGGCACCGTGAAGGTGAAACCGAGCTTCGGGTGCAGGAAACGGCGCCCGCGCACGAAGCCTTCGCTCGGGTCCTCGCCGTACACGAGGCCATCGAGGGCGGTGAGATATTCGTCGCGGTCGCGTTCACCGCCGCCCGGCGCGGTGTACTGGCGCGCGTTGGCCTGTGCGTTCTTGACGCGCTCGGGCGTGGCCGGATGGGTCGAGAGAAAGTCGAGCCCGCGGCGGTCGGGTCTGCTCGCCGTGGATTTCAGGTCGGCGTTGCGGCCCATCGAGGAGAGGAAGCGCACGGCGCCGAAGGGATCGTAGCCGGCGCGCGCCGCGATACCGACCCCCATGCCGTCGGCCTCGAATTCCTGCGCGCGCGAGAAGCTGGCGAGCGCGATCTTCGACTTGGCGAGCGCGAGCGCGCCGGTCTGCGGATCGCTCAGCACGTCGCTGACCACGCGGCTCACCAGCGCCGCCTGGCGCGCCTGGTCCTCGCGGATCGCGGCATGCCGGGCGATGACATGCGACATCTCGTGGGCGAGCACGGAGGCCAGTTCGGACTCGTCGTTGGCCAGCGCAATCAGCCCGCGCGTCACGTAGAGCTGCCCGGTCGGCAGCGCGAAGGCGTTCACCGCCGGCGAATTGAGCAGCGTGACCTTGTAATGGAGGTCCGGCCGCTCCGAGGCGGCGACGAGCCGATCGACGGTTCGCGAGATCATCGCCTCGAGCTTGGGATCGTCGTAGGCGCCCCCGTAGGCGGCGAGGATGCGCTTGTGCTCGCGCTCCACCGCCGGCGTCGGCGCCGCCTCGCTCGTTTCGGTCTGGCTGGGCAGATCGGGGAGCAGGATCGGGCGATCGCCGGAGGGCGTGACGGAGCAGGCGGACGTGAGCAAGGCGAGAACGAGCGCGGCCGGCGCGAGCGAGCGGCCTGCGCTGCGGTGGTTCACCGGCTTTCTCGACATCCCGACCACGACGGCGACACTCACGAACGTCAGTTGTCTTCGGCGAGCTCGATCTGCTCCGGACGGGAGGCCTCGATCCACGGACCGCCCCGTTCCTCGATCCAGCCGCGGACCCGAACCCGCCGCCCCTCCAGCGTCCTCGGCGCGCGCCCGGAAGCAGAGAAGAGGCGCTCGTTGCGTTTCAGGATCGTGACGGTGAAGTCTTCCGACCACCGTCTCCCAAAATTCAAATAGATGGTGGCGCCGCTTTCGCGGACCGACACCACCCGACCTTCGACGAGTGCAAACCGCCCCCGTCCCAACAGGACCTCTGCCGGCCTCCCGGCTTGTCTTATTTCATAGTACGGAACGTCCCAGAGGCCAAGCTTGGAGGCGCGGGCCGCGCGCTCGGCGGTGAGAAACTCGGCCCGGCAGCGGGGGTCGCCGCCGCCCACGCCGACCATCGCGTGCCCCCGCGTCAGGAGCGTTTCGGCGACCGGACGGCCCGGTGGTTCCGCGAAAAAGACCTGCGCCGGGAACCGTCCGTAGCGGTCCGGCTTCGCCGGAATGTCCCGCAGAACCACGGATTTTCCTTCGACCAGGCCCGCGAGCGCGGCCTTGGCCGCAAGCGCGGCCGCGGCCGCCGGACCGCTTTCGCCCGGCGCCGGGAGCGGCGGCACCTCGATGCCGGCGATCCGCACCTCGCGTCCGTCCGCGAGCCGCAGGCCGCGCCCGTCGACGACGGCGGTGACGCGGGCGGTCCGGGCGGCG
>CAZIGW010000281.1:0-2684 GCA_964538565.1 uncultured Hyphomicrobiales bacterium | reverse complement strand
CGCGCTGGCGCGATCCGCAAAAGTGGACTCCGGTTTTGCGCAAGATCTCGCTCCCGTTTGGAAAATTGGCGCGCAATCCGGGCGGCCGACCGGTAGCCATTCGGCGTGATTGCGCGCTGGCGCGATCCGCAAAAGTGGACTCCGGTTTTGCGCAAGATCGCGCTCCCGTTTGGAAAGTGGCGCGCAATCCGGGCGGCCGACCGGTAGCCACCCGGCCTGATTGCGCGCTGGCGCGATCCGCAAAAGTGGACTCCGGATTTGCGCAAGATCGCGCTCCCGTTTGGAAAATTGGCGCGCAATCCGGGCGGCCGACCGATAGCCATTCGGCGTGATTGCGCGCGGGTCTGGAAAACTGGCGGGCGCTGATTCCCTTCGCCCGGGCTTATACGCCAGCTCGCCGACTCACTCTCCCGCGAGGCGCAACGGCGGGCGCTGGCCACCTTCAATTGCACGCAGGCGGATCTCCTCGCGCCCGATGTAGTCGCGCGTCATCGGCACGATTCCCTGCCGCTTGCTCAACTGGATCTGCATCACCATCAGGTTCTGGTGGCGGAACGCCATTTCGGAAGCCGCCAGATAGAACTCCCACATGCGCACGAAGCGCGCGTCGTAGATGCGTTCGGCTTCCTCGCGGTGCGCCAGGAAGCGTTCGCGCCAGGCCTTGAGGGTTTCGGCGTAGTGCAGCCGCAGAATTTCGATGTCGGTGACGAGCAGGCCCGAACGCTCGATCGCCGGCAAGACTTCCGACAGCGCCGGAATGTATCCGCCGGGAAAGATGTACTTGGCGATCCACGGATTGGTGATGCCTGGGCCTTCCGAGCGGCCGATCGAATGCAGCAGCATCACGCCGTCGTCGGCGAGAATCTCGGCGCACTTGCCGAAGAACGCGTCGTAGTAGTTCACGCCGACGTGTTCGAACATGCCGACCGAAACGATTCGGTCGAAGCGGCCGCCGACGTCGCGATAGTCCTGCAGCCGGAATTCGACCGCCTCGGCGAGGCCCTTTTCCGAGGCGCGCCCGCGGGCGAGCGCGAGCTGCTCGTTCGAGAGCGTGATGCCGGTGACGTGCGCGCCGCAGAACTCGGCGAGGTAGAGCGCGAGGCCGCCCCAGCCGCAACCGATGTCGAGCACGCGTTGTCCGGGCGACAGCGCGAGTTTCGCGGCGAGATGCCGTTTCTTGGCGAGCTGCGCATCGTCGAGGGTCTCGCCCGGCGTTTCGAAATAGGCGCAGCTGTACTGCCGGTCCGAATCGAGAAACAGCGAATAGAGCCGGCCGTCGAGATCATAATGGTGAGCGACGTTGCGGCGTGCCCGCGAGCGGCCGTTGTGCTGCTGCAGCCGGCGCCAGAGGTAGCGCAGCAGCCACTGCGGTCTTGCCCATCGCGGCGGCTTGCCGTCATGGTTCTGGCCGACGAGGGCGAGAAGATCGGCGATCGAGCCTTGCTCGACCACGAGCGCCCCGTCCATGTACAGTTCGCCGAGCTTGAGTTCCGGGTCGAGGAGCAGCGCCCGTTCGGCCGAGGGATGCGTGAGTCGCACCGCCACGGGCGTGCCCGTGCCGTCGCCGAACGTGAACGTCGACCCACGCGACGTGGTGACCCGCAACGTTCCCCGGTTGATCAGGGACGTCAGCACAATACGAACGAACCGATCCATGGGCGACCTCCACCGTCCCCATCGCCGTCGGTATGAACGGGGCGGGCGGCAGAAAGGCCATTGTCTCGGCCCGCGACAGGAGAACTGTCGTGCCCCGAGGTCAGGTTGCAGGGCCGCCGTCCCGGATGGCGAAATTAGAGCAAACTCCAGGCGACCCGGCAATGCGGGGAAATGGCGGTCCCGAAGGGGACACAATCATGTCATTATTGGCCAAGGACAACTTCCGATTCGGGGGCGGCTGAGCCCGAGCATCGGCCGTGTGGTCAGGGGGAATTCCTTCCGTGTCCGTGCGTGACTGCTTATGCGTCGTCGCGGTTCTGCTCGCCGGCAGCGCCGGGGCGCAGGCCGAGGACTATAGCGCCGGCAAGACGCCGGCCCAGCTTTTCGCCAAGGACTGCACCGCTTGCCATCGATCCGCGCATGGCCTTGCCCAAGGGATGGGTGGGCGCGAGCTGTCGGGTTTTCTGGCGGAGCACTACACGACGAGCCCGGACAATGCCGCTGCGCTGGCGCGGTATCTTGCGTCGGCGGCCGGCGGCAGTTCGGAACGAAGCCGCAGGCCTGAGGCCGAGGGACGCGAGTCGCCAGCCGCGCACAGTTCGCGCGGCAGACCGGCGACACCCCGGCCCGGCGCGAACGTCGGCGAGCCCGACGCCGAAGCGGCCCCGGCGACCGAACCCGCTCAGTCGACAGGGGAAGACGCGCCGCGGCCGCCGCGCCGGATCCATGCGGCGCGCACGCGTGACGCGGGCGGCGACGCCGGCCCTGCGCGCAAGCCACGCAGCGCGGAGGAGAGCACGGAAGCAAAGCCCGCCGAGACGGAGGTGAGACGCAAGCATGTGGCGCACCCCCATGCCGCGGCGCCGGCTCGCGACGCCAGGCCCTCCGACGTCAAGCCGTCCGACGCCAGGTCATCCGGCACCGAGGCGCAAGTGCCGCGTCCGCCGCGCGCGGTTGCGCGCACGCGCGTGGAGACACCGTCCGTTCCCGAGGACGCCAAGCCCGGACTCGCCCCGGACGAGGCCGGT
>CAZIGW010000280.1:0-5424 GCA_964538565.1 uncultured Hyphomicrobiales bacterium | reverse complement strand
GCGTCGAGCAGCGGCTGCACGCCCTTGTTCTTGAAGGCCGAGCCGCACAGCACCGGATAGAAGGCGCCTTCGATCACCGCCTTGCGCAGCAGGCGCTTGAGCGTCGCCTCGTCGGGCTCCTTGCCTTCGAGGTAGGCGGTCATGACGTCGTCATCGAGCTCGACCGCCGCTTCGATCATCTTCTCGCGGTATTCCTTCGCCTGGTCGAGCAGATCGGCGGGAATTTCGACGTCGTGATACTTGGCGCCGAGCGCCTCGTCGTCCCACACGACCCCCACCATGCGCACGAGATCGACGACGCCGCGGAACTGGTTTTCCGCGCCGATCGGAAGCTGGATGGCGACCGGCTTGGCGCCCAGCCGCTCGACGATGTCGGACAGGCAGCGGAAGAAGTCCGCGCCGACCTTGTCCATCTTGTTGCAGAAGACGATGCGCGGAACCTTGTACTTGTCGCCCTGGCGCCACACCGTCTCGGTCTGCGGCTCGACGCCCTGGTTGGAATCGAGCACGCAGACGGCGCCGTCCAACACGCGCAGCGAACGCTCGACCTCGATGGTGAAGTCGACGTGCCCGGGCGTGTCGATGATGTTGAGGCGCTTGCCCCTCCAGAACGCGGTGGTCGCGGCCGACGTGATGGTGATGCCGCGCTCCTGCTCCTGCTCCATCCAGTCCATGGTGGCCGCGCCCTCATGGACCTCGCCGATCTTGTGGCTCTTGCCCGTGTAATACAGGATGCGCTCGGTCGTCGTCGTCTTTCCGGCATCGATGTGGGCCATGATGCCGAAATTACGGTAGTCCTCGATCGGGTGGGTGCGCGGCATGGGGAATTCCTCTACGGCTGCAAGTCCGCCGGCTTACCAGCGGTAGTGCGAGAATGCGCGATTGGCTTCCGCCATCCGGTGCGTGTCCTCGCGCTTCTTGACGGCGTTCCCCCTGTTGTTCGACGCGTCAAGCAGCTCGGCCGAGAGCCGCTCGGTCATCGTCTTCTCGTTGCGTTCGCGCGCGGCGGCGATCAGCCAGCGGATGCCGAGCGCCTGCCGCCGGTCGTGCCGCACCTCGACCGGAACCTGATAGGTGGCGCCGCCGACGCGGCGCGAGCGCACTTCGATCGAGGGCATCACGTTGTCGAGCGCCTGCTCGAACACGGTCAGCGGATTCTGCTTGGTCTTGCCCTCGATCAGGTCGAACGCACCGTACACGATGCTTTCGGCCACCGACTTCTTGCCGGCGTACATGACCGAGTTCATGAATTTGGTGACCACCAGATTCCCGTATTTCGGGTCGGGCAGGATTTCGCGCTTCTCGGCACGGTGACGGCGGGACATCGTTCAATCTCCACGCATTACTTCGGCCGCTTGGCGCCGTACTTCGAACGGCGCTGCTTGCGGTTCTTGACGCCCTGGGTATCGAGGACGCCGCGCAGGATGTGGTAACGCACGCCGGGCAGATCCTTGACACGGCCGCCGCGGATCATGACGACCGAGTGCTCCTGCAGATTGTGGCCCTCGCCCGGGATGTAGCCGATCACCTCGAAGCCGTTGGTGAGGCGGACCTTCGCCACCTTGCGCAGCGCCGAGTTCGGCTTCTTCGGCGTCGTGGTGTAGACGCGCGTGCACACCCCGCGCTTCTGCGGGCTCTGCTGCAGCGCCGGAACCTTCTTGCGCGCCTTCTGCGCCACCCGCGGCTTGCGGATCAGCTGATTGATCGTCGGCATCGCTCGCCTTCACCCTCTCGACGGGGCAGAGCCCCGGCATTTGCCGTTGCGCGCGGAATTGCTCGCGCGCAAAACGAAATCGCGCCATCCGCTTCCGGCGGAATGACGCTCTGTCCACAGAGGATCACGATGCGCGATCGCGCGCCGCGATCATGTCCGTTCAATTCTGACAGTCGACGTCAGTGGCAGCGTTTGAGCTTCATTCATCGAGGCTGGTGCCCACCCCGCGCAGCTCACGAAGAGTGATTGACTCTCAATGGCTTGAAGGGGCGGGTGACGCCGTTCCGACGGGCGAAGCTCACCGCCTGCCGCAAAGTGGGCGGGTTGTATCGGCCGATTCCCGCCAAGTCAAGAGAAGAAAGGCGGGAAAAGAGCCGGATCGCAGCAGTTTGCGTCGATTTTCGCGCATCCGGCGTGAGCCGCTCTGCGCCGGGCCTTGAGGCCAATCGCCGGATCCGGGCGCCCGCCTGAATCGCCCGAGCGACACCGCCTCGCCGAAGCACGAGGCGGGCGAAATTTCTGGCGCGGGCGCCCCCTGACCCGGCCCCGAAATCGAAACCGCGCCCCGCATTCCGTTACGGAAGGACGTGAGGCCGACCGTCTGCCCCGGCCGCCTGACGTGCCGCCCGGCGACGTTACGAGCGGCGGCAAGAAAAAGGGCCGCCCCGAAGGGCGGCCCTTGACACATCGTCAGGGACGGCAGGACGGGTCAGGTCGGACTACTCCGCCGCCGGGAGCTGCGCAGCCTGCTCGCCGGCCTTGGCCGCGTCCTTCTCGCGCTCGTCGAGAATGAGCTGGTCGCGCTTACCGGCGATTTCCCGCAGCTGGTTCATCACCGCACCGGTACCGGCCGGAATCAGGCGACCGACGATGACGTTCTCCTTGAGACCGTCGAGCGTATCGGCCTTGCCGTTGACCGCCGCCTCGGTGAGCACGCGGGTCGTCTCCTGGAAGGATGCGGCCGAGATGAACGACCGCGTCTGCAGCGACGCCTTGGTGATGCCGAGCAGCACCGGATGGGCGACCGCCGGCTTCTTGCCCTCCTTCTTGGCCCGGGCATTGACCTCGTCGAACTCGACGCGGTCGATCTGCTCGCCCTGGATGAGCTCCGTCTCGCCGGGTTCGTCGATCTCGACCTTCTGCAGCATCTGGCGCACGATCACCTCGATGTGCTTGTCGTTGATGTTGACGCCCTGCAGCCGGTAGACCTCCTGGATCTCGTTGACCAGGTAGGCGGCGAGTTCCTCGACGCCCTTGATCGCCAGGATGTCGTGCGGCGCCGGGTTGCCCTCGACGATGAAGTCGCCCTTCTCGATGACGTCGCCGTCCTGCAGGTGAATGTGCTTGCCCTTGGGAATGAGATATTCCCTCGGCTCCTCATTCTTGTCGGTCGGCTCGATCGTGAGACGTCGCTTGTTCTTGTAGTCGCGGCCGAAGCGCACCGTGCCCGAGACCTCGGCGATGATCGCCGCTTCCTTGGGCCGACGCGCCTCGAACAGTTCGGCGACCCGCGGCAGACCGCCGGTGATGTCGCGCGTCTTGGCGCTCTCGGTCGGGATGCGGGCGATGACGTCGCCCGCCTTCACGTGCGCACCGGGGTCGACGGAGATGATCGCGTCGACCGCGAGCTGGTAACGCGCCTCCCCGCCGCGGCCGAGCTTGAGGATCTTGCCATCGTTGCCCTTGATGACGATGGCGGGACGCAGATCCTGCTGGCCGCGCGCCGAGCCCGCGCGCCAGTCGATGACGACGCGCTTGGCAATGCCGGTCGATTCGTCGAGAGACTCCGACATCGACTGGCCCTCGACGAGGTCCTCGAAGGCGATCGTGCCTTCGACCTCGGTGAGGACCGGCCGCGTGTACGGATCCCACTCGGCGAGGCGCTGGCCGCGCTTGACCTTGTCGCCGTCCTCGACCCGCAGGCGCGACCCGTACTGCAGGCGGTGAACCGCCCGCTCGGTGCCGTCCTGGTCGACGACCACGATCGCCATGTTGCGGCCCATGGTGATCAGCTCGCCGTCGGAGTTGCGCACCACGTTCTTGTTCTTGATCCGGATCGTGCCGTCGAAGTTCGACTCGATGAACGACTGCTCCGAGATCTGCGCCGCCCCGCCGATGTGGAAGGTCCGCATCGTGAGCTGCGTGCCCGGCTCGCCGATCGACTGGGCGGCGATGACGCCGACCGCCTCGCCCATGTTGACGGGCGTGCCGCGGGCGAGATCGCGCCCGTAGCACTTGGCGCACACCCCGCTCGTCGTCTCGCAGGTGAGCACCGAACGGATGCGCACCTCCTGGATGCCGGCGTTGGTGATCGCCTCGACCTGCGCTTCCTCGAGCAGGGTCCCGCACTTGGCGATGATCTCGTTGGTCACCGGATCGCGCAGGTCCTCTGCGGTCGTGCGGCCGAGGATGCGGCTGGCGAGCGAGGCCACGACCTGGCCGGCGTCGATGATGGCGCGCACCTTGATGCCGCCGGTCGTGCCGCAGTCCTCGGTCGTGATGATGCAGTCCTGCGCCACGTCGACCAGGCGGCGGGTGAGATAGCCCGAGTTCGCCGTCTTGAGCGCCGTGTCGGCAAGACCCTTGCGCGCGCCGTGCGTCGAGTTGAAGTACTCGAGCACGGAGAGGCCCTCCTTGAAGTTGGAGATGATCGGGCTCTCGATGATCTCGCCCGACGGCTTCGCCATCAGGCCGCGCATGCCGGCGAGCTGACGCATCTGGGCCGGCGAACCGCGGGCGCCCGAATGCGCCATCATGTAGATCGAGTTGATCGGCACTTCGCGGCCGGTCTTCTCCTCCTTGCGCACCGCCGAGATCTCCTTCATCATCGCCTCGGCGATTTCCTCGGTGCACTTCGACCAGGCGTCGACCACCTTGTTGTATTTCTCGCCCTGGGTGATCAGGCCCTCGTTGAACTGCTGCTCGAACTCCTTGGCGAGCTCGCGCGTGGCCTCGACGATCTTCCACTTCGACGACGGCACGACCATGTCGTCCTTGCCGAACGAGATGCCGGCCTTGAAGGCGTGGTGGAAGCCGAGCGCCATGATGCGGTCGCAGAAGATCACAGTCTCCTTCTGCCCGCAGTGGCGGTAGACCGTGTCGATCATGTTGGAGATCTCGCGCTTCGTCATCGGCTTGTTGAGGATGTCGAAGGAGATCTTCGGATGGCGCGGGAGAACCTGCGACAGCAGCACGCGTCCCGGCGTCGTCTCCTGCCAGGAGCGAACCACGTTGCCCTTGTCGTCCACGCCTTCCCAGCGGAACCTGATCTTGCTGTGCAGCGTGATCGCCTTCTGGGCGAGCGCATGCTCGATCTCCGCGATGTCGCCGAACAGCTTGCCCTCGCCCGGCTCGCCCTCGCGCATCAGCGACAGGTAGTAGAGGCCGAGCACGATGTCCTGGCTCGGCACGATGATCGGGGAGCCATTCGCCGGGTGCAGGATGTTGTTGGTCGACATCATCAGCACGCGCGCCTCGAGCTGGGCCTCGAGCGACAGCGGCACGTGCACGGCCATCTGGTCGCCGTCGAAGTCGGCGTTGAAGGCGGCGCAGACGAGCGGATGCAGCTGGATCGCCTTGCCCTCGATCAGCACCGGCTCGAACGCCTGAATGCCGAGACGGTGCAGCGTGGGCGCGCGATTGAGCAGCACCGGATGCTCGCGGATGACCTCGTCGAGAATGTCCCAGACCTCGGGCTTCTCCTTCTCGAC
>CAZIGW010000279.1:0-31787 GCA_964538565.1 uncultured Hyphomicrobiales bacterium | reverse complement strand
AGATCGAGCTTCTCGACCCGGACCACGACGCAGGCGACGCGCGCGTGCGCCAAAATCATCGTCGCCACCCGTTCGGCCAGAGTCTCGATCAGCGGGATGTGCTCCTGCGCCGCGACGATCCGAATGGCGTCGGTGACGACGTCGTAGGAGAAGACGTCGCGCATGTCGGAACTCGCCCGCCCCGTGCGCCGCACCCGGACGTCGACGTTGAACCGCACCCGCTGCGGCTTCTCGCGCTCACGCACATAGGCGCCGACCCGCATCGGCAGCACGAAGTCGCGCACGAAGATCCGGTCGCTCGCCGTCTCGTCGTTGGGATCGACCGAGTAGCCGCGCGCGGCAAGCAGCCGGTAGTCGGCCTTCGTCGCCGTCCGGACGCGCTCGTCGGGGGCGATCAGCTCGCGCACGAGGCGAACCGCCTGCGGATCGACCCGCGCCGTCCGGTCGTGCCCGACACAGAGCGCGCCGCGAAAGCCCAGATAGTCGGGGGCGAGCAAAAGAAGACGGGGAATGTCCGGCGCTTCGAGCGACCCGGCGAGGCCGGTCAGCAGTCCGTGCTCCCGGCACGCGTCGACGAACGACCGGAGCGCCGCGACGTCGAGATGGTCGAGCAGCCGTCCGCCGCGCTTGCGGGCGGTGTCGAGCATCGCCCCGGCGAAGCCTGCATCGGCCATCCTCGGGAGCAGCGCCGTATCCGGCTCGCCGTCGGCGAACAGGACGCCGACGATCTTCACGCTGCGCGCCGACGCGGCGAGCGCGCGCACGCACGCCTCCCGGGCGGGTCCCGGGAACAATCCGACCTTCACGTAGTCGACGCCCGTTTCCGCCATGCGGCCCACGGCGGCGGCAAGGACGTCCGGCTGCATCGGGAGGTCGCCGGTCACCGCGCTGACCGGCCGCCTTCCGCTCACCAGGCGCACCGTCGCGCGCACGATCGCGGGATCGAGCGCTCCCAGGGCACCCTTCGAGGCGTCCTTGAGGTCGATGATGTCGGCGCCGTGCGCGAGCGCGATCTCCGCCTCTTCGGGTCCGGTCACGCTCGCCAGCAGCATGGTCATGGGCACCTCCGTGGCCGCCCAGGGCAAATCGGCACCGCTCGCGGCGGGCGCCATGGGGCGCCGCAGGGTCGCGATGGCCGCCGCGCGAGCGCGCCGCGATGGAAGCGGCAATCAGAAAACGCTAGCATCGAGGTTAGCATACAGGGCGCCCGCCGGCCATTCGGCGACGCACGCGGCGCAGCAAATCTGACGCATGGCCCGTGGCAAGAAAACGCAACCCGCCGATCATGATTTGAACAAACGCCGCCATTCTGATTTGCCGCAGGGCGGCCCAGACAGGAGAGTCCCGTTGTTCCGAGCGCTATCGGCCGCCGCTGTCCTTCTTGCCTGCCTCTGCGTTAAGGCGGCTGCGGATTCGACCGAGATCAAGATCGGCTATCTGCGCGGTGAACCGCCGAAGACCACCATCTCGCTGGTGCAGATGCCGGCCGCGAACGACGGCCTGGCCGGCGCCCAACTGGCGATCGATGACAACAACACCACCGGCAGGTTCCTCAACCAGCACTTCCTGCTGCTCGACAGGCGGATCGGACCGCGAGACGACCCGACCAGAGCGGTTTCGGAGTTTGCCGACCAGGGCGTCTCGCTGGTGCTGGCCGACCTCCCGGCCGACGCCCTGCTCAAGGCCGCGGATGCCGGACGCCCGCGCGGCCTCCTCTTCTTCAACGTCGGCGCCATCGACGAACGGCTGCGCGAGGAGGACTGCCGCGGCAACGTGATCCACACGGCTCCCACCCGGTCGATGCTGGCCGACGGCCTCGCCCAGTACCTCGTCTGGAAGCGCTGGCCGCGCTGGCTGCTGGTCGTCGGGTCGCACGACGCCGACAAGCTCTATGCCGATGCGTTGCGCCGCGCCGCCCATCGGTTCGGAGCGAAGATCGTGCAGGAGCGCACGTTCGAGGACACCGGAGGCGCGCGCCGCACCGACAGCGGCGTGGTGCAGATCCAGCGGCAGATGCCGGTCTTCACCCAGCAGGCCCCCGCCTACGACGTCCTGGTCGCCGCCGACGAAAGCGAGGTGTTCGCCAGCTACCTGCCCTACCGGACCTGGGACCCGCGGCCGGTCGCCGGGTCGGCCGGGCTGGTGCCGACCACATGGGACGCGGCGCACGATCAATGGGGCGCGGTCCAGATGCAGGACCGGTTCATCAAGAAATTCTCGCGCCGCATGAGCGCCCTCGACATGCAGGCCTGGGAGGCCGCGCGCATGATCGGCGAGGGCGCGGCGCGCCTGCATACGGCCGACCCGAAGACCTTGCTCGACTTCCTGAAGGGGCCCGACTTCGCGCTCGCGGCGTTCAAGGGACAGCGGTTGACGTTACGCGACTGGAACCTGCAGTTGCGCCAGCCCATCCTTCTGTCCGACGGCCGCACGATCGTATCGGTGTCGCCGCAGGAGGGCTTCCTGCATCAGGTGTCGGAACTCGATACGCTCGGCTACGATCGGCCGGAGACGAAGTGCAGCCTCAAGTGACCGCGGCGTGAGGCGCCGAACGAGGACACGACCATGTGGCGTCGCATTCTGCTCGGCACGGCATCCGCTCTCGCGCTCGTCACTCCGGCTGGCGCCTTCACGGCCTACGTCTCCAACGAACGCAGCAACACCGTCAGCGTCATCGACCTTGCGAGGTTCGAGGTCGTGAAAACCATCCGGGTCGGCCAGCGGCCGCGCGGCATCGAGTTGACCAAGGACGGCAAGTACGTGCTGGTGGCGGTCGGCGACGACGACACCATCCAGATGGTCGACACCGCGTCGGGTGAGGTCACCGCGACCTTGCCGTCGGGGCCCGATCCCGAGCTCTTCACCCAGGACCCGGGCGGAAAGGTGCTTTACGTCGCCAACGAGAACGACAACACGGTGACGATCATCGACCTGGAGAAGCGCGTCCCGCTCGGCGAGGTCCAGGTCGGCGTCGAACCGGAAGGCATGGGCATCAGTCCCGACGGAAAGATTCTCGTCAACACCTCCGAGACCACCAACATGGCGCATTTCATCGACACGGCGACCCACAAGATCGTCGCCAACGTACTCGTCGACTCGCGCCCGCGCTTCGCCGCCTTCAAGCGCGACAGTTCCGAACTGTGGGTCTCATCCGAAGTCGGTGGCACCGTCAGCATCATCGACCCCGTCAAGCACGTGGTGACGAAGAAGATCGAGTTCGCCATCCCGGGACTGCGCAAGGAAGCGATCCAGCCCGTGGGCATCAACATCACGGCCGACGGCAAGACCGGGTTCGTGGCGCTCGGGCCGGCCAATCGCATCGCCGTGGTCAACGGAACCACGCACGAGGTCGAGAAATATCTGCTGGTCGGCCAGCGGGTCTGGCACATGGCGTTCACGCCGGACGAAAAATATCTTCTCTCGACCAACGGCGTGTCGAACGACGTGTCGGTCATCGACGTCGCCGCCCGCAAGGTCATCAAGACCATCCAGGTCGGAGAACTGCCATGGGGCGTCGCGATTTCGCAGAAATGACCGGCGCGACGCGACACCGCGCGCGGCGACGGCCCGGGACCTGCCGGCACGTCCGGTCCGCGGCGGGCGGGCGAAAGAGAGCGCGCCGACCATGATGCATGGCACGAACGTTCCCCCGCCTGCCCTGCGCGTCGAAGCCGTGAGCCATGCCTACGGCGCCCGCCAGGCGCTGAAGGACGTCACCTTCTCGATCGCGCCGGCGACCTTCGCGGTGCTGCTCGGTCTCAACGGCGCCGGAAAGAGCACCTTGTTTTCGCTCGTGACCCGGCTCTACGGCATCCAGCGCGGGCGCATCCGCATCTTCGATCACGACGTGAGCGAAGCCGCGAGCGAGGCGCTGCGCATCCTCGGCGTGGTGTTCCAGCCGCGCACGCTCGACCTCGATCTCAGCGTGCTGCAGAACCTCACCTATCACGCGGCCCTGCACGGCATCGGCCGCGGGCCGGCGCGCGCCCGCGCCGAAGACCTGCTGGCGCGTGTCGAGCTGGCGAACCGGGCGAAGGACAAGGTGCGCAACCTCTCCGGCGGCCAGATGCGCCGGGTCGAGATCGCCCGCGCCCTCCTGCACCGCCCCCGCCTGCTGGTGCTCGACGAGCCGACGGTCGGGCTCGACATCAAGTCGCGCGCCGACATCCTCGCCTACGTGCGACGGCTCGTCGCCGAGACAGACATCTCCGTTCTGTGGGCGACGCACCTGATCGACGAGGTCGCGGAGGACGACGACGTCGTCGTGCTGCACCAGGGACGGGTTCTCGCGCACGGAACCGCCGCCGCCGTCGTCGCGGCGACGGCCACGAAGGACATCCGCTCGGCCTTCACCCAGCTCACGCAGGAAACGGACGCGGCGGCCCCGGGAGTGGAAGCATGAGCGTCGAAGTCGCTGCCCGCGCATCCGGTTTCTCGCTCGCGCAATACGCGATCTGCCTGAACGGCATCGTCTGGCGCGAAGGCCTGCGCTTCCTCCATCAGCGCGAGCGCTTCGTCTCCGCGCTGGTGCGCCCGCTGGTGTGGCTCTTCATCTTTGCCGCCGGATTTCGGCAGGTGCTCGGCATTTCCATCATCCCGCCCTACGAGACCTACGTGCTCTATGAAGTCTACGTGACCCCGGGATTGATGCTGCTGATCCAACTGTTCAACGGCATGCAATCCTCGCTGTCGATGGTGTACGACCGCGAGATGGGAAACATGCGCACGCTGCTGGTGAGCCCGCTCCCGCGCTGGTTCCTGCTCACCTCCAAGCTCGTCGCCGGCATGGCGGTGTCGCTGCCGCAGGTCTACACGTTCCTGGCGATCGCCTGGTTCTGGGAAATCGAGGCCCCGCCGCTCGGTTATCTGTTGGTGCTGCCCGCGCTCGTCCTCTCCGGCCTGATGCTGGGCGCGCTCGGCATGCTCATTTCTTCGATCAGCAAGCAGCTCGAGAATTTTGCCGGCGTGATGAACTTCGTGATCTTCCCGATGTTCTTCGCCTCCTCCGCGCTCTACCCGCTCTGGCGCGTGCGCGAAGGAAATCCGTATCTCTACTATATCTGCCAGGTCAATCCGTTCACCCACGCGGTCGAGCTCGCGCGTTTCGCGCTCTATGAGCAGATCAACTGGACGTCGCTCGCGGTCGTCGCCGGGTGCACCGTGATCTTCATGATCGGCGCCATTCTCGCCTACGATCCCTCGCGCGGCGTTCTCGCCCGCCGCGGCGAGCCGGGAGGCGGCGCATGAAGATCCGCGCCTCGATACTGGCGGCCATCATCATCGGGGTCCCGTCGGCCGCGCACGCCGCCGACCCGCGCTATCCCGACTGGCCGTGCAACCAGATCAAGGTGCCGGAGCTTTCGGTCGCCGCCATGTGGGCCGGCCCGCCGATCGACGACGTCGCCGACGCCTGGCAGCGCGACCCGACCGTTCGCGACCTCGTGGAGCGTCTTGCCGCCCGCCGCACGCCCATGGAGGACGCCCGCAAGGCGATCGCGGACTACATCACCGGAAGCGACAAGGAACGGCAGCAGAAGGCCAAGCTGCTGTTCGCGGGGCTCTTCGCCACGCTCAACCACGAACGCAGCGAAGTCATGGACGGCATCGAGCGGTTCACGCGGCGGCAAAAGGAGTTCGCCGATCAGATCCGTGCCGAGGCCGAAGAGGCGCGCGAACTGCAGAACGGACCCGATCACGACCAGGGCAAGGTCGATCAGATGGCGAACGAACTCGACTGGCAGACCCGGATCTACGATCAGCGCCGGCAAACCATCAGCTACGTCTGCGAAGTGCCGGTGACCATCGAGCAACGTCTGTTCGCTCTGGCGCGCGCCATCCAGGAGGCCATGGAGTGAATGGCGGTTGGTGAGAACGGCGAGCCGACACGCTACTTGCCGGCCGAATCCGTGATCACGTGGTCCTGGTCGTCGAGCAGCGGCACCCCGTAGCTCAGGATGATCCGGGTGATGGCCGGCTGGTTGTCCCTGATCAGCGTGTTGAGCTCGCGCTTCCAGTTCTGATCCGAGAAGCGAACCCCCATCGAGATGCGATAGGCGAGACGCGGTCCGGCCGTCTCCTTGACGAGCGGCACGACCCTCGTCGGGGTCGCCGCCTGCTTGGCATAATAGCCTGCCATCGGTCCCCACAGGATTCCGGCGTCGATCTCCCCCTTGGCGAGGTCGGACATCATCGCCGCCGCCGAGGAATCGACCCGCGTGTCGATCACCAGCGGATAGGGCTTGGCGCTCGCCATCAGGCCGTTCCGGATCATGTCGTCGCTCGGCGGCGTGCCGGCCACGATGCCGATATGCTTGCCCTTGAGGCGCGGATCGGAAATCTGCTCGACCCCGTCGAGACCGTTGCCCTGCTTGAAGACCAGCGCGTAGGCGGTGCGATAATAGGGATTGGTGACTTGGACGATGTCATCGCCCTGCGGCACACCCATGATGACATCGCATCGATGCGAGCCGAGCGTGTTGCGCACGAAGCCGGTCGCGCCGGGATACCATGTGTAGCTGAGGGTCTTGCCGAGCTTGGCGGCAATGAGCTCGGCGATCTTGTTCTCGAACCCCTCGCCCTTTTCGGTGGAGAACGGCATGTTGCGCGGATCGGCGCACACCCGCAGCGCCTTCGGGTCGATCAACTCGAGCGAGGAGAGCGGACCCTGCGCGTCCTGCGCGGCGACTTCGACCGGCGCCGCCAGGAGGAGGGCGAGCCCGACGCCGGAAAACAGCGCCGTCGTGCCCGCAGCCGTGAAGCGAAGCCTCTCCATCGAACTCCTTCCGGTCCGACGTCCGCCTGGCCGTGTTCGTCGCACCGCGCCACACGGGCACGCCGGACAAGCCGCAACGGATCTCATCCTTTTTGTCCCATGCAGCTGTTCTCCGAATCGGTCGCGGACTTCGGCTTGGGCTCGTGCTTCTGTGGACGGCCACGCGGCACCGCCTCGTTGGCGCGCGCCCGCAGATAGACGAAGATGTCGTCGAGGTAGCACATCACGTTCGGATTGTCGGCGAACGCCGGCATCACGTTTTCCGAGGCCGTGTTGACGTTCTTGCGGCCGTTGACCACGACGTTGAGAAAATCCGAATAGCTCAGCGTCTTGAGCGAATTCTTTAGCGCCGGCGCATAGCTCGAGCCTTCACCATCCGGGCCATGGCAGACGTGGCAATCGGAGTGATAGCGCCGGAACCCCGAATAGGTCGACCAGTCGACCGTGCCGTCACTCTGCACCTTGTAGGTCGGATTGCCGTCCTTGTCGTAGTACTTGCCGTCCTCGTTCTTGACGGCGGCGGGATCGCCTGACCCGTCCGCCAGCACGCTTCCAGTCCACGCCGCCAGCGCGCCGGCAGCCAGCAGCACGACCAATTTCACGTGTCTCACGAGACTATCCTTCCGCGCTGACGGCGCGCGGCGCCGCGCACAACGCTCGCGGGCGCCGACGCCGTATCTTCAAGCCGAATGTGCAGACGAGAGCGCCGGCGCGCGCCCTTCGGCCACGCGCCGGAGCTCATCGAGGCGACGTCCGCCCGTTCAGCTTCCCGGCAGCGCGAACACCGTGAGCTGACCGCCGAGCGAGGTGTAGTTGTTGAGCGCGGCGTAGCCACCGACGGCGCCGAGGCCGGCGTGTGGATCCGTCAGGCCCGCGGCGAGGCCGATGCCGGCCCAACCGCCGACGCCCGACAGCACCGCGACGTACTGCTTGCCACCATGCTCATAGGTCATGACGTTGCCGATGATGCCCGACGGCGTCTTGAACTTGTAGAGCTCCTTGCCGGTCTTGGCGTCGACGGCCTTGAGATAGCCCTCGAGCGTTCCGTAGAACACGACGCCGCCGGCCGTGGCGAGCGCACCCGACCACACCGAGAACTGCTCCTTGTTCGACCAGGCGATCTTGCCGGTCTTGCCGTCCCAGGCGATGAAGTTGCCCATGTTGCTTTCGCCGGGAGGCGGATACATCGACAGCGTCGCCCCGACGTAGGGCTGGCCGGCGGTGTAGCTCACCTTGAACGGCTCGTAGTCCATGCAAACGTGGTTGGTCGGCACGTAGAACAGCTGCGTCTGCGGCGAGTAGGCCGCCGGCTGCTCGTCCTTGGAACCGAGCGCGGCCGGGCAGATGCCCTTCGTGTTCACGTCCTCGCCCTGATGCTCGGTCGAGTACTGGGCGACGACCTGCGGACGACCATAGGTCTTGGAGTTCTTGTCCATGTCGACCTTGGTGGCCCAGTTCACCTTCGGATCGAACTTCTCGGCGACGAGGAGTTCGCCGGTGGCGCGATCCAGGGTGTAGCCGAAGCCGTTGCGGTCGAAGTGCGTCAGCAGCTTGCGGGTCTGCCCGCCGATCTGCTGATCCGTCAGGATCATCTCGTTGACGCCGTCGTAGTCCCACTCGTCGTGGGGCGTCATCTGATAGACCCACTTGGCCATCCCGGTGTCGGGATCACGCGCGAAAATGGTCATCGACCACTTGTTGTCTCCCGGACGCTGCTTCGGATTCCAGGTCGAGGGATTCCCGGAGCCGTAGTAGACGAGGTTGAGCTGCGGGTCGTACGCCATCCAGCCCCAGGTGCATCCGCCGCCGATCTTCCATTGATCGCCCTGCCAGGTCTTGAGGCTCGAGTCCTTGCCGATCGGCTTGCCGAGCTCGGTGGTTTTCGCCGGATCGACGAGGATCTGGTCATCCGGGCCTTCCGAATACGCACGCCACACGCGCTTACCGTCCTTGATGTCGTAAGCGGTGACGTGGCAGTGCACACCGAACTCGCCGCCGGAGATACCGACCAGCACCTTGTCCTTGACGACCATCGGGGCCGAGGTCCCGGTCTCGCCCTTCGACGGATCACCGTTCTTGGTGCTCCAGAGCACCTTGCCGGTCTTGGCGTCGAGCGCGACCAGCGTCGTGTCGGCCTGGTTCAGAAAGAGCTTGCCGTCCGCGTAGGCCAGGCCGCGATTGACCGTGTCGCAGCACATGACCGGGATCACGTTCGGATCCTGCTTGGGTTCGTACTTCCAGAGGATCTTACCGTCGTGGTTCAGATCGAGCGCGTAGACCGGATTTGGGAACGGCCCGTGCACGTACATGACGTCTCCGATGACCAACGGGGCCCCTTCGTGACCGCGAAGCACCCCGGTCGAAAACGTCCAGGCGACCTGCAGCTTACCAACGTTGTCGGCCGTGATTTGCTTGAGCTGCGAATAACGATGGTTGGCATAGTTCCCCGTCGGCATCACCCAGTCTTTCGGGTTCTGCGACATCTTCATGAGGTCGTCATTGGCATTGGCGACCCCCGCAGCGAAGACCGCTACGGCACCAAGGCAGGTTGTGAGCAGGAAACTGCGCATCAGAGTCCTCCCTGCGACAGCGTCGCGGGTTCACCGACACGAGCACACTCGATGTGCCGCGCGACGGCACCCGTTCGATGGGAAGAGCTTCCGGCAGCGTGTCACAGCGTCGCGAGGCACAAAGGGGCACGTCGCTTGGTGCCCCGCCTAGCTTACGAAGAAACGTCAGTATTCCCGTTCGACTGACGCCCTTGAAGCCGGAAACCGGAGCAAAGCTTATGCTCGGCTCCTACCGACCGCAACAAAAACATTGGATCGCTCGCCGTCTCTGTCTGATGCGAGGTGTGATGCGAACGAAATTCCTCGCCATGCGGATGCCACGGTCTCGAGACAGCATGCCACCAGACGATGTCGGGCGCACGGCGGCGCGTTGCTGTTCGCGTGTGCGCTGCGGAACCTGAAACGGCGCGTTCTGCGTCGCGTGCAATGCACGCGGCGGCTGCGAGGGCCACAGGATTCGATCCCCGACGCGTCCGCGCAGCGGCCCGGCGGTGCGCAAATGCCGCCGAACGTTCAACACATCGCCATTCAGGCCGCGGCAGGTCGTGCCGTTGCGTCAGAAGCAACGAACCTCGGCTTCGGCCTGCGCCCGGCGCAGGTCGTTGCGAGCCGATTTTGCCTGCGCGGGCGTCTGAAACATTGCGCCGAACCGACCGGGAACCTGCGAAAGGCTCAGCACGGTCTCCGCCGCCACGTAGCGGTCGTAGGGCAGGATCGAGGCGATGACGTCGATCGAGCACGAACACTGGTCCAGCGCCTTGCGGGTGTCGCCGTTGGTCTTCATGCAGGCGAACACGTAGTCGGCCCGCGCGGAGGTCGGATAATCGTTGAGGTCGGCGGCAAGGCCCACGGAGCAATGAGCCGCAGCCATCGCGATGGCTGCACCGATGCCCCAGCGCAACGTCCGTACCATGACCGATCTCCGCTCGCCGCCCGGCGCAAGACCTCGGGCATCCGCCCGGCCAATGATAGGCCGAATGCCGCCTTGCTCAAGCGATCGCGGAAACCGCGGCAGGCGTTCACGCGCCTGTGAGTGACGGCACGCGGTCGGCGGCAACTTGTCGCCGCACGCAGCCACCTCGTAGACTTTGATCCGCGTGCGAGACGCCGCAAGGTCGCTGCTTCGATGCTGTTCGAGAAGGCGCCCCATGTCGCTGTCTTCGGTCTGCAGATCCTGCCTTGCGGCGTTGGCGGTCGCCACGAGCCTGCCGACCGCCGTGGCGCACGCCGATACCATCCGCCTGGCGGTGCAAAAGACCGGTACGCTCGCCTGGGAGCTCGACGTGATCCGCGCGCACGGTCTCGACAGGCAGGCGGGACTGACGATCGAGGCCGTCGAGCTCGCGAGCCCGGAAGCCGGCAAGATCGCGCTGCGCGGCAAGAGCGCCGACGTGATCGTGTCCGACTGGCTGTGGGTGTCGCGCGAGCGCCGGCTCGGCGCCAGGCTCGTCTTCTACCCCTACTCGAGCGCGCTCGGCGCCGTGATGGTGCCGAAAGCCTCGCCGCTCTCGACGCCCGCCGATCTCAAGGGCAAGCGCCTGGCCGTCGCCGGAGGGCCGATCGACAAGAGCTGGCTGCTCGTGCAAGGCGCGCTGAGGCAGGACGGGATCGATCTCGCCTCGCAGGCGACGATCGTCTACGGCGCGCCCGCCCTGCTCGCGGAGAAGACCCGGCTCGGCGAGGCGGACGCCACGCTCAATTACTGGAACATCTGCGCCGGCCTCGAGGCGCGCGGTTTCCGCCGCTTGTTCGGCGTCGAGGATCTGCTGCCCAGACTCGGTGTCGAAGGTCGTCCGGCCATGATCGGCTACGTGTTCGACGAGACCTGGGCCGCCCGCAACCGCGACACGGTCGCGCGCTTCCTCCAAGCCACCCGCGCCGCCAAGGACATTCTCGCCAGCTCGGACGCGGAATGGACCCGCATCGCGCCGCTCGTCGGCGCCGCCGACGCCGGTGCACTCCGGATCTATCGCGACCGCTATCGCGAGGGCATTCCGCGCCGTCCGATCGAGGCGGAGGAAAAGGACGCCGCCACGCTCTTCCGCGTGCTCGCCCGCGCCGGCGGCGCGGAGCTCGTCGGCCACGCCGACGCGCTTGCACCGGGCACCTTCTATCGCGACGGGCAAGGGCGTTGACGCCGTGATGCTCCGGCTGGTCTCGCTCGCGCTGTTCGCCGCCGCATGGTGGATCGGCTCGTTGCTCGCCGGCGAGCAGATGCTGCCGTCGCCCGCGACGGTCGCGGCCGCGATCGGCGCCGAGGCGCGTTCCGGAGCGCTGTTCTTCCATCTCGGCGTGACTCTGGCGCGCGTGTTTCTCGCCTTTACGCTGGCCATGAGTCTCGGCGCCGCCATCGGCCTGCTGATGGGACGGGTCCGGATTGCCGACCGGCTCGGCGACCCCTGGCTCGTCGTGCTGCTCAACCTGCCGGCGCTGGTGATCATCGTGCTCGCCTACATCTGGGGCGGGCTGACCGAGTTCGCCGCCATCGCGGCGGTGGCGGTGAACAAGCTGCCGAACGCCATCGTCACCGTGCGCGAAGGCGCGCGCGCGCTCGATCCGAGCCTCGACGAGATGGCGCAGGTCTTCGCCATGCCGCGCTGGAAGGTCCTGCGGCACGTCGTCCTGCCGCAACTTGCACCCTATCTGGCGGCCGCGGCGCGTTCCGGCCTGTCGCTCGTGTGGAAGATCGTGCTGGTCGTCGAGCTGCTCGGGCGCCCGAACGGCGTGGGTTTCGAAATCGGCATCGCTTTTCAGCTGTTCGACGTGACCCGCATTCTCGCCTATGCGTTGGCGTTCGTGGTCGTCATATTGGCGATCGAGACATTGTTGGTGCAGCCCCTTGAACGACGCGCATCCCGCTGGCGACTCAGACCTGCTTGACGTGCACATCGTGCGGAAGGACTACGTGGCGGCGTCCGGCGCGCCGCTCGAAGTCTTGCGCGACGTCGTCTTCACCCTGGCGCGCGGCGAGGTCGGCGCGCTCGTCGGGCCGTCCGGCTGCGGCAAGACCACGATGCTGCGCATCATCGCCGGGCTCGAAGCGGACTTCACCGGAACCATCGGCCGACCCGCCGGAGGGCGGCTCGGCATGGTCTTTCAGGAGCCGCGCCTGCTGCCGTGGCGCACGGTCGATGACAACGTGCGGCTCGTCGCCCCGGACATCGGGGAAGCGGCGCTGGCCAGCCTGTTCACCGCGCTCGAACTGACCGCGCACCGTTCTCATTTCCCGGGCGAGCTCTCGCTCGGCCTTGCCCGACGGGTGGCGCTCGCCCGCGCCTTCGCGATCGAGCCCGATCTCCTGTTGCTCGACGAGCCGTTCGTGTCGCTCGACGATGCGCTTGCGACCAAGCTGCGGGAGGAACTGGCGACACTTGTCCAGGGGCGCGCGATCACGACACTCCTCGTCACCCATGACCTCGACGAAGCGATCGGGCTCGCCGATCGCGTGTTCTTGCTCTCGCCGCGCCCCGCCCGTATCGTCGCCGCGTTTGCCGTTCCGGGTCCGCGCGCGACGCGTTCGGCCGCCTCGCTCGCCGCGCTCCGAGCGGAGATCGCGGCGCGCATCGCGTCCGCGACTTCGGCGCGCCCCTGATGCCGGATCGTTCGAGCGCCGCATGACCCTCCTGATCTTCGATTGCGACGGCGTGCTCGTCGACTCCGAGCGGCTTGCGAATGCCGCCCTCGCCCAAATGATGACGGCGCTCGGCCGCCCGATGACGACCGAGGAGGCGATCGGAACGTTCACCGGCCTGAGCCTCGCCGACGTGATGCGCCGCGCCGAGGCGCTGCTCGGCCGCCCGGTCCCGGAAACGGCGGGCGCCGACGCCGGCCGACGGCTGCTCGCGCTGTTCCGCCGCGAGTTGAAGCCGGTGGCCGGCGTCGAGGCGGCGATCGCGGCCCTGCCCTATCGCCGCTGCGTCGCCTCGTCCTCGGCCCCCGAGCGGATCCGGCTTTCGCTCGAAGTGACCGGCCTTGCGCCGCTGTTCGACGGGCACATCTACAGCGCGGTGCAGGTCGAACGCGGCAAACCGGCGCCGGATCTGTTCCTGCTCGCGGCGAGATCGGCTGGCGAAGACCCTTCGGGCTGCGTCGTCATCGAGGATTCACCGCTCGGCATCGAGGCCGCACGCGCCGCCGGCATGACGGCGGTCGGCTTCACGGGCGCGAGCCACGGCTCGGCCGATCTGCCGGCGCAGCTCGCCGCCGCCGGCGCACACGCGGTCGTCGACACGATGCGCCACCTGCCGGCGACCGTCGAACACGTGCTGACACGCCGGCGCACGCGATCGTGAGCATCGAACGCGGGCGATTGCCCACACGCGAACGTGATCGAAGGAGGCCCGTGCCGCGTTGAACAATGGATCCTGCCGGCCTCTCTCGGACGCTTGGGCCCCAACGGCTTCGCTCGCGGCGGAGAACGGGATGAGACGCAGACGGTTACATGTCGCTGCGATCATCGGACTGGCGCTGGCGTCGCCCGCGTCCGCCCAGGACATGATGCGCTACCTCGACCTGACCTCGCCCGACATGGTCACGGCCGAGATGACGCGCGAGGCGGTCGAGGCCGCGCTGCGCGCGGCAAGCCCCGGGCGCCCGGCCGACTTCACCGGCAAGCGACTGTCGGGGCTCGATCTCTCCAGGCTCGACATGACCGGCGCGATCCTGCGCGCCGCGCGCCTGAACCGCACGAGCCTCTCCGGCAGCAAGCTCGACCATGCGGTACTCGACCAGGCCTGGCTGCTGCAGGCGGACCTGAGCGGGGCGAGCCTCGAGGAGGCGCATCTCTTCGCCGCGCAGATGCAGAGGGCGCGGCTCGACGGCGCCGACCTGTCGGGCGCGCGCATCACCGCCGACCTGAGTGGCGCGAGCCTCGTCGGCGCCAGACTCGCCGGAGCCAATCTGGCGGCCGACATGAAAAACCAGTCGATGGGGCTGATCCGGGCAGTCCTTCGCTCCGCCCGGCTCGCCAATGCCGACCTGCGCGGCGCCGATCTCGCGCGCGCCGATCTCGAATTCGCTTCGCTCGATCACGCCGACTTGAGCAACGCCTCGCTGCGCGCGGCCGACCTCGCCGGCGCCAATCTCACCGGCGCCAACGTGACGGGCGCGGATTTCCTCGGCGCGGATCTCGCCTCGGCGCGGCTGGTCGATCCGGTCGGGCTCGAGGCGGCAAAGAACTTCGACAAGGCCGTGAACGTGGAGCGACTGTTGCGCCGGTAGCACCGGCGCGTCCGGAACGGCCAAATGAATTCGGGCACAGAATGGGAGGACTGCGTGTTCAGATTGTTGCTTGCATCCGTCGTCGTGGCGTTCTCGCTCTCTTGCGCCGCCGCCCAGGACCGAAAGGGCATGCGGTTCTGGAATCTGACGCTCTACACGATCACCAGCCTGCATCTTTCCCCGGCCGGCCAGGACTCCTGGGGCCCCGACCAGTGCAAGAACGACCGCGACGGGACCGTCGACCACGACGAACGCCTGCGCATCACCGGCGTCGAGCCGGGCCGCTACGACGTGAAGCTGACCGACAAGATCGGGCGCAACTGCATCGTGCGCAACGTCGAGGTGAAGCCCGGCGTGTTCGCGATCGAGGAAAAGCAGCTCGCCGGCTGTCACTGAAGGTCCGGGTCAGTCCCGATCCTCACGCTACAACGTACCGCCGGCGGCAGCGCGGATGAGATGGAACACCGTGAGGGCGGCTGCATGCTCGGCCACGTCGTGCACGCGCACGACGGCCGCGCCGGCGGCGACCGCCGCCAGGCTGGCGGCGTGTGTTCCGGACAACTGCTTTTCCTCGCCGCGCGTGAGCGAGCCGAGAAAACCCTTGCGCGAGACGCCGACGAGGATCGGCCGCCCGTAGTCGCGCAGGCCTGCGAGACCGGCGATCGCGGCGAGATTCTGGCGCGAGGTCTTGCCGAAGCCGATGCCCGGATCGAGGAGAATGAGCCGGTCGGGAATTCCGGCCTTGCGCGCGAGGGCCAGCGACCGGTCGAAGAAGCGGCGCATGTCGGACAGGATGTCGACGCTCTCGTCACGCTCGGCGCGGTTGTGCATGATGACGACGGCGACCTCGCTCGCCGCGACCGTCTCGGCCATTTTCGGGTCCTTCTGCAGTCCCCAGACGTCGTTGACCAGCACGACGCCGAGCTCGGCCGCACGCGCCGCGACCGCCGCCTTGTAGGTGTCGATCGAGATCGCAACGTCGACGGCGCGGCCCAGTTGGTCGAGAACCGGCGCAATGCGCGCAAGCTCCTCGGCGGCGGAGAGCGGCGTCGCGCCGGGCCGTGTCGCTTCTCCGCCGACATCGAGGATGTCGCAGCCCTGGTCGGCGAGTGCCCGTGCGTGCGCAAGCGCATCGGCGGGAACGAAGAACCGGCCGCCGTCCGAAAACGAGTCCGGCGTCACGTTGAGGACGCCCATGATCAGCGGGCGTGCTCCGATCTTGTCGAGAAAGGCGTCGCGCCTGGCACGCAACGCCGGCCGCATCAGGTCGATTTTCCGCGCAGGCCCGGGTAGTCGCAGCGCCATCGCACGGCCGACCACTTCGGATGCTGGTCGATCCACCGCGCGATGTAGGGCGGCGCCGACATGGCGCATTGCCGCAAGGAACCCGCGGCCGCAAATTGAAGGTGCTCGTCCTCGCACGTCGTCGGCTGCGCCAGCGCACACACGGTGAGGACGATTTCCAACATTCCCATGGCCCAAGCTCCGTTCGCGCATGCCCGTGCGGTCACGGGCGTCCCGGGACCTGCGATCATAACACCGAATCAGCCGGTCCGGTTCGCCACCAGGATCTCGCCTTTTCCGAGCGTCGCCATGTCCCCGGCAAAGCGTTGCAGCGGCTGGCGGAACAGGCGTGCGGCGCGCCCGCTCAGCGGCGCCACGAAGGCCGCCATCAGGCGCATGGCGACGAGATCGTGCCGGCCGCAGTCGACGAAGGTGGGCAGGGATCCCGCGTGTCCCGCGCCGAGCACGATCGTACCGCGTCGCATCAGGTAGCCCGGCAAGGCGCCCGCCTCGCGCCGCACGATCAGGGTCCCGGCGATCATCCGGCTGCCGGCGTGGGCTCCCGCCTTTCCTTCGACGATGATCGTTCCGCGCCGCAAGCGATCGCCCGCGCGCTCGCCCGCGTCGCCCCTCACCACCACGACGCCGCCGCGCATTCCGGCCATCTCCCCGGCAAGCGGCCCGCCGAGGCGGTCGCCGGCCGCGCCGGCGATTTCGACGGTGCCGCCCTTCATCCCGGATGCCGCCCACGGGCCGGCATCGCCGGACACGATCAGGCGTCCGCCCTGCATCAGCCGGCCGGCCAGGGTGCCGACGTCGCCGTCGACCACGATCTCGCCGCCCCGCATCGCCTGCCCGACCCGATCGAACCGGTCGCTGCCGCCCTCGAAGCGGATCGACTGAACATCCCCCATGCGCAGGCGAAAGATGTCGCCGACCGCGATGCGTCGGCGCGTGGTGTTGATCGGGAGCGCCAGGATCTCCTCGGCCGACTTGCCGGCGAGTTCGTGCGGCACGAGCGGGGAGAGATCGAGACGCTCGTCGGGCGTTGCGCGCAGCGTCAGCACCAGCGGCTTCACGGCAGCAGGTCCTTCAGATGAAAGTGGTGCGGCCCGAGCTTGCCGCCGTAGTTGCCCGCGCCGATGCGCAAGGCCCCTTTTTTCGGTCCGAGCCTGACGACGGCGGCAATGCCCGCGCGCATGGCGGCGGCGACGGCTTGCGGCGTCAGGCCGTCGATGACGATCTCGAGCACCGAACCGATGTCGGGATCGAGCGCGCTCTTGACCGCCCCGCGCAGCGTCGGACAATACGCGTCGTTGGTCGAGGCGCTCATGCCCTTGTACTTGGCGCCGACCTTCGAACCCGACCGCGCGATCCCGCCCGGAAACGGCATGATGACATCGGGCACGGACTCGATCGCCGCTACCGCCGCCTCGGCCGCCGCCAGCGTCTCGCGCGCGCTCCTGCCCATGATGATGAGATTGCCGCCGCCGACCGCCTGCTTGGTCAGTCCCGTGGTGGCCTCGCACACGAACTCGCCGTCCATCACCGGCACGCGCCAGTAGTGCCTTCCCGCCAGACGCTTCGAAATCTGCCAGCCGTCGCCGAAATAGCGCAGCGCGCTGCCGAGCTTCAGGCGCTCTTCGCCCTCGATCCCCGCATAGCAGGCCGAACCGGGGCTCGTGAGCACGCATTGCCCCACCCGGCCCTGCAGCTGTTTCTGCAATTCCGCGGTGGAGACGGCGAACAGCAGCACGCGCACGCCGGGCCGTCCGTCGGGCGTCTCCCTGGCGGTCAGCTCCCGATCGATGCCGGCCTCCGCGCCGCAGCCGATGACGGAGGTTCCGTAGCCCGTCATCGTCACCGCGGCCTGGCGCGCCCAGCGGGCGCTGTCCGCGGTGATGACGAGCGCCGTCGCGCGCATGCCGAACGCCTCGGCAAACGTGTCGTCGATCCGCACGCCCTTGACGGTCAGCGCGCGCATGACACGAACCCGAACGGATTCGGCCGCCCGATCGCATGCTCGGGAACGGCGAGGACGTCGAGTGGGACGCCATAGCGCTCGTCGAAGTAGGCGCGCATGCGCGGTTCGATCGCGCGCGCATCGGCGGGCTGCGCCGCGAAGGCGCGCCCCCAGCGATAGCGGGTCACCTTTCCGCCGCGCACGACGATGTCGCCGTCCTTGAATACGAGCGCGGCGGCGCGGAACATCTCCGCCTTGTCGCGGCGCTCGTCGTAGACCGCGACATCGGCGACCGCGCCCGCGCCGAGATGGCCGCGATCCTTCAGGCCGAGCAGCCGCGCGGGCGAGGCACGCGTCATGATGGCGATGTCCCGCAGCGAATATTCCCTCGCGATCGACGGGAGCGTGGTCAATTCCATCGCGGCCGGCGGCAGCGCCGCGATCTGCCGCGCGCGCGCTTCGCGGTCCATCAGCAGGGCGAACAGGTCCGGATAGGCGGTGAACGGCGCGCCGTTCGGATGGTCGGTGGTGAAGAACACGCGCCAGGGGTCGTCGATGAGCAGGAACAGTTCGAGGCCGATCGCCCACTGGATGGCATTGTAGAAGTCGTCGGCCCGATAGTTGTACGGCACGACGCCGCCGCCATTCGCCTCGCCGTCGAAGATGCGCCACTTGCGCGGCCGCGCCCCGGTGCGCGCGTTGAACTGGCGCAGGACGTCGGAGGAAATCGTCACGGTCTGGCCGAACATCACCTGCCCGACATCGATCGTCACGCTCTTTGCCCCATTCACCGCCTCGGCAAGCCGCGCGGCCGCCGAGGAGAAGCCGCGCTCGCCCTCGCGGCCATAACCGTAGAATTGCAGGTGCGCGAGGTGCAGCGGCAGACCCTCGGCCGCCGCGATCGTCGTGAGCGCGGTTTCGAAATTTCCCGCAAGCCCGAGATTGTTGCAGTGGACGTGCAGCGGATGCGGAACCCCGAGTTCGTTCACCGCCTGCTGCAGCGTCTTGACGATCTGCCGCGAGGAGACGCCGTACCATGGAACGACGTCGTCGAACGAGAACGCGCGCACGTTGGACTTGAACGCCATCGCGCCGCCCGCGTTGATGACCTTGATGCCGAGGGCGCGCGTCGTCTCGAGCGTCCAGGCCACGTAGTCGCGCACCGCCGGGGCTCCCTCCTTCGAGCGCATGAGGCCGAGCAGAAAGTCGTCGTTGCCGAGGACGGCGAGCATGCCCTTGTCGATGATCGGAATGTCGGCGAGTTCGAGGTGCGCGTGCAGCGCATAGGACGGCGACACCGCCGGCTCGATCACCGTCGTAAATCCCATCTCCGCATAACGGCAGCCGGTCCAGAACGTCGACCAGCCGGCGCTCGAGAGCGGCGTCTCGGCCGGGCGCGGAACGGACGCGCGGTGATGCTCGGGGAGCAGCAGCCGCGCCGTGTTCACATTGCTGCCGGCGATGTGCGAATGAATGTCGATCGCGCCCGCCATCACGATGCGCCCGGAGACGTCGAAGGTCTCGTCGGGCGCGCCGGATGCCGGCGGCTCGACGATGCGGCCGTCGCGGATCCAGACGTCGCCCACGCCGTCGCGATCGTTGGCGGGATCGATCACCCGTCCGCCGGCAATGCGCGTCAGCATGACGACGTCCCCGGCAATTCGGCCGAGATCATCCCGATCACCTCGGCGACCGACGGGGCATTGCTCGGCCGCGACGCCGTGACCGGCCCTAGCATGCCCGTCGCGGCGACATGCTCGACACTGTCGTGGTCGCGGCCCGGACAGCCCACCGCGACCTGCACACGCGCGCGCCGCGCAAGGCGCGCCCCGTCAGGCGTGAGCGCGACGGTGGGCACCGCGCGGCGCCACGCGGGCGCCGTCGCGCGGTAGCTCGAGATCCACAGCACGCAGTCGGCCTCGCCGCTTTCGACAAGACGCACGGCGTCGAACCGCCAAGGATCGTGCTCCGGATAGCCGCGGCCGAAGCCGGTCCGCACCGGAAACCCGGTCATCCAGCCGCACGCCTCCGCCGCGCCCGTCGCGTTGTCGCCGGGACCGAGCGGCAATCCGGTGAATCGCGTCGCCGCATTGAGATCGGCGACAAGGCCGCACAGCATCCCAATCGCGAGTTCATCGAGATCGCCGGCCGACCAGACGGCAACGCCGAAGCGCGCGCCGCGCAGGACCCCAACGATCGCATCGAGCGATTTCGTCGCGACTTGCGTTGCGCCGAGGCCGCGCCCGCCGGCGCGCGCACGCAGGGTCGCGAGCAGCACGGGAAGTTCCTCGGGTTCTCGGCCGAGCGTCTGGACCTCGATGCCGCTCGTCGCGAGCGCACCCGCGCTCCTGGGCGGACACAACCAGACGACGCGGCGCCCACCCGTCCCGTCGGCCCCCGGGGGCGGCGCGAGCAGCCGCGCCGGCAGAGCCGGCCATGCTTCGGCAAGTCCCGGACCGACCAGCAGCAAGACGTCGGCGCGCACGCGGGCTTCGAGCGGCGTCGTCACCATGGTGCCGGTCTCGCGCATGACGTCGAGATCGCGCAAGAGGGCGGCGGAATTCATGTGATCGACCGCGCCGCCCAAACGTTCGGCGAGCGCGATGGCGGCGCGGACGCCGGCGATGTCGGCGCCGAGACCGGCGACGAGCGGCAGCCGGCTCGCCGCCAGCAGTTTTGCGGCCTCCGCGCTTGCGGCTTGAAGCGTCACGGGTTTGCCGTCGATCCAGGCGCGGCTCATTCCCCGTCCCTCACCCGTTTCGGCTGATCACTCGGGCGTCTCGTTCGAGCGCCGGACCGTTGCGTCTCAACCGTCGTACTTCAGATAGGCGAATCGCTGATCCTTCTCCGGGGTCCCTTCGAGCGCGCCGCCTTCCTTACCCGGCTGCCAGTGAACGACGTCCTCGATCTTCCTCGCCAGCTCGAAGTCCTTGTCGGTGATGCCTTTTGCCGCGTGATTTTGCAGCCGCACTTCGACCCAGGCGTAGGAGGCGGTGATGTCGGGGTGGTGCCAGGCAGCCTCGGCCAGGTGGCCGACCGCGTTGATCACCATGAGGGTGCCCTTCCAGCCATGCGTGCGGTACTTGCGCCGGATCCATCCGCCTTCCAAGTACCAGTGGGGCAGCTCGCGCTTGAGCCTCTCCTTGATCTCGTCGTCCGAGTAGGTGCGTTCCTTGCCCGTTTCGTTCATGACGCAACATCCTCGACTTGATGTGCCGGCCCGCCTCCACGTTGCCAACGAGCCCGGCGTGCCGCAGTCTAGTCCGGTATTCGGTTTCGGAAAGCCTGCCGGTCAAAAAAACTCCGGAGTGAACGCGTGAGTGGAGCACCCGCGTGGATGGGCTCGAGCGTGACGGTCTGCGTTCCGGCGCGCATTCATCTCGGCTTCCTCGACCTCAACGGAGAATTGGGCCGTTCGTTCGGCAGCCTCGGGCTGGCGATCAGCGAGCTCGGCACCCGGATCACGATCGCGCCATCGCCGCGCCTGCAGGTCGCCGGCCCGGAGAGCGAACGGGTGCGCCGGCACCTCGACACGATGCGCGCTTTTCTCGGACTCGGCAGCGCCTGCTCCGTCACGGTCGAGCAGGTCGTACCGGCGCACTCGGGCCTCGGCTCGGGCACGCAGATCGCGCTTGCCCTGGCGGCAGCCGTGCGCCGCTTTCACGATCTGCCGCTCGACGTCGCGGGCGACGCCGTCCGTCTGGGACGCGGCGCGCGCTCCGGCGTCGGCGTCGGACTGTTTGATCAGGGCGGACTGGTGGTCGACGGTGGACGCGGCCCCAATTCGGCCGTCGCTCCCATTGTCAGCCGGCTGCCGTTTCCCGAGCACTGGCGTGTCCTGCTTGTCATCGATCCGTCAAGGAGCGGCGTACATGGGCCCGGCGAAAGTGCGGCGTTCACGCGCCTGCCGGTTTTCCCGGCGGCCGATGCCGCCCGGCTGTGTCATCTGGTGCTCATGAAAGCGCTGCCGGCCATTGTCGAGCGCGACATCGCGAATTTCGGCGCGGCGATCGGCGAACTGCAGGCGCGACTCGGCGACTATTTCGCGCCGATGCAGGGCGGCAACCGCTTCACCAGTCCGGACGTCTCCGCGGTACTCGCGCGGCTCGAACGCGAAGGCGCCTATGGGGTCGGCCAGAGTTCGTGGGGACCGACCGGGTTTGCTTTCGCGCCCTCGCCCGAGGACGCGCATCGCCTGCTGCAGGTCGCGCGCCGGACACCGCAGGCACAGGGTCTGGACATCCGTGTGTGCCGGGGGCTCAATCGCGGCGCGGTGATCACCGCCCGCGCCGCCGCGTGCGCGCCGGAGCACTGACGGAACAGAAACGAACGAGCGCGGGAGGTGACGTCGTGGCCGACAAGCACATCCTTCACATGGTGACCCCGCTCAAGCACATGAGCCCGTTCGACGCCAACATGGCGCTGGACGCGGGCTTCGACGCGGTACTCCACTACACGAATGTTACCGCCGACGAGGTCGCGGGGCTGGTGCAGGATGCGATCTTCTCGCGACCGCCGCGCGACGGGATCAAGACCGGTATGTTCTTCGGCGGCAAGAACGCCATTCTGGCCCTCGACATGCTGGCCGCAGCCAGGAAGGCGCTCGTGCCGCCCTTCGGCATGTCGTTCTTCGCCGATCCGGCGGGCTCGTTCACGACCGCGGCCGCGATGATGGCCTGCGTCGAAAGGACTCTGCGCACCAAGAAGAACCGCGCGCTGGAGGATTGCGCGGTGGCCGTCTTCGGCGCGACCGGCGTGGTCGGATTTTCCTCCGCCGTCATCGCCGCGCTCGAGGGCGCGAACGTCACCCTCGTGGGCTATGACGGCGTCAAGCGCGTCGGCGAGAGCGCGCGCGAGATCGAAACGCGCTTCGGCGCGAAGGTGAACGCGGCTGACGGCAGCGACGAGGCGAAGAAATCCGGCATTCTGGCCGAGACCGACGTGGCGCTGTGCGCCGGCCGCGCCGGGACGCGCATTCTCTCGAGCGAGCAGATCCGCGCCGCGCCCCGCCTTCTCGTGGCCGCGGACATGAATGCGGTGCCGCCCTCGGGGATCGAAGGGCTCGACGTGATGGCGGACGGCGCCGAATTGGCGCCCACGGGCGCGCTCGGCATCGGTCCGCTGGCGATCGGCAACGTCAAATACAAGACCGAGTTCGGCCTGTTTCAGAAAATGATCGCCGCCACCAAGCCGGTGGCCTACGACTTTCGCGACGCTTTTGCGCTGGCGCGCGAATTCGCCCGGTAGAGAGACTGTCGTGCTGATCGCCGCCGCCTCCGGCCGCGCACTCGCCGCTTCGGCGCGGCGCGGCGGCTACGCGCCGCTGGTGGCGGATTTCTTCGCCGACCACGACATGGTCGAGACGGCGCGCGCCCACGTGCGCCTGGATGCCGGTTTCGTTCGCGGCATGGAGGAGTCCGAGCTGCTCACCGCGCTCAAGACCCTGGCGGACGGCCGCGATCCGCGCGGCGCGGTGTGCGGCACCGGGTTCGAGGACCGGCCCGAATTGCTCGGTGCGATCGCGCGCCGCTGGCCGCTGCTGGGCAACAGCGCGGAAACCGTGGCGCGGGTGAAGGATCCGATGGCCTTCGCGCAGTTGTGCCGCGACTGCGGCATCTCGCACCCGCAGACGTCGCTCGCTCCTCCCGAGAACCACGTCGGCTGGCTGGTCAAGCGCCGCGGCGGCGCCGGCGGACACCACATCCGGGCGGCGATCGCCGACGACACCGCCGATCGCTCCCGCTACTTTCAGCGCCACGTGCCGGGCACCCCGGTCTCCGCATTGTTCATCGCCGACGGCGCGCAGGCGCTCGTCCTCGGGTTCAGCATGCAATGGTGCGCGCCGTGTTGCCGGCGGCCTTATCGATACGGCGGTGCCGCGCGGCCCGCGCCGATCGCCGCGCCGCTCGAACGCGCGATGACGCAGGCGGTCCAGCGGCTCGCTTCGGCGCTCTCGCTCGTCGGGCTCAACAGCGCCGACTTCCTGGTCGACGGCGCGACGTTCCATCTGCTCGAAATCAATCCGCGCCCCGGCGCCACGCTCGACATCTTCGAGCCGCGTGACGGCTCCCTCTTCGCCATGCACGTCGACGCCTGTTGCGGCCGGTTGCCATCCTGCCTGCCGCAATTCGACGATGCCTGCGCGGCCGCGATCCTGTACGCGGAGTGCGACATCCCGGCGGTGCCGGACCTGAAGTGGCCGGATTGGACGGCGGATCGCCCGCGCGCCGGCACGCGCATCGAGACGGGCGATCCGGTGTGCACCGTGCTTGCCCGTGCCGCGAGCGCAACGGCGGCCCGAAGGCTCGCCGAGGCCCGAACGGCGATCATTCTCGAATGCCTCAGCACGAGATCCGCATGAGCAATCCGCAACCCAGCGTCAACACGCGAGCGGCCGCGCTGGTGGCCCGACTGCAGGACGATGCCGCCGAGCTGAAGCTCGTCGTGCACCGGGGCGAGACCGGCGAAACGCTGATCGACGCGGGCAGCAGCGCCCCGGGGAGCATCGCGGCGGGACTGCGCATCGCCGAAATCTGCATGGGCGGACTCGGTACGGTGTCGCTCGCCTGCGCGGCGGTTGCTTCGCACTGGCCGTGGACGATCGAGGTGCGTTCATCCAACCCGGTCATCGCCTGCCTCGCCAGCCAATACGCCGGCTGGAGCCTCTCGGCGGGCGAGGGAAAGGACGCGTTCTTCGCGCTCGGTTCCGGCCCGGCGCGGGCGCTGGCGCGAACCGAGCCGCTGTTCGAGCGGCTCGACTACCGCGACCAGGCGACAAGCGCGACCCTCGTGATGGAGAGCGCCCGTCCACCGCCGCCGGCGGTCGTGACGAAGGTGGCGAAGGCTTGCGGGCTCGAGCCCTCGCGGCTCACGTTCATCTACGCGCCGACGCAGAGCCTCGCGGGAAGCGTGCAGGTGGTGGCGCGCGTGCTTGAGGTCGGGCTTCACAAGGCGCACGAGCTCCAGTTTCCGCTCGAACGCATCGTCGACGGCATGGGCGCGGCCCCGCTCGCCCCGCCGCATCCGAAGTTCGTCACCGCCATGGGGCGGACAAACGACGCGATCATCTACGGCGGGCGGGTCCACCTGTTCGTGACCGGGCCGGCGGGCGATGCCCGCGAGCTCGCCGAACGGCTGCCGAGCGGGGGCTCGCGCGAGTACGGGCGGCCGTTCGCGGAGATCTTCGCGCATTACAAGGGCGATTTCTACGCCATCGACCCGATGCTCTTCAGTCCCGCAGAGGTTATCGTCACCGCCATCGAATCCGGCGAGAGTTTCCGCACAGGCCGGATCGACCCGAAACTGCTCGATGCCTCCTTCGCCTGACGGACCCGCCACCGCCTGCGCACGTCCGGCCCCGCTCATCGCGCTCGTGGGCGACCGGGTCGACTGGCACGCGCGCAGCCTGTCGCGCGCCTTTTCGGCGGCCGGCGCACGCGCCGTCGCCGTCGACCTCGCCGCCTGTCGCCTGGAGACCGAGACAGCCTCCGGCATCGCGCTGGCCGGATTGGGCGCCCGCCTCCCCGACGCCGTGCTCGTTCGCACGATTTCGGGCGGCACGTTCCAGGCGGTCACACTGCGGCTCGGAATTCTGCACGCCCTGCGCGAGGTCGGCGTTCTGGTGTGGAACGACGCGCGCGCGATCGAGCGCTGTGTCGACAAGTCGGCGACGAGCTTCTTGCTGGCGCGCGCCGGAATCCCGACGCCCGCCACCTGGACGACGGAGTCGCTCCGGGCCGCGTGCGCCATCGTACGCCGCGAGCGCGCGCACGGTCCCCTCGTGCTCAAGCCGCTGTTCGGGTCGCAGGGTCGCGGACTGCGCCTCGTCCGCGACGAGGCGGACCTGCCGGCGCCCGAACAGGTGGCCGGCGTCTATTACCTGCAGCGGTTCGTCGCCGTCGAGCGGGACGGGTTCCGCGACTTTCGCCTGCTCGTGTCGCGCGGGCGTGTGGTCGCCGCCATGATGCGGCATGCCGCGACCTGGATCACCAATGTAAAGCAGGGCGGGAAGCCGGTGGCCGTCGTCGCCGATGCCGGACTCAAGGACCTCGCCGTGCGCGCCGCCGCGGTCGTCGGCGCGGACTTCGCCGGCGTCGACATTCTCTACGACTCCGAAGGGAATCCGACGGTGCTCGAGGTCAACAGCATGCCGGCGTGGTCCGGGCTGCAAAAGGTCACGCGCGCGAACATCGCCTCGATCCTGGCGGGCGATCTGCTGGCGGAACTGCGGACGGATGCGAAACGCGAGGCGACCGCGTGAATGCGCTCGCCGGTGCGATCGCGGCGGCCTTCGAGGCGGCCTGCCGTGACGAGCTCGACGCGCCGAAGCCCGGCAATGTGCATCGCTTCGCCTCGGGCCATCGCATGACGGTCGCGCAATTCGTCGCGAGCGCGGCGGCAGCCGCCCGTCCGCTCGCCGCGCCGGGCGCGCGCGTCGGCACGCGCATCCTCGCCGCGATCGAGGCGACCAACGAGGCGGCGGGCGCCAATACCAACCTCGGAATCGTGCTGCTGTGCGCCCCGCTGGCGGCGGCCGCGGAGCGCGCAGAGCCGGATCTGCGAACGTCGCTTGCCCGCGTTCTGTCGAATCTCGACGTGGAGGATGCCCAACTCGCGTTTCGCGCGATCGTGCGGGCGGCGCCGGCCGGCCTCGGCCGTGCCGAACGCCACGACGTGTTCGAGCCGGCGCGCGTGACGTTGCGCGATGCCATGATCGAGGCGGCCCATCGCGACCGCGTCGCGGCCCAATACGCATCGGAGTTCGCCGACGTGTTCGAACTCGGCGTGCCGCAGCTTGATGCGGTCCTGGCCCGGACGCACGACCGCTCATGGGCCATTCTCGCCGTCTATCTCGGGTTCCTGTCCGCCTTTCCGGACAGCCATGTCGTGCGCAAGTACGGACCCGCTCCAGCGGAAGACGTGCGGCGGCGCGCGTGCGACTTTCGCCTCCGCCTCGACGCCGGAGAGCCACCGGATGACCTCCTGCCCGAACTGCTGCACTGGGACGCCGATCTCAAGCGCAGAGAAATCAATCCGGGAACGAGCGCCGATCTGACGGTCGCGACGGCGTTCGCGCATCGGCTACGGAACATCTTGCCGTCCGCGCGCAACAGTGATTGACTTTGCGCCGCGGGAGCAAGTTCCGCCGCTATCTGGCCAACCGGTCCGGTTACGCGCCGGACGCTGACAACAAGGATAGCCGTTCTGCCGAACGCCGAAGGCTTCGGCGTGCGGGGACAAGTTCTCTTTCCTTGGGAGGAGATGGCGATGGCCAAGATCAACGGACTCTGCGTCGGTGAATCGCTTGTCGGTGAAGGCAACGAGGTTGCCCATATCGATCTGATCATGGGGCCGCGCGGCAGCGCCGCGGAAACCGCGTTCGCGAACTGCCTGACCAACAACAAGGATGGCTTTACCTCGCTTCTCGCCGTGGTGGCGCCGAACCTGATGTGCAAGCCGGCGACGGTGATGTTCAACAAGGTCACCATCAAGGGCGCCAAGCAGGCCGTGCAGATGTTCGGCCCGGCGCAGCACGCGGTCGCCAAGGCGGTCGCCGACAGCGTCGCGGACGGGACGATCCCGGCGGACGAGGCCGACAACCTCTTCATCTGCGTCGGCGTGTTCATTCATTGGGAAGCAGCCGACGACAAGAAGATCCAGGAATACAACTACCGCGCCGTGAAGGACTCGATCGAACGCGCGGTCAAGGGCGAGCCGAAGGCCGCCGAAGTCGTCGCCAGGCGCGACCAGGTCAAGCATCCGTTTGCCGCCTGACGACGCGATACACGGTCGTCATCGGGTTCACGCACCGCCATCAGGCCTCCTGCACGGCTGGTCGGGCCGGACCACGAACGAGAGGGAAGCAATCTCCCTTTCGTTCGGCGGGAACGTCGTGCGCGGTTCGCAATCGGCAAGATTCTTCCCGCTGCGGCCTTCGCCGCCTATGCTGGATTCGGACGGCGCTTTCGGATTCGGACGGAATCGACGGCAGTGCGCGGGCTCTTTCTCAAGATCCGCCGAGGGGCGATGGCTGGCGGCGACCCGCAACGTGTTGCGCCAGCCGGACCGGTCGCGCCGGCCGTTGTCAGCGGCAACATCCTCCCGTTCGCGCGCCCCGCCGCGCGCGAGGCGCGAAGCACACCGGCGCTGACGGCGGACGCGGGCCTGCACGTCCGTCCTTCCTCCGAGATGCCGGGCGCGCGCTGGGTCGCCTTCGTTGCGCTGTCGGTCGCCGCGCACGCGGGCCTGCTGACCACCCTGTCGCGCGCGCCCGAGCCGCTCGCCGGCGTCGAACTCCCGGCGATCTCCGTCGAACTCGCGTTCGGCGCCGACAGGCCGGCCGGCCTTGCGCAGACGCAGGCCCGGGATGAGGTGACGGAAGCACCGGGCGAACGGACAAGACCCGCGCAGCCGGCCGATCCGAATCCGCCGCCCGCGGCGAACCGGCAGCCCGAGCAGATCCCGGCGGCTGCGCCCTCGCCGCAGCCGCAGGCGGTCGAGCCGGCCTCTCCTGCGCCGGACGACGCCGCGACGATCGCGCCCGAGGCGCCGGCCGCCGCCATCGCCGAACCGGCCTCGGCCGAACCGCAACACGCCCCCGAGGCCGCGGCGATCACGGCATCGCCTGAAACGGCACAGCAGGCGCCGCAAGCGACCTCACCACCGGAGCCGGCACGCCGCAGCAGGACGCCGGCCGCGCAAAGAGCCTCGCGACACGCCCACAGCCGCCCGCGCCGGCACGATGCGGGGGCGAAGCGCACGCAGGCCGGCGGCGTCGGTGTCGGTCGATCGCCCACCGATCCGAACTACAACGGGCTCGTGGCCGCGCATCTGGCCCGCTACAAGCAATTCCCGCCCGAGGCGCGCGCCGCCCATCTGCAGGGCAGCGCGACCGTGCGGTTCGGGCTCGACGGCCACGGAAGCGTGGCGTTCGTCAGGCTTGTGCGCGGCACCGGGATCGCGAGCATCGACCAGGAGGTTCAGGCGATGGTGCGCCGCGCCTCGCCTTTTCCCCCGCCGCCGGGCGGACAGCCGATGACGTTCACGGTGCCGGTGAGCTTCCGTTTCCGCTGAGCGGCGCCAGAGCTTCGTCGCGTCCGGCGGCGCCATTCTCGACCGCCGCGATCGCAGCGCCGCTCAACTGGCCGTCATGCAGCGAGGACGCAACAAGCACGCCCGCGATGCCGGATCGATCAAGGGCGACGAGATCGGCGGCGCCGCGCGTTCCGCCCGCCGCATAGATGGCCCGTCCCGATGCGACCGCCCGAATGGCGGCGAGCCGGTCGAAATCCGGTCCGGATCCGCTGCCGACGCGCGCAAGCGTCATGACGATCACGCGGCGCGGCCAGCACGACGGCGTCCCGAGCAGTTCCGGCGGGCCTTGAAACGCCTCCGAGCGGAAATCGAGCGAGAGCACCACGCGTTCGTGGCCGCCGAACCGGCGCACGAGGGCTGGGGTGCTCTGCGTCTCGCTGCCGAGGACCAGATGACCGAGATCGGCGGCAAGCCAGGCCGCCGCATCGGCTGGATCGGCGATGCCGTTGTCGACCCACAGCGTCAGTTGCGGAAAAGCGGCGCGCAGGCGCTCGATCGCATCGCGGTTGCCGCCCCGCCGCTCGATGGCATCGAGATCGGCCACATAGAGCGTCCGGAACCCGTGAAGCGACAGGAGGCCGCGCGCGACGTCGAGCGGGTCGCTCGTGGGAGACAACGGGGTCTCGATCGGCCGGTACTGCCGGCGCTCGCCCAATCGCGCCCGCACCACCGTCCCGCCCTTCAGGTCGATGACCGGAATGATTTCCATGGCTCGATCATGCCGCCGGAACGCGCTAACAGATAAAACGACGAGGTGCTCCGGGCCTCGGTCCGACTATCGCATGTCCAGCACGGGATTTCGAACATGGCCGTGGTGATCGGCTGGGATGTGGGCGGCGCGCACCTCAAGGCGGCCCGCGCCGAGAGCGGGCGCATCGTGACGGCGGTCCAGGTCGCCTCCCCGCTGCGCTTCGGTCTCGAGCGGCTCGCGCAGTCCTTCGCGGAAGCCAAGGCGGCCGTCGGCACGGCCGACCGTCACGTCGTCACCATGACGGGCGAACTGGCGGATACGTTTGCGTCCCGGGCCGAAGGGGTCGGGCGGCTCACCGCCCTCGCCTTGCGCGAGCTCGGCCCCGCGCCGGTTGCGATCTATGCCGGCCGCGCCGGCTTCGTCCGGCCGGAAGCCGCGTCCGATCACGTTCACGACATTGCTTCCGCCAACTGGTTCGCGAGCGCCTCGCTCACCGCCAGGACGATCGGCTCGGCGGTGTTCGTCGACATGGGCTCGACCACCACCGACATCGTCCCGGTCGGCGAGGGACGGATCGCGGCGCAGGGCTACACCGACGCCGAACGCCTGAGCGCCGGCGAACTGGTCTACACCGGCCTGGTACGCGGCTTCGTCATGGCAACGGCCGAGCGGGCGCCGTTCGGCGGCCGCTGGACCCGGCTGATCAACGAGAACTTCGCCAACATGGCCGACGTTCACCGCATTCTCGGGACCCTGCCGGAGGGAGCGGATCAGATGGCGACGGCCGACGGGCGGGAAAAGACGCTCGCAGCCTCGCGCGCGCGGCTCGCCCGCATGGTCGGCTGCGACGCCTCCGACGCCGACGATGCGGCCTGGGTGGCGCTTGCCCAATGGTTCGCCGAGGCGCAGGTCCGCATGATCGCCGACGGCGCCATGCAGGTGCTGTCGCGTTCGGAGCTGGCGCCGGATGCGCCCGTGGTCGGCGCCGGCATCGGCGAAGCCGTGATCGGCGAAGTCGCGCGGCGGCTCGCGCGGCCCTACGTTTCGTTCGCCACCCTTCTGGAGACGACGCCGTCGGCGCGCGCGGAAGCCTCGCGTTGTGCGCCGGCCGCCGCGGTCGCGCTTCTCGCCGCCAATTGACCTCCCGCGCCGGCGCAAGATTCTCCTCCGGCGCCTCGTGCGAGGCCGGCGCCGTCATCATGTTGCCTTATAGTTGTCACGTGTGCCGGGGAGGCACAGGCGGACTCATCCGCCGCACCGCGGGGCTGCGGTTCGAGGCGCGGCGGGCGACGGTATGTCGCGATCCGCGCCCGGCGAAGGAGGTCGCTGCCCCGATCTTGCCGCCTCCATGCGCTTAGAGAACAAGGGCTTTTCCGCAGGACCCTGCATGCGTCACCGCTCTTTTGCGCTTCTCCTCGCCGCCGGCGCGGCGATCCTCTCCGTCTGCGCCACCGGCCGGCTGGCCGTCTCCCAGCCCGTGGCGGCCCCCGCCGACGTGCGGATCGTGTGGGAAGTGAAGAACCGCTTCCGGCTGTTCCGCGAGGAAAGGGATTTCCTTCTTCACGCAGAGGCCCTGCAGGGGCGCAGCGTTCTTGCCGCCGAGCAATATCTGGCGCTCGGCTCCGACGGCAGGGGCTGGGCGCGCAACATGCTCGGCCGGCTGTGCATCGACGCGACCGGCCGCATTCCCGAGCAATGCATGCGAGACGGCACGAACGAGAACTATCTCGCGCCCATCGATCACCGGATCGGCGTGCGGGTGATCGGCGCGCCGGCCGGCACGACCTGCGCCTGGACTTTCAACGACGGCGAAAACCCGCCGCAGAGCGCCAATGCGAACTGCAGCGAGGAAGTCCGCCTACACGTCTTCTACGGCCGGCCGACCACGGCGAGCGTCGAGATCAGCGGCACCTCGGACGTCCCGCAGCGTGCCACCACCGACATCCAGGTGCGCGATCTGCTGATCGCCGGGCTCGGGGACTCGGTCGCCTCCGGGGAGGGAAATCCCGACCGGCCGGTCCAGCTCGCCGACGACGGCTTCTGTTTCCGCCAGTTCGTCGCCAACGTTCGCGGCGAGTATTTCCGTCCCGGACGCGCGGGATTCCGCGGAGACAAGGCGTGCGATGCCTTGCGCTCGTCGGACAACCACAACAGCGACTGGGCGCGGCTGTCCGCCCGCTGGCTCAACGCCGC
>CAZIGW010000278.1:0-28530 GCA_964538565.1 uncultured Hyphomicrobiales bacterium | reverse complement strand
GAGATCCGCATCCATCCGACCGGCACCGGCATCTGCCGCCTCGGGACCAAGAGCCAGGGGCAGGGGCACGAGACCACCTACGCCCAGATCATCGCGAGCGAGCTCGGGCTTCCCGCCGACGGGATCACCGTCGAGGAGGGCAACACCGACACCGCGCCCTACGGGCTCGGCACCTATGGCTCGCGCTCGACGCCGGTGTCCGGCGCCGCCACCGCCATGGCCTGCCGCAAGATCAAGGCCAAGGCGCAGATGATCGCGGCCTTCATGCTGGAAGTGCACGACGATGACCTCGAATGGGACGTCGATCGTTTCCGCGTGAAGGGCAACCCAGAGCGATTCAAGACCATGACCGAGCTCGCCTGGGCCGCCTATCACAGCGTGCCGCCGGGCATGGAACCCGGTCTCGAGGCGGTAAGCTACTACGACCCGCCGAACATGACCTACCCGTTCGGCGCTTACATCTGCGTGGTGGACGTCGACGTCGATACCGGCGTCACCAAGGTGCGGCGGTTCTACGCGCTCGACGATTGCGGCACCCGCATCAACCCGATGATCATCGAGGGGCAGATCCACGGCGGCCTCACCGAGGCCTTCGGCATCGCCATGGGCCAGGAGATCCACTACGACGACGACGGCAACGTCACGACCGCCTCGTTCCTCGACTACTTCATGCCGACCGCGGTCGAGACGCCGAAGTGGGAAACCGACTGGACCACCACGCCCTCGCCGCACCATCCGATCGGCGCCAAGGGGGTCGGCGAGAGCCCGAATGTCGGCGGCGTGCCGTGTTTCGCCAACGCGGTGAACGACGCTTTCAAGTTCCTCGGCTCGACGCACATTCCGATGCCGCACGACCACTGGCGTACCTGGATGGCGGCGGACAAATTGGGCCTGCATGCGTGACGCTGCCTCGTGTCCCGCACGCGGTGCAGCGCACGCAAATAGGTCCACGCGATCTGCGTATACCTGGCTGCGTGCGGTACACCGCGGATGCGGGATCCACAGACAATGCATATCTCTCCAACCAGCATATCCCGGTTCTGCACCGCAGCGCTCACGCGCTGCGGTGCGCCCGGGACAGAAGTCCTTGCACTAGAGGATCGCAGCAAGAGCCAATGAACCGCGATGAAATCTCGGATCGCCTCGCCGCCGTCGGCTACGTGGCCGACCGCGACATCGCGACCGCGCTCTGGCTGATGGAATTCCTCAAGCGCCCGCTGCTGCTCGAAGGCGAGGCGGGCGTCGGCAAGACCGAGGTCGCCAAGGCGCTCGCCGCCGTGCACGGCGCGGAGTTGATTCGCCTGCAGTGCTACGAGGGGCTCGACCAGAACGCCGCGCTCTACGAGTGGAACTACCAGCGGCAACTGCTCGCCATCAAGACGCGCGAGAGCGCGGGCGAGGACGCCGACGCCATCGAGGAGCACATCTTCTCGGAGAAATATCTGCTCGAACGGCCGCTGCTAGCCGCCATCCGCCGCCTGGCACGGCCGGTGCTGCTGATCGACGAGGTCGACCGCGCGGACGAGGAATTCGAGGCATTCTTGCTGGAGCTGCTGTCGGAATTCCAGGTGAGCATTCCGGAACTCGGCACCGTCAAGGCGACCTCTATCCCGCGCGTGGTGCTCACCTCCAACGGAACGCGCGAGCTCTCGGACGCGCTGCGCCGCCGCTGCCTCTATCACTACGTCGATTTTCCCGACGTCGAGCGCGAGGCGCGCATCATCCTCGCCAAGGTGCCGGGCATCGACACGGCGCTGGCGCACCAGGTCGCCCGCATGGTGGCGGCGATCCGCAGGGAGGACCTGCGCAAGGTGCCGGGGGTCGCCGAGACGCTCGATTGGACGGCGACGCTCGCGGGCCTCGAACTGCACGACCTGCGGCAGGAACCGGAGGCGGTGTTCGACACGATGATGTGCCTCCTCAAGACGCACGAGGACCGCGCGCGGCTCACCCGCGAGGTGACCGACCGGCTGCTCGGCAAGGTGGCGTGAGCGCGGAGCAGGACGCGATGGCGGCCGCCGCGATCAGCGAGAACGACGAGGGCATCGGCCCCGGTCTGCGCCGCCGGCTCGCCGCGTTCGTGCGCACGCTGCGGGAGAACGGCTTCAAGGTCGGCCTTTCCGAGACGCACGATGCGCTCGCAGTGCTGGCCTCGCCCGCCGCCGCGCGGCCCTCGCGCCTCAAGCCGGCGCTGCGCGCGCTTTTCTGCGCCACGCATTCCGACTGGGAGCGGTTCGACGAGATCTTCGACGCGGTGTGGCTGGGCCGCGGCATGCGCCGCGCGCAGGTGGCGGCCAGCTCGTCGACGGCGACCAGGTCGCCTCTGCGCACGCTCTCGCCGGCGGGCCAAGAGGGTGAGGGAATGCCCGATCATGTCGAGCGCCGTACCGGCGAAGACGGCGACGCATCGGCCGACGGGCGCGGCCGGCGCGAGGGCGCCTCGCGCGCGGAAAACCTCGCGCGCGCCGACATGCGCCACATCGTCGATCCGAAGGACGTGGCCGAAGCCTACGCGCTCGCCGCCCGGCTCTCGCGCGCGATGCGGGCGCGGCTCGTGCGGCGGGAGCGGGTGCGCCGGCGCGGGCGGCGCATCGATCTGCGCCGCACCATCCACCGCAACGTCTCGCAGGGCGGCACCCTGGTCGATCTCGCCTGGCGTCGCCGCAAGATCAAGCCGCTGCGCCTCGTCGTGCTGCTCGACGCCTCCGGCTCGATGAGCCTCTACACCGCGTTCTTCGTGCGTTTCCTGCACGGCGTGCTCGATGCCTTCCGCGAGGCGGAGGCTTTCGTGTTCCACACCCGGCTCGCCCACGTCTCAGCCTCGCTGCGCGACCACGACGTGACGCGCGCGGTCGACCGCCTCTCGCTGATGGCGCAGGGCATCGGCGGCGGCACGCGCATCGGCGAGAGCCTGGCCACGTTCAACCGCTGGCACGCGCGCCGCGTGATCAATTCGCGCACGGCCGTGATGATCGTGTCGGACGGCTACGACACCGGCGCGCCCGAACGGCTCGCCGAGGAGATGCGGCGCCTGCGCCGGCGCTGCCGCCGCATTGTCTGGCTCAATCCGCTGATCGGCTGGCGCGACTACTCACCGCAGGCGCGCGGCATGCAGGCGGCGCTGCCGTACGTCGACCTGTTCGCGCCGGCGCACAATCTCGAAAGCCTGGCGGCGCTCGAGCCCTATCTCGCGAGGATCTGACGCCATGAAACGCAAAGGCGACATTCTCGACCTCATCTCGCAGCGGCAGGCGAGCGGCGAGCCGTTCGCGCTCGCGACGGTGGTGCGCACCGTCGCGGCGACCGCCGCCAAGGCCGGCGCCAAGGCGCTGATCCTGCCGGACGGGACGGTCTCCGAAGGCTGGATCGGCGGCGGCTGCGCCCGCGCAGCCGTGCTCAAGGCCGCGCCGGCGGCGCTCGCCGACGGCCGGGCGCGGCTCGTCTCGATCCAGCCGCCCGACGCGCTCGAAGAAAAAGGCGTGCACGCCGGCGAGGAAGAGGGCGGCATCCGGTTTGCAAAAAACCTGTGCCCGAGCCAGGGCACGATGGACGTCTTCGTCGAGCCGGTGCTGCCGCGCCCGCAGGTCGTCGTGTGCGGGGCGAGCCCGGTCGCGGTCGCGATCGCCGATCTCGCGCGCCGCATCGGCTTCTCCGTCACCGTCTGCGCGCCGGCTGCGGATCAGGGCGTCTTCGGTGAGGTCGACCGCGCGATCGAAGGCTACGCGCTGCCGGTCGAGGAGGCGGGCCGGCGCTTCGTGGTCGTCTCGACGCAGGGCCGCGGCGACGAGGCGGCGCTCTCGGCCGCGCTCGCGATCGACGTCGACTACGTCGCCTTCGTGGGCAGCAGGAAGAAGGCGGAGGCCCTGAAGGCGAAGCTCGCCGCGAGCGGCATCGCGCCCGAGCGCCTGGCGAAGCTCAAATGCCCCGCCGGCCTCGACCTCGGCGCCATCACGCCCGACGAGATCGCGGTGTCGATTCTGGCGGAGATCGTGAAGGTGAGGAGGGGGAGGAGATGAGAGACGCGCAAGAAGTCGTATTTTAAATCAGAAGATCGTCAGAGGTTGGTTTTCGAGGCTCAAGAAACTGACAACCGCGGAGTATATCTCGGCAGATAGATCTAGATTTTTCAAAACGAGATTTACGGAGGCAGATGAAAGGCGATAAAATTCGCGCGAGAAGCGGAAAAATTGTTCTTTATATTGAACTATTTGAAATTGGATCGCGTCTTCCAACTAAATCAATGATCGTTGGGCCGCATCCGTCACAGGAGCTGCAGTACGAATCGGCGTTACTCATGCTCAAGACAGAACAAATTGATGCTGAGGTTCGTATGTCAGACATTCACTATCGCAGATGATCGGGAGAGTCGCGCAGGCCGACGCTCACCCCGCCAAGGGGCGTCGAGCAGCAATATTGGCGTTTGGTCGATCGAACGCAGGAATGAGAAATGATAGAAGGGAGTGCTGTTGATGGACGCGAGCCAGGCGAAGGGAGTCTTGGGTGGGATAATTTCATTGGCGTGCCGGCAACTGGCTGTCGATCCAAATGCATATCGAATTAAACCGGGCGGTGACATGCTTGGTCGGAGTCTAGTAAGTTGGTATGCGACCGTGCAAAGTGTCGGCACCACAGAGGACATTTCACGCAACACGCGCAAAGCCAAGGCGCTGGGGCTAATCAAAACCCGGTTTGAGATCAAGCGCATCAGCCCCGATGAGGAGCCTGTCCTAAGAGTGCGAGAGTGGGATGCCTCCAAAGATTGGGGCGAAGATTACCGGCTGATTTTTGAGGCGCCTGCCAAGGATATGAAGGCCAGAAAAGTAGTAGCCGATTTGTTTAAGGTAGCAGCGAGTCGCGCGAATACCTCCGTCTAACCCACAACGTCTGCAAAAAAAGGTAGCGACCGCTACGGGGAGCCTGTTTGCTGTATGTGCAATTACACTCCCGCCTGTCCTTCCGGCAGCCGCTTCTCCAACAACTCCAAAATCCGATCCAGCTTGTTGGCCTCGAGCGCGGCGATGGCGACCTGCAGGGCTTCGATGCGGCGCTCGGCCTCGAGGTTCGTGCGATAGTCTTCCTCGGCCTGGTGGCGGTCGCGTTCGGCCTGCCGGTTCTGACTGATCATGATGAACGGCGCCGCGTAGGCGGCCTGGAACGACAGCGCCAGGTTCAGCAGGATGAACGGGTAGGGGTCCCAGTGGTCGACGTAGGCGACGACGTTGAGCACCACCCAGGCGAACAGAATGACCGATTGCCCGATGATGAACGACCACGAGCCCATCATCGCGGCGACGCCGTCGGCCACGCGCTGGCCGAACGTCAGTTCGTCCTGATGCTTCGCATGCCAGTGTTTTCCGATCGTCGGCATGATGGCCGCTCCTCCTGATATGAGTGACTCCGCGCTTTTGCTCCCTCCGGGCGCGTTCTTCAACCGGCATGGCGCCCTACGGTCCGGGCCGCGGCGAGTCAGCGGACGGCGGCCGGATGCTTCGGGACCGGTCCGCCTACACGCGTCTCTCAAAAAGAGTTGATCTCCGGAATGCGAGCCGCCCCGCGCCGATCAAGTCGGTCGGAAACGGTGACGCGTGCTCGCGACGACGCACGCGTCGAGAACCGTCTCCCAATGAGGAGAGATGACATGAAAGCCTTGCTCACCACACTCGTGCTCGCGTCGATCGCGGCGGCGCCCGCGATGGCGCGGACGGCACCGGACCGGCATGTGCGCATGGTCGCGCCATGGTCGACCGGGGCCTACGGCCAGTCCGCCGAGATGGCCGCCGTCGCTCCGCGTGGCGACGACGTGTTCGTCAACGGCAGGTACGCCGGCCGCGATCCCGATCCCTCCATCCGGCTCGAGATCGCGCGCACGTTCGGCACGGACCGGTAAATCGGTCCGCGATCGGACGCCGGCATCCCGGCGCGGACCTCCCGGCCCGGAGCCGGGAGGTTTGCGACCGCGAGTTCGCGCGCCGGGATTCGGCCACGATTTTTGCCGCAATCCTCACCGACGATCGCAGTCCGGGAGCAACGGAGGGGGGACGCGCGTGACCTCCGCACAGGCGTATCGCTTGGCGCTGTCAGGGATCGTGCTCGCGGTCGGCATCGGGCCGACGGCGGCGGAGAACTTCGACGCCGGCAAGACGGGCGCGCAGCTCTTCGCCGCCAACTGCTCGTCCTGCCACCACACCCCGCGCGGCCTCGCGAAGGGTCGATTCAGCTGGACGCTGACGAATTTCCTGAGCGAGCACTACACCGCCGACGAGACCTCGGCGCGCCTGCTTTCGAGCTATCTGCTTTCGGTCGGTGGCACGGCAAAGCCTGCGAGCCATCGCGCGCAGCCGCGCAGGCCGGCGCGATCCGCGACCAGCGAATTGTCACCGCGCCCGCCCGCGAACGTGCCGCGCCGTTGAGGCCGAGGGGTCTCGCCGGCCGCGGTCATGCAGGCCAAGCCGGCGCCTCTTGCGGACCTCTGCGAACAAGCCCGATGGCGCCGGTCAGCGTCGGGCTTTCGACCTGTTCAGGGTCACGGGCGCGAACCAGCGTCTTCAACGCCTCCTCATCGAAGGTTTCCCCTTCGCGGAAGTCGATCGCGCGCCTCGTGTTCCCCTCGAGGCTGGCGTTGAAGAGGCCGGTCGGATCCTCCAGGGCCGCGCCCCTCGCGAAGGTCATCTTCACGACGCTCTTGTAGGTCTCGCCCGTGCAGATCAATCCGTCGTGCGACCATACCGGGACGCCGCGCCACTTCCATTCCTCGACAACCTCGGGATCGGCTTCCCTGATCAGGGCGCGCAGGCGGCCGAGCATCTGCCCGCGCCAGTCGCCGAGTTCCTTGATCCTCCCGTCGATGAGCCGGGAGGGTGACGGGCCCGTCTGCGATCCGTTCTTCATGCGGCTTCTCCTTCGCCCCGGGCTCCCGATACGGGGATACGGTGTCGGGAGTTGGGGAAGTCCGGCCACAGATGTGACCGGAGCCCGCTTCGCCGGGTTCCGGAGGGCGTCAGGTCCGCGCCAGGACCTGCTCCAGGTTGGCGAAGAACCGCGGCCAACCGGCCTGGGCGCCCTGGTAGGCCTGCTCCTGGTCCGGCCGGAAGCCCGACTGCTCCATGCGCAGGCGTGTCCCGGCGCCGGTCGGCGTGAGGGTCCAGGTGACGACACTCTCGAGTCCATAGGCGGCCCACGTGTAGGACAACGTCTTGTTCGGCTCGGCCGCCAGGACACGGCACTCGACCGTGCCCCAGTCGGCGCGCAGATCGAAACGATGACCGACAACCGGCGCGAAGTCGTTCTTCATCAGCCACTCCTCGATCAGGTGCGGCTGCGTGAGCGCGCGCCAGATCTTTTCCGGCGGGTGGGGGATCTCCCGTTCGACAACGACGGAGCGCGTTTCGGTCGACGTCTCGTTCATTGGTTCATCCTCTTGAGCAGGTCTTCGAGCTGGTCGAACCGGCTTTGCCAGAACCCGGCCATCTGCCTGGTCCAGTCGATCAGCGGGGCGAGCGCGCGAAGCTGCGCGCTGTAGTGCGTCTGGCGGCCTTCGTGGCGGTCGCGCACCAGCCCGGCCCGCTTGAGAACCGCCAGGTGCTTGGAGACCGCCGGTTGCGAGACGCCGGCCCGCGCCGTAAGAGCTCCGACCGTCTGCTCTCCTTCGCGGCACAGCCGCTCGAAGATGGCCCGACGGGTCGGGTCGGCGAGCGTTCTGAACAGCAGGTCGTGGGCGTTCCGCATGCACGATCGATAACCGGTTGGCTATTGTTCGATGTATAACCCTGGAGATATATGTCGGTCAAGCCGGAATGGAGCCCGTCACCGCAGCCGCGCGGGAAGGTTCAACGCCTCGGCGCGGTTCGCCGGGCGGCGCCTATGTCAGGGCGGCGGTGGTTTCGTCGAACAACTCGTCGACGCTGAAGCGGCGCGGGATCAGCTTCTGCTCGTAAGCCATCCCGATGATGGTCTCGAGCGAGCGCCGGTTGGGCTCGACGCCGAATTGCAGCTCGGCGGCATTCCGGTTGCCGGCGCGCACCGCCGCATCGCGGCTTTCCCTGCACAGGCGGAATACCTCGCGCACGACTTCGGGACGCGCGCGCGAGAGCTCGCTGCGGATCACCAGCATGTGGTTGATCGGGTAGCCGTGCCGGTCGGCCCACGTCTTGGCGGCCGCCTCGCTGTCCGGGATCAGCTGCTTGAGCTTCGGATCCGGCAGCTTGTCGCCCACCACGGCGGCATCGAGCTCGCCGTCGAGCAGCATCTGCGCCATGGTCTTGCCGGCGGGCGCGCGCTCGATGTCCGGCGGGTCGGTGTATTCGGCAAGATGCGGGTCCTCGAACGTCACCCATTTCACCGTGTCGAGATCGAGGCCGTATTGCTCGTGCAAGATGCCGCGCACCCACACGCCCGTGGTGACCGTGTAGGCCCGCACACCGACGCGCTTGCCGGCAAGCCCCGCAGGCGTGAGCGCGCCGCGCTCGGGATTGTAGGCGATCGTGTGGTGCTGTCCGCGCGCGACGACGACGGCCGGAATCAGCACGTATGGCTTGCCGTAGGCCTTCGCCTGCAGGAAGGTCACGATCGCGAGCTCGGAGAGATCGAACCTGTGCTCGCGCACCAGCGGCTTGAATCCGGTGTTCGCCACTTTGATGCCGGAGAACGAGAAGTCCACGACATCGGAGCGGACCTCGCCCGACTTGAGCGCGGCCGTGACCGGGTAGTCGCCGAGATGCGTGAACAGGGTGAGTTTTCCGGAACTCATCGCCGCCGAATCCTTTCCTCGCGTTGTCCGATATCTTCCGTTGGCTCAGCCGCCCAGGATGGCGCGGGTCTCCGCGAACATCTCGTCGACCGAAATGCGACGCGGAATGAGCTGTTGCTGATAGGCGTATTCGGCGATCAGGCTCAGGCTCGCGCGGTTGGCCTCGATGCCGAAGGGCAGCGGATCGGGTTCGGGCGGCGGCCCGGCAAGACGCTTGCCCTCGCACAGGAGGCGCCAGACCTCGCGCGCGGCCTGCGGATCCGCCCGCACATCCTCGCTCCGCATGACGACCATGTGGTTGATCGGCACGAGCTTGTGCTTCTCGTACCATCGCCGTGCCTCGGCCTGGGGATCGCCGAACAGGCAGCGCAGGCGCGGGTCGTTCGAGGTTTCCCCGAGCACGGCGTCGAGCTCGCGCTCGAGCAGCATCGGCACGATGGCCTTGCCTTCGGGCGCCCGCACGGTCGTGTCGCGGTACTCGGCCACATGCGGGTCCTCGAACGTGACCCACTCGATGCTGTCGATATCGACCCCGTAGTCGTTGGCGAGGATGCCGCGCAGCCAGGCGCCGGTCGTCGTCGTGAACGAGCGGATGCCGACCCGCCTGCCCTTGAGGTCCGCCGGCGTGAGTGGCCCGTTTTCGGCATTGTACAGCGCGAAGGGCTGCGCGAAGCGGCCGAGCATGGCGGCCGGCAGCAGCGCGAGCGGTTTTCCGTGCGCGCGCGCAATCAGGTAAGTGACGACCGCCAGCTCCGAGACGTCGTATCGGGACTCGCGGACCATGCCCTTGAAGCCGTGCCAGACCGGTGCGACGTCGGCAAATTCCAAGTCGACGTGCTCCGAGCGCACGGCGCCGGACTTGAGCGGCGCCGTGTGCGGATAGTTGCCGAGCAGGATCTTCAGATGTCGGCGCGGCATCGAGGCGTCAATCTTTCAGCACCGGATAGAGCGTCTGCGCCGTCTTGCCGAAGATCCAGTCCTGCTCGCGCGCCTTGGCGAACGAGAAGGCCTTCTGCGCCGCGGTCAGGATCTCCTTCAGGGTGCCGATCGAATTCGGGAAGTTCGAACCCCACGCGATCCGCTCGGCGCCGAACGCGTCGATGAGCTTGCGGAAGAACGTGTCCGGGCTGCCTTTGCCCCAGCTCTTCGGGCTGACGTTGATCGGGGTCACCTTGAGGTAGACCTGCTTGTACCTGGCGAGCGAGAGGAATTCCTCCGCCTTCGCGTACGGGGGGCCGTCCTCGAACGGCGTGCGGGAGAGATGGTCGAGGATCATCGTCACCTTGGGAAATCGGTCCATCACCTGCCGCAGCAGCGGAATGCCCTCCTGCTTCATCTGCATGCAGACCGGGATGTTCTTGGCCGCCGCGTGCTCCCAGAACGGATAGGTCTTCGGATCGGCGAACCACTTGGCCTGGTCCGGCAGCGTCGAGCCGGTGGTGAACAGGCGCATGCCGGTGCAGCCGCGCCCTAGCCAGTAGTCGAAGGTCTTCACCGCGTCGGGCGCGAGCACGTCGATCGAATAGACGCCGGTGAAGCGCTGCGGCACGGCGGCGACCGCGTCCGCCACGTAGCTGTTGTCGTACCCGTAGGCGGTCGAGGAATGCACGATCGCCGCCTTGGCGACGCCGGCCTTGTCCATTTCGTCGAGCAGCATCTGGTAGGTGGTCGGGCGCTCGCTCGACCAGGTGGACTGCGTGCCGCCGAGCGGATCGAGCGGATACTTCTTGGTGTCGGGAGAGACGATGTGCGGATGGATGTCGATGATCGAGGACATGGTTCTCTCGGTTTCTGTTCTGCTCGAACGCCTCAGGCGTCCACGTTGACGAAGACCCGCTCGAGCTCCGGGCGCGAGGGGATCAGTTCCTGTTGCAGCGCGTAGGTGACGAGCGCCTCGATGCTCGGCCTGTTCGCCGCCATCCCGTAGGGAAGGGGGTCGCTCATCAGCGAGAAGAAGCCGCGGTAGCGCCTGTCCTCCGGGCTGTCGCCCTTGCCGAGCCGCAGGCCGTCCAGGTACGCCATCTTGGCCCTGGTGAAGGCGCTCATCATGCTGCGCGGCAGCCAGGGATGACGGGCGAGCACCTCGTCCTTGACGACGATCAGGCCGTGGATCGGGTAGATGCCCGTGCGGCGGTACCAGTCGGCTTCGACCTGCGCGACGTTGGCGATGAGCTCCGGATAGGTCCCGGTGTCGGCCCCGGTCGGCGCGTTCATGTCCCAGTTGGCGATCGGCGGGCCGGCGCGGCCGACGCCGGCCGGGCCGGTGAATCCCGCCTGGATCTCGCCCGACGCCATCATGCTCTGCAGCGACTTGCCTTCCGGCGCGTGCATCACGTTGGGCGGCAGCACGAGCGAGGTGACGTGCTCCTCGTCGTCGACCACCCAGGTCACCTTCGAGGAGTCGAGGCCGTATTCGTTCATGAAGATCCCGCGCGTCCACACGCCGGTCGTCACCGAATAGGCACGCACGCCCACCTTCTTGCCCTCGAGATCCTTCGGGGTCCGGATGCCGGAGTCGGGCCGCACGATGAATCCGCCGTGATGAAAGCGGCGCATCAGGAAGATGGGCAGTGCGATATAGGGCGCGCCCCGCGCCCGCGCGATCATGTAGGTGGTCGGCGCCATCTCGCAGATGTCGAACTCGACGTCCCGCACCATGCGGCGGAACGCCTGGATGATCGGCACCACCTCGACGAAATCGGCGTCGACGCCCTCGATCGGGATGCTGCCGTCCTTGATCGCGCGCGTGTGGCCGTAGCTGGCGATCGCGATCTTGAGCCGCGGCCGGTCCGCTCCTTTGGGGATCGGGATGTTTGCTGTTTGCACGTTCACGTCACATCCTCTCGTTCCTGGAGCACATTCCATCCGTGGAACGTGCCTTGGATTCCGCCTTCGATCGCATGGTCGGCGGCGAACCCTTACCCCATTTCGCCGGCGTTGCTCTAGCGCTTCGGGATCCCCGCCTTGTCGATGACGGCGCGCCATTTCGCGACGTCGTGCTCCATCCGCTCCGTCATCGTCTCCGGCGTTCCGAGCATCGGCTCCATGCCGAGCGCCGCCATGCGTTCCTTGATCTCGGGAAGCTTGAGCACCGCCTGGATCTCGCTGTTCAGCTTCTTCACGATGTCCGGCGGAACGCCGGCCGGGCCGGACAAGGCGTTCCAGCTCGTTACCACGTAGTCCGGGTAGCCGCTGTCCTTGACGATCGGGACGCCGGGAAGCTGCGGGTTCGGATGATCGCCCGAGGTGGCGATGACCTTGATCTGCTTGGCGACGATCATCGGCCGCAGCGCGGCGAGAAAATCGAAGCCCAGGTTGACGTCGCCGCGGGCGATCGCGGTGACGAGTTCCGGCGTGGTGCGGTACGTCACGAGCGCCACGTTTGCGCCGGTGACCATGCGCAGGAGTTCGGCCGAAAGATTCTGCGTGCTTCCGACGTTGATCGCGCCGAAATTCAGCGTGCCGGGATGCTCCTTCGCATAGGCGATGATCTTGGCGATGCTGTCGAGCTTGGCATCCGCCTTGGTGACGAGCAGCATCTCGAATTCGGCGAGCGTCGAGACCGGCGTGAAGTCCTTCAGCACGTCGAACGGCGGTGACTTGAACAGCGACTGGCCGATCGCGGCGCCGTTGCCGCTGAGAAACAGCGTATAGCCGTCGGCCGGGGCGGACAGCGCTGCCTTGGCGGCGACGATGCCGCCCGCGCCGGGCCGGTTGTCGACGAAGAAATTCTGCCCCAGGCGCTCGCTGAGCTTCTGCGCCACCAGCCGCGTCGTGACGTCGGCGACGCCACCCGGGCCGTAGGGAAGAATGATCCGCACGGGCTTGTCGGGAAACGAACTCTGCGCCCGGGCGGGCGTCAGCAGGCACAGGCTGGTCAGGGCGAGCGCCAGCAGGCCAGGATGAATTGCGAATGGCCGCATGGTGATGTCCTCCCCGCGGCTTCATCTCGGCCAAGGGCCGGCGATCTTTGCGATCTTTTCAGCCGCTGCCCGATCTTTGCGTGCTGGCGTCCGAAGTCCATTCCGATTAGCCTCACGTTTCGATATGGAAATCGACATCATCTTCGGGGCGGCCTGCAAAAAGCATCTGTTCCATGGTTTGGTTTCCGGTCTTCCGGCCATACGGGAAACGTGTCGAATGATTGATTTCAGGCTGTTGCGCCACTTCTGGTATTTCCTCGCGGTCGCCGACGAGCAGCATTTCGGCAAGGCGGCCAAGCGGCTCGGCATGTCCCAGCCGCCGCTGAGCCAGCAGATCCAGGTGCTGGAGAAACATCTGGGAGTGCGGCTGTTCGAACGCTCGCGCCAGGGGGCGCGCCTGACCCGGGAAGGCGCCGCCATCCTCGGCCCCGTGCAGCGGTTCATGGAGCACGCCTACCGGCTGCAGCTCACGGTGAACGACGCGCGCCAGGGACGCAGCGACGTCGTCACCATCGGGGCGATCAATTCCGCACTGTTCGACGTCATGCCCCGGCTGATGCGCAGCGCCAAGGAGCGCTATCCGGACCTGTCGCTGTGCATGAGCGAGATGAAGAGCTCGGAAGCGCTGACGGCCGTGCAGGACGGAGAGATCGACATCGCGTTCGCGCGGCTCGACGATCATGTCTCGTCGCTCGAAGTCCGTCCGATCGTGCATGACCACTTGGTGCTGGTGCTGCCGGCGGATCACCGGCTCACGGCGCTCGACCGGGTTCGCCTCGTCGATCTGGCCGACGAGACGCTGGTCCTGCCGCCGCGCCGGTCGAGCCCGAGCTACTTCGACCAGATCACCAGCGCCTGTCGCACCGCCGGCTTCTCTCCGCGGGTCCACTTCGAGATCAGCTCGGTCGTGTCGCAGATCGCCTACGTGGGCTGCGGCGTGGCCATCGGCATGGTCCCGAGCCGCTCGATGCGCTTCGGCGGCGGCGACGTCGTGTTTCGCCCGCTGGTCGAGACGATCAACGTGGTGAGCGTCGCGGCGGCGTGGAATCCGCAGCGCCGCAAGGACGTGGTTCCCGAGATCGTCGGCATTGCCGAGAGCATCGGCGCGGGCAGGGGCGCGCTGCCGATCGTGACGCGGCCGGCGCAGGCGCGCGCGGGCTAGCGTCCCGAAACCGAGGTCGAGAACCTGCGGCGCCTGTCCGCCGCGCCAGGTTCTCGATGCGCCGACCGGCCTAGGCTTTCGCCGGCTTCAGCCGCACGTGGATGTTCTTTTCCTGCGTGTACGCCAGCATCTCCTCGAAACATTCCTCGCGCCCGATGCCGGACTGTTTGTAGCCGCCGAACGGCGCGCCGAGGAAATGCTTGCTGACCTCGTTGATCCACACGAACCCGGCCTGCACGGCGGCGGCGGCGCGGTGCGCGGTCGAGAGGTCGTTGGTCCAGATCGAGGCGGTGAGGCCGTATTCGACGGCGTTCACCTCGGCCAGCATCTCGGCTTCGTCGCTCCAACGGAAGATGGACAGGACCGGCCCGAAGATCTCCTCGCGGGCGATGCGCATGTCGGGCCGCACGTCCGCGAACACCGTCGGCTCGATGAAGAAGCCCTTGGCGAGCGCCGGGTCGGCCGGGGGGCCGCCGCCGCAGAGCAGCCGGCCGCCCTGCTGCCTGGCGGAGTCGATGAAGGCCATGATGCGCTCGTACTGCGTCTTGGAGATGATCGAGCCCATCGTGGTCGCCGGATCGGTGGCGATGCCGGGCTTGTAGTGCGAGATCTTCGCCTTCACCTTGGCGAGGACGGCCTCGTAGATCGTCTCGTGGATGAAGGCGCGGCTCGTCGAGCCGCACGACTGCCCGCACCAGGTGAAGTTCATGCCGCCGATCACCCCGTCGGCGACCTCCTCAGGGTCGGCGTCCGGATAGGCGATCAGCGCGTTCTTGCCGCCGAGTTCCAGCATCACCGGCTTGAGGGTATCGGAAGCGGCCTTCATCACGGCGCGGCCGGTCGGCACCGAACCGATCAACGCGATCATCGCCACGTTCGGATGCGACGAGAGGGCCGAGCCCGCCTCGCGCCCGCCCGGCACGAGATTGAACACGCCGGGCGGCAGGATGCCGCCGATCAGCTCGGCGAGACGCAGCGAGGAGAGCGGCGCCTGCTCCGGCGGCTTCATCACCACGGTGTTGCCGGCGGCGAGCGGGGCGCCGGATTTCCCGGCGCAGAACATGAACGGGTGGTTGAACGGAATGATGCGGCCGACGACCCCGCGCGGCTCGCGCACCGAGAAGTTGACGACGTCAGGTCCCATCGGGATCGACGCGCCCTTCATCTCGGTGACGAGGCCGGCATAGAACTCGATCTGCGCCGCCGCGACCGTCGCGTCGCGCACCATCTCGGCGTAGGGATTGCCGCAGTCGGCGGCGTCGATCATCGCCAGTTCCTCGGCGTTCTCGCGCAGCACGTTGGCGATCCGCCGCAGCAGCCGTGCGCGCTCGAGCGGCGGCGTATCGCGCCAGGCCGGGAAAGCCGCCCTGGCGGCTTCCACGGCGGCATCGACGTCCGCCGCCCCGCAGTCGGCGACGGCGCCGAGGGATTCCCCGGTGCCCGGATTGATGACCTCCGCCGTGCGGCCGGATTTCGGCTTGTGCCAGGCGCCGCCGTAGTAGGCATCGCGGTGCTCCGGCAGACGCAGCGGCGGCGCCTTGAGGCTCTTGGGCGGAACGGCGGTGTTCATGTCGTGCTCCCTGAGGTCGGTCCACGCTTTGGCGTCTATGTACGCCGGTCAGCGCGTGGCCGGTAGTCTCGATTTGTAGTTCTGCCACGGCCGATCCGCGTCGAAATTCTCCTTCGAATTGATCGCCAGTTCCTCGCCGTTCATGGGCGTGATCTTGGGGCCGAGCGCCATCGCGGCGCTCTGCGCCTGGGCATCGATGTGGGTGTAGATGGTGCGCACGGTCGCCTCGCGGACCGATTTCCCGACGACGGTGTCGCCGTGACCGCGCATCAGGACGACCGGGTTGTCGCCGAGCTTGGCGGCAAGCGCATCTCCCAGATGGGCGTTGAGCACGAGCATCCCACGCCTGGCCTCCGACGCATTCGCTTCGCGGATTTCGAACAGCGGCGTCTCCGGCGGCAGGAAGCCGGCCTGCGCCACCACCGGCTTCAAAGGGACGCCGGCGAGGCCGAACGGAATGACCGCGAGATCGTGCGTGTGGATCACCGACTGGACATCGCTGCGCGCCTTGTAGACCTGGCAATGGATGTAGCGCTCGCCGTTGAGGCGCGGCGCGTTCGGCGCAACCGGCTTGCAGTCCAGCCCCACCTCGACAATGTCCGCGCGCGAGACGAGGGCGGGCGGCATCGCACGCGGGATGTAGAAATGGTCGGGATTCTTCGCCGAGCGCGCGCTGATGTGGCCGAAGCTGTCGAGAATGCCTTCGTTCGCCAGCATGTGGCTTGCCGTGACGATGTCCTCGATCCGCGCTTCGTCCGGATCGCTCGCCTTGCTGCTCTGTGCGTGACAGGGCGCGGTGAATGCCGCCGCGGCGATCAAAACAGCGGTGCATGCCACAGACGTCTCTCGCATGGTCGCACTCCCTCGATATCGGCGGCGAACGCCGCCTGGTTATCTCAGCGGTCGGAGCCACTTCGGTTGCGCAGGATCGGTCCCCAAAGTTCGACGTCCTCGTCGAGCAGGCGCCCGGCGACGTCCGGCGCACCGCCGATGGGTTGAATGCTCAGTTCGGAAAACCGCTTCAGCAGGGCGGGCGAGGCGAGCGCCTTGTTGAACGCCGCATTGACCTTGCCGACGACGTCGTCCGGCGTGTGCTTGGGAGCAAATACGGAGAGCCAGCCGAGAAACCCGTATCCGGGCGCGCCCGCCTCCGCGAGCGTCGGCACGTCCGGCAGCGACGGCGCCCGAGTAGTCGAAGTGACACCGAGGGCTTTGACTTTCCCTTCGCGAACGAGCGGCAGGGATTCAGGCAGACCCATGATCATGGCATCGATCCGGCCCGAGATCAGGTCCGGGGTCGCCGCCGACGAACCCCGATACGGAATCTCCGCGATCCTGATCCCCGCCTTGATCTCGAGCAGCTCGGCCGAGAGCGAGGACGAGGAGCCGGGCCCCGAGGTCGCGATCGTCGCCGGCTGGGAGCTTGTGCGCGCCCGCGCGATGAATTCCCTCAACGTCGCGGTGTTGACGCTCGGCCCCGCGACCAGAACGTTCGGCAGGTAGCCGAGCGCGATGACCGGCGCGAGCGCGGATCTCGCCTTCCATCCGGACTTGGGGAACAGGAACTCGTTTGCGACGCATGCGATGTTGCAGAGGAGCAGCGTATGTCCGTCGGGGATGGCGCGCGCGGCGGACTGGGCGCCGACAAGCCCGCCGGCGCCACTGATGTTGTCGACATGGAACTGCCAGCCGGTGTCGGCGCTCGCGAACTGGGCGACGGTTCGCGCCAGAATGTCCGCCGCGCCGCCGGGCGCAAAGGGAACGATGATCGCGATCGGACGGGCCGGAAAGGAGGCGGCGTCCTGCGCTGCGGCGTTTGGCGCGGACGCCCACCAAATCGCGAAGCCGAGCGCCAGAACCTGGCGCAGGGATCCGAGCCTCATGCGCATGTCGGCGGCCCCCCTCGGATCTCTCCCCGGCGTGGTGATCAGTCCAGTGACTTCATGGCCTCGGCGCCGGCCTGTGCCGCGGGCTCGTCCTCTTCGGCAATTCCGGAGACGGCAATTCCGCCGACGCACTGGCGCCCGTAGAACAGCGGCACGCCGCCGCTCATCGGCAGCCCGTTCGGAAACTTCAGCCAGCCCGGCTTTTCCTTCACCCGCTGCTCCAGAGCCGAACTCGGGCGCTCGCGAAAAGCGGCGGTTTGCGCCTTCTGGATCGCGACTTCCACGCTGTTCGGAGACTGCAGGTCCGGCCGCTCCAGGTAGAGCAGGTGGCCGCCGAAATCGACGATGGCTATGGTTCCCTCCAGTCCGCGGCTCTGCGCATACTGACGCGCCGCCGTGGCGAGCTTCTGCGCATCCTGCAATGTCAATTGTGGTCTGTTGCGCATCCGTTTCCCCGCAACTGGTCCTGCCTCGGCCGTGTGTCTCCGACGCCTGGATTGCCTGCACGCGAGAGAGCTTTAGCGACTTCGCGCCCGGCGCGCATCGTGGATTCTACAATCAATCTTGCGGCCGCGACCCGGCCTCCCATAGGCTTCGTGGCGCAGGTGGAGTCTGTCGATTTCAGAGCCAGCCGAATCCGCGGTCGACATGCGCTGGTTCGGGCCGCCGCCTCGCGCTGGGGAGCCATTCGTGTCCAACGAAAAGCCGTCCGGGACCGGTCGTCTCGCTGGAGGCAAATCGCCGAGCTATCAGCGCGCGGTGAACGAACCCGAGACGCGCGCGAGCCGTTTCACGGCGCGCTACATGCTGGCGAGCGACATCGCCTATGTGCTGAGCGCGGCGGAACTGGGCGCGACGCCGGCGAACGTCGCCGCCGGGCTGCTGCAGGCGTTGCTGGAACTCTACGACGAGGTCTCGTCCATCGACACGTCGATGCCGCTTGGCGACGTCGTCGCGCAACGCGAGGCCTGGGTCGCCGGGAAGGCCGGACGCGAGAACACCGCGTGGCTCCATCTCGGCCGCAACCGAGGCGAGAGCCTGCGCAGTTTTCTCCCGCGCATGTTCTTCCGGCAGACACTGCACGAGGCCGCGCAGGCGAATGCGAGATTGCTCACGAATCTGGTGATGCGCGCCGGACCGGTCCTGGAATCGATCTCTCCGAACTATCATCATCTTCAGCACTCGGGCCTCACCACGCTCGGCGAATATCTGCTCTCCTGGGCGGTGGTGTTCGAGCGGCACATGGAACGCTTCGCACAGGTCGACCGGAGGCTCGACAAGGCGCCGCCTCCGTTCGGCGGACGGAAGATTCTCGACGACCTGTATCGCGATGTCAGCCGGCGGCTCGGATTCTCCCAACGTGCGCGGCTTCGCCGCGACGCCATCTGGGTGCACGACCAGTTCACCGAGCCGTTCTTCGTGCTCAGCCTGCTTTCCGTGGATCTCGCGCGGCTCGCCCAGGATCTGCGGGTCTGGATGACGCCGGAGTTCGGCTTCTTCGAGCTTGCCGACGAGCACGCCGGCGGCAGCAGCGCCCTGCCGCATGCGAAGGTTCCGTTCGGCCTTCAATCCGTGATCGGCGGTTCGATCATGGCCTCGACGCGGCTCGCCGGCGAGATGACCGCCGCCAGCAATCCCTCCGAAGGCTCCGAGCCGATCTATCAGTCTGCCAGTCTCTACGGCCTCGCGCAGGACATCGTCGCCTTCACCCGCTACATGGCCGACGTCATCGAGAAGGGCCGGTTCGATCTCGAAGAGATGCGACGCAAGGCGACCTTCGACTACGCGGGCTCGAGCGAGGCGCACGACCGGCTGGTATACGATTTCCAGGTGCCGTTCCGCACCGGGCACCGGGTGCTCGGCGCGCTCGTCCGCAGCCACTATCTCAAGGAGCCGCCGATCGATCTCAACCAGACGCTCGAACAGGAGCTCGGTCGTCCGTTCGCGATTGATCAGGACGAGATCATGGACATCGTGCTCGTCAAGCGGATCTGGCCGAGCATGTTCGATTTCCCGATGCTGCGCGAGATACTCGCCGACTACGAGCGCCGGGCCGGGATGGCGACGAAGCAGTCCGCCGGCCAGGGAGCGGTCGAGCAGGCGATCGGGACATTGCTCGCCGAGGCGCGCGGCTGGCTGGCCAAGGCGCGGACCTGAGACGTTCAGCCGTTGCATCGCGGTCGGAATGCTGAAGAGACGCGGATCGACAACGAAAACGAAGCGGGAGGAAGACATGCGGGCGAAATTCTTACTCGCCGTCGGCGTGGTGCTGGCGACGATTTCTGGCGCCGCGCACGTGGCGAGGGCCGAGTATCCCGACAAGCCGATTCATATCGTCGTTCCCTACACGCCCGGCGGCACCGTCGATCTTCTGGCGCGTGCGCTCGCTCCGCATCTGACCAAGGCCTGGGGCCAGCAGATCGTCGTCGAGAACCGGCCGGGCGCCGGTGGCAGTGTCGGGGCGGAGTACGTGGCGAGCGCGGCCGGTGACGGATACACGCTGCTGTTGTCGACCAATTCGCCGCTGACCACCAACGTCGCGGTATTCAAGACGATCAAGTACGATCCGCTGACCGATTTCGTTCCGGTGATCATCGCGGGCGAGAATTCGCTGGTGCTCGCCGTCAATCCCAAGCTTCCGGTGAAATCGGTCGACGATCTGATCGCGCTTGCCAGGAAGGAGCCTGACAAGCTGATCTGCGCGTCGTCCGGCAACGGCGCGACGTCGCACATGTCGCTCGGCGAGTTCGAGAAGATGGCCGGCGTGAAGATCACCCATGTTCCCTACCGCGGAGGCGTGCCGAGCCTGACCGCGGTGATTTCCGGCGAGGCGCAGCTCGTGTTCGCCGATGTCGTGCCCACCCTGCCGATGATCCGCGACGGCCGGGTGCGGCCGCTCGCCACCACCGGGCTCAACCGCTCGGGGGTGACGCCGGACGTCCCGACGCTGAACGAACTCGGCCTCAAGGGTTTCAGCGTGACCGCGTCGGTGCCCATGGTGGCGCCGCGGGGAACGCCGAAATCCGTGGTCGACAGGCTCAATGGCGAGATCAACAAGGTGCTCAAGGATCCGGAATTCCGCGCGCAGATCATCAAGATCGGCATCGACCCGATCGGCGGCACGCCCGAAGAGGCCGCGAAGTTCCTGCGCGAGCAGCTCCCGATCTGGAAGCAGCGCGCCGCCGAGGCCGGCCTGAAACCGGAATAGGCGACGCGGCGCGCCGCCTCGGCCGGCGGCGCGGCGGCCCAATCTCACATCATGCGTTCTGACGAAGGCGCGATTTGAAGGATACGACGTGAATTGCGGCGAGCACACGCTGGGGAGCATCACGCTTCGCAATTGGCGGCTTCGGCCGTCGGCTCCGGCGGTCATCTTCGAGGGGCGGACGATCACCCACCGCGCGTTCGCCGAGCGCGCCTTCCGGCTCGCCAACGCGCTGCGCCGGCTCGGCGTCAGGCGCGGCCATCGCGTCGCCGTGCTGGCGCAGAACTGTCCCGAATACATGGAGGTCTACGCGGCGGGCGAACTCGGCGGCTGGATCACCGTCACGATCAACTACCGGCTGGCCGCGCAGGAAATCTCCTACATCCTCGGCGACAGCCGTCCGCAGGTCCTGATCTGCGAGGCCGAGCTCAGGGAGCGGCTGCAGAACGACGCACTCGAGCAAATTGAACATGTCCTCGTCATTCGCGGCGACGGACAGGGGATGGGCTACGAGGAGGCTTTGGCGCGCGAGAAGCCCGAGCCGCCGCTCGCGACCGTCGAACCCGACGATGTCGCCTTCCTCGTCTACACCAGCGGCACCACCGGCCGGCCGAAGGGCGTGATGCTGACGCACCGCGGCCAGATGTGCTCGGCGCTGATTTCCGCCTTCGAGGCGCTGGTGCAGCCGACCGACCGGCTCGCGCTTGCCATGCCGTTCTATCACATCGGGGCGAAGAACCAGTGGCTCAGCCATTCGCTCCACGGCTGCCCGATCATCCTGCACCGGGCGTTCCGGCCCGATCCGTTCCTCGCCAGCCTGCGCGAACACGGGGCCACCGTGACGCTGCTCGCGCCGACGATGCTCAAGGACCTGCTCGATCTCGGCTGCGACCGGGCGTCCGTCCCTTCGCTGAAGAAGATTTTCTATTCCGCCGCCCCGATGCCGGAGGGCCTGCTGCGGCGGGCGATGGCGGCTTTCGGCCCGATCTTCGGCCAGATCTACGGAATGACCGAGTCCGGCGGGCCGGGCTGCACGCTGCACGCACATCAGCACGTGCTCGACGGGCCACGGGACGTGGTACGCCGGTTGCGCTCGGCCGGCCAGCCGATGACCGGCTGCGAGGTGCGGATCCTCGCTCCCGACGGGAGCTCTTGTCCTCCGGGCGTGCCGGGCGAGATCGCGATCCGGAGCGGAGCCCTGATGACCGGCTACTGGAACAACCACGCCGCCACGCTCGAAGCGATCGTTGACGGCTGGCTGCGCACCGGAGACCTCGGCGAGACCGACGAGGAGGGGTTCGTCTTTGTCATCGACCGGATCAAAGACATGATCGTGTCGGGCGGCGAGAACATCTATTCGCGCGAGGTCGAGATCGCGCTGCTCACGCACCCGGACATCGTCGAGGCGGCCGTCGTCGGCGCGCCCGACGAGCGCTGGGGAGAAAGCGTGATGGCCTTCGTGGTCAAGCGGCCCGGGTCGGCGCTGACACCCGAGGACGTCATCGCGCACTGCCGAGAGAAGATCGCGGGCTACAAGCGCCCGCGCGCGGTGACGTTCATCGACGCGCTGCCGAAATTGCCCAACGGCAAGGTCGAGAAGTTCAAGTTGCGCGCGCCGCTCTGGCAAGGCCGCGCGCGGGCGGTCTGAGAGGGGGATCGGATCGACAGCATGTACTCGTTCGAAAACCTCAAGGAAGGCCAGACCTTCTCGAGCGGCGGCCGCACGCTGACCGAGACCGATCTCGTCATGTTCTGCATGATGATGGGCGACTGGCACGGCATTCACGCCGACGAGACTTACGCCAAGGACACGCGCGTCGGCCGCCGCATGTTTCACGGCACGTTCGGGATTTCGCTCGCCATCGCGCAGTCGGCCGATCTGCTGCCGCTGCGCAACCGGATCGTGGCGGCGCTCGGACTGAAGGACTGGACGTTCAAGGCGCCGCTCTTCATCGGCGACACCGTGCACACGGAGGTCACCGTCGCCGCGACGCGGGTCGCCTCCGACGGCCGCCGTGGGGTGATCTCGCGCGCCATCCGCCTCGTCAAGCACGACGGCACGGTGGCGCAGGAGGGACAGGCGGACCTGCTGGTCGAACTCGAAAGCGGCGGCACATGAACGAGGCCGATGACATCGGTCCCTCCGCCCGCCAGGACCTCGTCGGCGGGCTGTTGTCGGTCGCGCTCGGCGCGTTCGCGCTGTTCGAGGCCTCTCGCTATCCGATGGGCTCGCTCCTGCGCATGGGGCCGGGCTTCTTCCCCTCCGGCGTTGCGATTCTCATCATCCTGCTCGGTCTCGTCCTGATCGCAGCCTCCTTTCGGTCGCGGCGGAGCGCTCGCCCGATCGAGGTCCGGCTTCGTCCGGTCGCGACCATCGCGGGCGCGATCCTGCTGTTCGCGCTCCTGCTCGAGCGCGTCGGCGTCGTCCCGGCGACGCTCGTTCTGGTGTTCGTCAGTTCGCTCGCCGAGCCGCAATGGCGCCCGCTCCGGGCCTGGGTTCTGGCGCTGGCGATCGGCGCGCTCGTCTACCTCATCTTCATCGTCGTCCTGCAGATCCCGCTGCCGGCCGTGAACCTGTGATCCGATGGGCTTCCTGGACAATCTCGCGCTCGGCATCGAGGTCGCGTTCACGGCGCAGAATCTCCTCTACTGCTTTCTCGGGGTGACGCTCGGAAACCTGATGGGCGTGATCCCGGGCGTCGGCGCGGTCGCCGCGGTCTCGATCCTGCTGCCGGTCACCTATCACATCCCGCCGTCGGCCGGCCTCATCATGCTGGCCGGGCTCTATTACGGCGCGGTCTACGGCGCGGTGACGGGCGCCATCCTGCTCAACATTCCGCACACGGTATCGGCCGTGGAGTGCCTCGACGGCTACCCGATGGCCAAACAGGGCCGCGCCGGCGTCGCGCTGTTCATGACCACCGTCGCCTCGCTGTGCGGCAGCATCGTCGGCATCGTCATCATCGCGCTGTTCGCGCCGCCGGTCGCGGCGATCGCGCTTACCTTCGAATCTCCCGACTACTTCGCCCTCGTCGTGCTCGGGATGACGGGCGCCGTCGCGCTCGCGCGCGGCTCGCCGGTGCGCTCGTTCATCATGATCCTGACCGGCATGCTCGTCGGTCTCGTCGGCATGGACGTCACCTCGGCGCAGCCGCGCTTCACCTTCGGGTTCTCGCAGTTCATCGACGGTATTTCGATCGGCGTCATCGCCATGGGGCTGTTCGGCGTGGCCGAACTGATCGCCAATGCCGGGGAATTGAAGACGGGCGCGGTGAAGGCCGGCGACATCACCTGGCGCTCGCTGCTGCCGACGCGCGAGGATGTGCGCCGCTCGTGGCCGGCCATCCTGCGCGGCACGGGGATCGGCTCGATTTTCGGGGTGCTGCCGGGGGCGGGCGCGGTGCTCGCCTCGATCATGGGCTACACGTTCGAGAAGCAGGTGGCGGCCGATCCGAGCCGGTTCGGCAAGGGTGCGATCGAAGGCGTGGTGGCGCCGGAAGCCGCCGCCAACGCCGCCTGTCAGACGTCGTTCGTGCCGATGCTCACTCTCGGGATTCCGACCGACCCGATCACCGCCGTGATGCTGGCGGCGCTGCTGATCAAGGGGATTTCCCCGGGGCCGGAGTTCATCGGCACGCATCCCGACATCTTCTGGGGACTGGTCGTCAGCTTCGTGGTGGGCAATGTGCTGCTCGTGATCTGGCACATCCCGTTCATCCGGCTCTGGGTGAAGCTCCTGACCGTGCCGTTCAGCATCCTGTTCCCCTCGGTGCTCGCGCTCATCTGCCTCGGCGTCTATACGATCCACAACTCGGTGCTGGACGTCCTGCTGGTGTTGTTCTTCGGCTGCGTCGGCTACGGCATGCGCCTGCTGCGGTTCGAGCCCGCTCCGTTGCTCATCGGGCTGGTGCTCGGGCCGCTGCTCGAGGCCTATCTGCGCCGCTCGCTGATCGTCTCGCACGGAAACGTGCTGGCGCTGTTCGAACGGCCGATCTCCGGAGGCGTGCTGGTCCTCTCCGCGATCATTCTCGCCTGGACGTTCCGCAAGAGCGTCACGTCGAAACGTGTCGCGGCGGCGCGGAGCGAGTTCGAGAGCACGCCATGACGGCGTGGCTTACCTCGGGGCCGAGGTCAATTTCTTCAGCAATGTTGATTCATCAATCCATCTTGCCGCGTGTCGGACGAGCGGCTGTAACTGAGACGGCCCGGAAGCGCGAGCGGCAGCGCCGGCTGCAGAAGGTTTGACCATTCAGACGATTCAATTCGCGGAGGACGTATGTCGCTGGTCGATCGGAGAATTCGTGTGGCCTTCGTGGTGGGGGAATATCCGCCCGAGGAGCGCAAGCGCCGCGAGGACACCGCTCTGGCGTATTCCTCGCCGGAAGTCGAAGTGGGCATCGTGTCGGTGAACGCGACCCCGCATTACATCGGCAACGCGCCGGACCTCCTCGGGCTTGCGGTGCCTCCCTTCATCGAAGCCTTCCGCGAGGCCGAGAAGCAGGGTTACGACGCCGTCGTTCCGCTCGGCACGCTCGACCTCGGTGTCGATGCCGGCCGCTGCGTGGTCGACATCCCGGTGGTCGGGCCGAGCGAGTCGATGCTGCACATCGCCTCCATGCTCGGCCGCCGCTTCGGCATCCTGATGTATCATGATTTCGTGCTGCCGTTGGGCTACCGGATGGTCGACCGCTTCAACATGCGCGAGAAGGTGGTCGGCTGGCGGACCTGCGGCTTCGAGCTGCCGGACATCATCGCCAACCGCGACGTGGTGGTCGCGAATTTCGTCGACAAGGCCAAGGAATTGGTCGCGCTCGGCGCCGATGTCATCCTGCCGATGGGCATCACGCAATGCCCGGTACACATCAAGCCGGACTGGCTGATGCAGGAGCTCGGCGTGCCCGTGGTCGAGGGAATTGGCGCCCCGATCCGCTTCGCCGCCATGATGGTGAGCCTGAAGCTGCACTACAGCCGGAAGTTCTGGCCGAAGTCGCCGCTGTTCGAGGGAAAGTGATCGAATCCGGCGGGCGGCCGGATCAGCGGCCGCTCCCCGTCCCCGTCTTTCAAGAAGGAGATGGCGCGTGAACACCGAAACCGTTCAGGTCACCATCGCCGAGGGCGTGGCGAAGGTCGTTCTCAACCGGCCGAAGAAGAAGAACGCCATGAACCCGCAGTTGCATGCGGACATGACGGCGGTGCTGGAGGCCTTGCGCTATGAAGACGGCGCGCACGTGCTGGTGATCACCGGCGCAGGCGACGCGTTCTGCGCCGGCATGGATCTCAAGGAGTTTTTTCATGATCTCAAGGATAACCCGAAGGAATACAACCGCGTTCTCCGCCTCGCGACCGAGTGGCGCTCGCGCACGCTGCGCTATTTCCCAAAGCCGACCATCGCCATGGTCAACGGCTATTGCTTCGGGGGCGCGTTCGCGATCGTCGAAAGCTGCGATCTCGCGTTCGCCGCGCACGAAGCCAAGATGGGACTGTCCGAGATCAACTTCAAAGGGTTCCCGGGCGGCAGCGTGAGCAAGTCGCTCGCCAACCTGTTCCGCCCGCGCGACGCCTTGTTCTATGCGATGACCGGCCGCTCGTTCGGCGGCGAGGAGGCGGCGCGCATCGGTTTCGTCAACCAGTCGTTCCCGCTGGCGCGACTCGAGGAGGAGACGATGGCGATCGCCCGGGAGATCGCCGGGAAGGATCCGGTCGCACTGCAGATGACCAAGGACAGCTACCGCCACTCGCTCGAAATGCCGCTCGACGCGGCGCTCAACTTCATCTTCGCCAAGGAGGCGGAGATGACGGTCAAGCAGGGCGATGCCTGGCGCAAGGAGGGGATCGGCGATTTCGTCGCCGGCGAATATCGCCCGGGCATGGGCGGGCACGAGAAGATTCGGCGCTGAGCCGCCGGTGTCCACTTTCCGGCATCACGTTTTTGTTTGCGCATGATCTGACCCGCAACCGGTTCACACTGTCCGGGATTCCAGGATCATACGTTCTTTGATTGGCGCATGATCCGACCCGGAAACCGAGAACCAATTTTGGGATCGTGCGTATGGTTTGCGCATGATCTGGTCCGAAAACCGTCAACCACTTTTCGGGATCGTGCCTTTTTGATTGGCGCATGATCCGATCCGAAAACCGGTAACCACTTTTCGGGATCATGCGCCGATCAAGCGGCGGAGTCTTCCGCGGCCGGGTCTGTCGGCACGAACTTTCCGCGCGGCCGGATCATGAAGTCCTGCTTGTACTGCTCCATCACGTGAGCGATCCAGCCAGCCGACCGGCTCACGGCGAGCAGCCCTCCGGCGACCGGTCCGTTCAGTCCGAGCGCCCGGCAGAGCACGATCAGCGCGGCGTCGAGGCTGACCGCGCCCTGGTGATTGTCGATCAAGCGCAGCGCCTCCAGCGCCTTGCGGGTCGCGGCGGCGTGTTCGGTCAGGCTCAGCGCGCGTTCGAGGATCTCCCTTGCGCGCGGGTCGCCGTCGACATAGAGCGGGTGGCTGAATCCGAGCGGATAGGCGTGCATCAGGGACGCGGCGTGGCCCGGTTCCGGCGAGGCGGCATGCAGCGCCTGTTCGATGCGGTCGCAGCGCAGCCCGAGCGCCGACCCGAAATGGACGTGCAGCGCGGCGCCGACGCAGGAATGCAGATCGACCCCGGACGAGGCGGCGATGCGCGCCGCGAAGGTGGCCGGCGAGAACTCGTGGTCGGCAAGCAGCACGAGCGCGGCGTCGAGCGCGCGCACCTGCGGTCGTCCGGCGTCGATGCCGAATGCGCGCAGGATATAGGCGGCGATGCCTTCGCAGTCTTGCGGCGCGACGAACCGGCGGCGCGGCCCGACGAAGCCGAACGCGACGCACAGCGCCTGGACGAGGGTGCGCGCGGCCCTCGGCGACGGCTCGAGCTGCGGTTCCCGGTCGCCCTGGCTGTGCTCGATGCACAGGAGCACGACAATTTCGGTCAGGAGCTGGCGCAGGTGAATGCCCGGATAGGCGCCGGCGAGCGCGGCCACCTGCGGGGCGATGCGGAAGATCGCCTCGTCGGAGTTCCAGCGGGTCGAAGCGCGGATGTCCTTCGCGCTCCAGAGATACTCGGCGACCGATTCGAAGGTGGCGCCGTCGCGCGCCAGGTCCAGCGCCAGGTGCTCCCGGTAGCGCGGGCCCTGCGCCGTGATGTCCGTAATGCCGGTGACGAGAACCGGCTCGCCCCATTGCAGGGCTCCGCCTGCCACCGCGCCGTGCCCCGAGCGGGCGGTGCTGCGCGCCTTGAGCCGGCGGACGTCGTCGCGGTTGTAGAGGGATGTCTTGCCGTCCACGCAGATGCGGCGGATGAGCCCGCGGCTCACGTAGGAATAGAGCGTCTGCGGCTTCACGGCGAGCACCGCCAGCGCCTCGGCGCTGCTGATGTAGTCCGGCTGCGCGCGCGCTTGCGGCGGCATCGCGGCAGATGCCGGCATCGGTCGATCCTCCCTGGCGTTTGTCCCGGCGGTTCGCGTCGACGGCTTGCGCCGATGGCCGCCGTCAACGGCCCGTGCCCGGTCGCTGCCCCGAACGTATCGTGGCCGGGCGGGGCGTGACAATCCCGCCCGCGGCGGCGCATTGGCGCGGATGCGCGAACGGCGTGATTTTGTGCGGATCACGGGCCCGCGGCGGCGCGAACGGCGGAAGCGAAAATGCTGTCTGATGAGTTGGCTGGGGGACTAGGACCCTTCGATCCCCAGCCAAAAACCCATGAAATTCAATAAGCCATTGTGCTACAATACTATTTGAAGCCAAAACTGTTACGGCTGACTGTTACGGTTCACTGCTACGGGATTCCCATGGGACTGCGATCGAACATCGTCCGGCGCCCCGGAAGCGCTCGGTATTACGCCCGACTTGGTGTGCCTGTCGATCTTCAGGCGCTGCTCAAGAAGCGCGAATTATGGAAATCGCTGGGAACGTCCGATCCGCGCGAAGCGCAGTCGAAGGGCGCCGCTGTTCTTGCTGAATGGCATGCACAGTTCGCCGAGCTGCGGCGGCGCCGAGCACCGAGCGAAGCT
>CAZIGW010000277.1:0-3250 GCA_964538565.1 uncultured Hyphomicrobiales bacterium | reverse complement strand
TGTTAGTGTGCGCGTATCGGCTCTCGCTGACGGCAAGGCTTCCAAGCTCTCCGCGCAGGAATTGGCGGAGCGCATTCTTGCGCGTCTGCCGGACGACGGCACGCCGGTCCTCAACCGCGTCATGCGCATCATCCTGTCGCGCGAATTGCAACGGGCGATCGATCCCGAGCTTTATTTCGCGGCCCGCGATCTCCTCCTGAAGAAGCACAAGATTGGTCGATTGCGCGGGCAGGGTGGTCAACTGTTTCTTGTCACCGGGCCGGAACCGGGTCCGGCAATTCCATCCGAGGTCGAGGGCGGCGCCTGGGCCGAACAGCGCCTGATGGCTCCTCTGCGGCACTACCTGGAAGGTGCATTTCGCAAGGGCCTGGATCTGCCCGACGACGGCGTCTGGATCGTGCACGAGACGTCGTCCTTCGGACCGAAGCGCGGTCAATGGGCGCGACCGGACTACATCATGGTTACGGCCATGCGTTTCAAGCTGCTCCCGGGCTCCCAGGTCGACGTCCACAGCTTCGAGCTCAAGACCGAGTCCGGCGGGACGGTTCAGGCCGTACATGAAGCGCTTGCGCAGACGCGCTTCACGCATTTCGGTCATCTCGTCTGGCACCTGCCGGAAGGCTCGAAGGCCGAGGCAAGGCTCGCCGACATCCAAAAGCACTGCGATGAACATGGGATCGGGTTGATCCGCATGCGCGATCCCTCGCGCCCGGAAACGAGCGAGATCCTGCTCGATCCGGTGCGAAAACCCACGCCTCCGATCGTGGTCGAAGGGTTCCTGGAATCGAGACTGTCCGCCGAACAGCGGAATACGCTGTCGCGCCTCGTTCACGGAGAACGAAAGTGAGCGGGCACGTCATCGCCGTGGCGAACATGAAGGGCGGCGTGGGAAAGACCGCGACCGTCGTCGCTCTTGCCGAGGCGCTGGCCGCCGAGGGCGCGTCGGTGCTCGTGATCGACGCCGACGCGCAGGCCAATGCGTCGATCTGCATCGCGGGCGACGATCTTCTGGCGGATCTGATTTCCGACGGAAAAACGATCAGTGCGTTTCTCGACGACTACTTGTTGGGCGCCCGCAAGATCAGGTTCGAGGATTGCGTCCGGCATCAGGCAAGCGACGTGTCGCACGGCGGAAATCCACTTTCGATATCTTTGTTGGCTTCGAGCTCGGAACTGCGGCTCCTGGAACGGGAAATCATCTTCGAGCTTACCAAACACAATTATGCTTTCGACGCCATCGTCGGTCACATATTCCGACTTCTGAAAACCAAGCTCGAAAGTGCCACAAGCGGATACGATTACATCCTGTTCGACTGTGCACCCGGCATTTCGGCATTGTCGGAGGCCAGCATCAGGCTGGCGGACCTTGTGATCGTGCCGACGATACCGGATTTCCTTTCCACCTACGGCCTCGAGTCGTTCTGCAAGAATCTTTGGTCCGGCCGCCGCGTGCGTGGCTCAGGGCCTCCCCCGAAACGGCTGCCGCAGGTGTTGATCACGCGAAAACGTCCGATCGGGGAACACGAGAAAACGGTGGAACTGCTGCGCAACGAGCAGCTTGCTCCGCAACCCTCGTTCAAGGTCTTCGATGTCATCATTCCGGAGGCGGCGAGCATTGCGGTAGCGCTTGGCAAGGTTGGAAAATGTCCTCCGTTCACGTCCAAATGGGGGACGAATATCGTGCCGATCCTCAATCAGCTCGTGAAGGAAACCAAGGGAGCGCTGAATGGCACTTGATATTGATGGGTTTGCCGTTCTGGCGAGCATTCGGAAACACAGCAGCCTGTTCCCCAACGCGGCAGCCGAGGCCAGCAAGCTCGCAAGATCTCTGGTTGCGAAGCAAATTCGCGCCAAGAATTCCACCTTGAAGTCGATTCAGGAAATCCGGGAGGCCATCGGCGCCGAGACGCTCAACCTCATCCTGGATGGCCTGCCGGCGCCGCAGATCAAGACACTCGTGGGAAAACTCGACAAACATCGTCCGGATTTGAAGACGTCGGGCGACCCATGGCGCCGGGGACACCTGCAGGCGCTGCTGTCCGGTTCAGTGGAGCCGGCGGCGAAGCCTGCGTCGCGACCGAAACGACCGCCGTCAAAAAAGAAGGCTGCCGACAATGACAGCAGTCCTGCGCGTATTTCGTTTCGGTCTGCGGGGGCGACCCGAAAGCGGTAGGCGAGGCCTGTGGTGTGAACGGCGCCCGTAGCTCGCCGGGCGAGACCGCCTGCTCGCATCTGTGAGTCTCGGCATCTCCCGGTTGCAGTCGCATGAGCGACATGGCCTGGATCTTGCCGGTCGAAACCTCGGATTTCTCATCCGTCGCCCATGATGGTATGAACCGCGGACGAGAAATCACGCCCCATGAAACCCGCCCCCTTCCGCTATCACGCCCCGCGCTCCGTCGATGAGGCGGTGGCGCTCCTGGCCGAGCTGGCGCCGGACGACGGCCGCGTTCTCGCCGGCGGGCAGAGCCTCGTGCCCACGATGGCGTTTCGCCTCGCGCGGCCGGCCCATCTCATCGACATCAACGGCATCGCCGAGCTGGCGCGGATCGCGGTCGGGGACGGCGTCGTGCGCATCGGCGCCTGCGTGCGCCATGCCGCGTTCGAGGGGGCGGCCGTTCCAGGCGTCACCGGGGCGCTCCTGCGCAAGGTGGTGCGCAACATCGCCCACCATCCGATCCGCACGCGCGGAACGTTCTGCGGCAGCCTCGCCAACGCCGATCCGGCCTCCGAGTGGTGCTGCGCGACGGCGGCGCTCGACGGCGTCGTCATCGCCCGCAGCGCGCGCGGCACGCGGCGGATCGCGGCGGCGGACTTTCATCTCGGCCTGATGACGACCGCGCTCGCCGAGGACGAGCTGATCGTCGCCGCGGAATTGCCGCTGCTGCCGGCGGGCACGCATGCCGGCTTCGTCGAATTCAGCCGCCGCGCCGGCGATTTCGCCATCGCGATGGCGCTCGCGACCTATCGGCTGCAGGACGGCGCGATGACCGACGCGCGGCTCGCGATCGGCGGCGCGGAGGCGTGTCCGCGCCGCATCGCCGCCGCCGAGGAGGCGCTGCGCGGCCGCGCGCCTGGCCCAGCCGCATTCAACGAGGCCGCCGAGGCCGCGGCCGCCGCCATCGATCCGCTCGAGGACCACAACAACTCGGCCGATTTCCGGCGCGGCCTCGTGCGCACGCTCGTTCGCCGCGCGCTGGAGAGCGCGACGTGACGGAGCCTTCGAAATCCTGGATCGGCGCGTCGGTCG
>CAZIGW010000276.1:0-5482 GCA_964538565.1 uncultured Hyphomicrobiales bacterium | reverse complement strand
TATCCGCCGCCGGCGCTCGAGCTGACGACGATCGTCACCGTCCGACCGCGATAGAAGTCGGCGACCGCGTCGGCGCGCGCCGACGCCACACAGATCAGGCTCGAAGACACGATGGCGGTGAACAACCCGCGGGTCTGCATGGCATTCCTCCCCCTCGTCCGCCGGCTTCGCGACCGGCTTTTTGACCAGACTACTCCAATCGCACGTTCTTGGAGAAATCGTAGTCGAGCGCGATGTCGGCCTCGAACCGCCAGGAGACAGCCGCCGGATCGCGTACGCCGCCGAACACGTCGCGCAGGAAGCGCTGTTGCGCCTGCCAGCCGGCTTCCGCCTGCGCCCTGGCGTAGCGCCCCGGCATCGTGTCGTTGAGCCAGCCGTGCGGCGCTCCCTTGTAAAGATGGAGCTCGTAGCTCTTGCGGTGACGCTCCAGCGCGTTGCGAAACCGCAGCACATCATCGAGCGCGATGATGTGGTCGCGCTCGCCGAACGCGGCGAACACCGGGCAGGTGATGTCGGCGAGGACGTCCTCCAGCCCCCTCGGCTGGCGCTCGTTGACGGCCCATTCCCGCTTGCCGGCGGCGCCATACCAGACGACGGCTGCCGCGATCGCGGTTTCGGCGGCCAGCACCAGCGGATGGCGCCCGGTCTGGCAATAGCCGGCGACCGCGATCCGCTCCGCGTCCGCCGCCGGACACGTCTTCGCCGCGGCGATTGCCGCCCGCAGGCTCTCGACCGCTTCACCATCGCCGATGTCGTAGCGCGACGCGCCAGCGTTGAGCGCCGCGCGATCGGGGTGCCGAAAGAAGAAATCGGGCGCAAGCACCACGAAGCCGTCGCGGGCGCAGCGCACCGCCAAGTCCCGCGTATGCCTCACCAGGCCATAGCGCTCGTGCATCAGCACAACGATCGGAAACGGGCCGCCCCGCTCGGGACAGGCGAGAAACGCCGGCATGCCGTTTGCGCAGACGATCTCGTCGGTGGAAATCATCGCTCCTTCGCTCTTCATCGCTTCGCGTCCTCCCCGGTCCCGAGGCTCATGCGGTCATCAGCGCCACCGCGGCATCGACCGGCATGACCCGTCCCATGCGCGGGAAGACGCGCTCCATGAAGAAGTCATGGTTGTTGCCGCGCATCGAGTAGCAGGCATCGCGCACGATCACGAGGCCGAGATCGAGATCGCGCGCCGCGAACGCCGTGCTGGCGATCCCGACGTCGGTCGAGCCGCCGGCGAGCACGATCGTGTCGATGCCGCGCACGCGCAGGTGGAATTCGAGGTCGGTCTGGAAGAACGAGTTCCACCGGTGCTTGGGAACGACGACATCGCCCGGGCGCGGCGCGAGTTCGCCGGCGATCTGCGCCTCCCATGAATCCTTGTGGATGCCGGGGCTGATCGGCTTCGCGCCCTGCAACGGATTGAGATCCATGTCGGTGTCGGTGATGCGCGCGACGGTGTCGGATCCGTCCGGCGCGTGGGCGGCGACCGGATAGAATACCGTCATCCCGGCGCGGCGAGCCCCGTCGAGGAGCGTCGCCATGCGGGCAAGGATCTGGTGCCTGTCGAGAAAGGCGGCCTTCTGCGGGTTGCTGGGATGAAGATAGCCGTTCAGCGCGTCGAACAGCACAAGCCCGGTGCGCGCCGCCGGGAGTGACGTCTCCAGACGCGAGATTTTCGCCATGCGCTCGTTGCCTCGGTTTGGGTTGAAGGGCGGGCGATCGGCTCAGAGAACGCCTGGAATCCATCGCTTCACGCGCGACTCGTACTGCGCATACTGGGCGCCGAAACGCACGCGCAGCCGCGCCTCGTCGGCGCGCACCCGGCGGTCGAACCAGACGGCGCAGACCGCCAGGATGCCGAGCGCAAGCCAGGACCAGAACGTCACCGCCAGGCCGAGCATGAAAATGAGATGCCCGAGGTACATCGGATTGCGGACATAGCGATAGGGCCCCTCGGCGACGAGCTTGCTCGGCGGCACGTCGATGCCGGGCCCGCCGCCGCCGCGGCGCGACCGGTAGGAGCCGACCAGGCGGTACTGCAGGTAGCCCCAGGCGAGCAGCGGCACGCCCCAGGGCGCGAATACGAAATCGCTCCCCCGGCGCACGAACTCGAAGGCGATCACCAGGAGCGGCAGCAGAAAGAACGTGCGCACCGGCGTCCTGTTGAGCCACCGCCACACAGTGCGCTTCCGGCGTCCCACACGGCCTGTTGTTTGTTCGACCGCGCCGGCGCTCCGTTCCTGCGTCACGTCTCTTCTCCCCCGCATGGACGGATCGCCGTCAGCGATAGTTGGCGGCGATCTCGCTGATGAGCTTCTTGAGGATGGCCTCGGCGAACGTGTCGTAGTTCTTGGCGGCGATCATGAATGAACCGGGACCGCCGATCACGTCGTCGAAGTAGTAGCGGTCGAGATCGGGCTCGATCGCCAGGATGGGCAGGCCGTTGATCACCACGCCCGCGCGCACGGCTTCGTCGCGCGCCAGCGTCACCGGCCGGCCGCTCGTGTTCGCCCCGTCGCCGGAGACGTCGATCACGCGGCGCGTGCCCCGGTATTGGCTCTCGGGAAAGAGCGTCATCGCATAGTCGATGGCGCCGCTGATCGACGTGCCGCCGCCAAAGAGCCGGCGCGGCGTCGCCTCGATCGCGGCCGCGAACGCCTCGGCCGAGGCGTCGTCGCTGATGCGCGTCCACGGCAGCACCTGGACCTGCAGCGGCGGCCCGGTCCATTGCACCATGGTGACGGCGATCGCCTGCGTGGCGCCGGAGCGGATCGCGCTGATCACGCGCGGATTGCGGAAGGCGGCGGCGTAGCCCTGCTTCTGCAGCTCGAAACGGGCCGGGTTGACGCTGCCCGAGGCGTCGACCGCGAGCACGAGCCACGCAGCCACGGCCACGAACGCGGCGACGAGAATCGCCGGGCGGCCCCGCGGCCGTCCAACCCCGCCGCATGCCCCCGGATGACGCCGCCGCCCTGTGCTCATCAGAAAGTCCTCGCCCCGCCTGCCGGGGACCATGAAGAGGCCACCGTCCCTCGATCAACTTACCCGACCGGGAGCGCCGCGCCACCCGGCATCCGCCCGCAAGCGATCCGGCCGGGCCATGTCGGCGCGCACCCCCGCCGGGGTGGTTCGCGTCCGCCCGGCTGGCAAACGTCCGGACAAGAAAGGCTCCGGCAATCACATCGAAAGAGAGACAGATTGCGTGGCCGGACGGCACGGAACCGAAAGCTCTGCAGCGGATTGTACCGTTGTCCGCTTCGCACGGGGCGGCTTTTTGAGTTCGCTCCTCTCGTGGCGGCATCGCGTTCGGGCGGGACGCCCGGCCGAACGGTTGCATCGTCGAGCTTGCGTTCGGAGAGAAGGCCATGCGGACCCGAAGTGTGCGACTGGCGGTCGTGATCACGGGATTGTGCCTCGTCGCGCTCGGCGCCGGACCGGCGCGGGCGGTGACCTGCGGCAGCGGCAGCTTCGAAACCTGGCTCGACGCCTTCCGCAAGGAAGCGGCCGCCCAGGGCATCGGAGAGCGCACCATCGCGGCCGCCCTCAACGGAGTGAGCTACGATCCGAGCGTGGTCGCGCGCGATCACTCGCAGGGCGTGTTCAAGCAGAGCTTCGAACAGTTTTCCGCACGGATGATCTCGCCAGGCCGGCTGCGCCAGGGATCGAACCGGCTCAAGCAGTACGCCGGCACGTTCAGCCGCATCGACCAGCAGTTCGGCGTTCCGTCCGCCGTGATCGTCGCCATCTGGGGGCTGGAGACGGACTACGGCGCCAACAACGGCCGCTTCCCGACGCTGCGCTCGCTCGCAACGCTTGCCTATGACTGCCGCCGTTCGGAAATGTTTCAGACCGAGCTGATGGACGCGCTGCGCATCGTGCAGCGCGGCGATCTCAACCCGGCCGAGATGCGCGGCGCGTGGGCGGGCGAGATCGGACAGACGCAGCTCATGCCGTCGTCCTATCTCAAGTTCGCGGTCGACTTCGACGGCAACGGCCGGCGCGATCTCATCCACAGCGCCCCGGACGCGCTCGCCTCGACCGCCAACTACCTGAAGGGCTATGGCTGGCATCGCGGCGAGCCGTGGACGCCGGGTTCGGCGAACTACGACGTGCTGCTGCAGTGGAACAAGTCGCAGGTCTATTCGCGCACGGTCGCGGCCTTTGCCGCGAAGCTCGATTCCGAACCGTAGACGCCGCCGCGGGAATCGGTCGTCCGCGTCGCCGGGGGGTGCCCGCGCGGCGGGACGATCGCACTTGTCGCGAACGCCTCGATCCGCCGGCGCCAGAGCGCGACCGCCGCCGCGGGATCCGCCTGCTCGCGCTCCCGCGTGAGCGCGATGACGTCTATAGTGCCGAAGTGCCGATCCCCCCGCAGGCCCGTGCCGCGCCGGCTGCCCGCCGCTGCCCATGTGAGCATCCGCTTCCGACCCGATGACGAAGTCCCACACACGGCTTGGCCTCGCGCTCGGCTTCGCCGGCGTCGTCCTGTTCGGCGGCACCTTGCCGGCGACCCGGCTCACCGTTGCGACGATCGATCCGCTGTTCTTGACCGCGGCGCGCGCCACGCTTGCAGGCTGCGCCGGATTGGCGGTTCTGCTGGCCTTGCGACGGCCCCTGCCGCGTCGCGCGCTCTGGGGCGACCTGCTGCTCGCCGGATCGTGCACCATCGCCGGGTTCCCCATCCTGATGGCGCTCGCGATGGTGAGCGTGCCGGCCGCGCACGGGGGCGTCGTGCTCGGCATCGTGCCGCTTGCGACCGTCGCCGCCGCCGCACTCGTGACCCGCGAGCGGCCGAGCGTCGGCTTCTGGCTCGCGAGCCTCGCGGGCGCCGCGATCGTCGTGGTTTTCGTCCTGAACCAGAGCGAGACGCGGTCGGTCGGATTGGGCGACCTGTTTCTCCTCGGCACCGTGGTGGCCGGAGCCTTCGGGTACGCGCTCTCAGGCCGGCTGAGCCTGAGCATGCCGGGCTGGGAGGTGATTTCCTGGCAGGTCGCGGCATTCCTGCCGGTCTCGGCGCTCGCGGCCTTCCTGCTGTGGCCGGACAATCTGGCCGCCGTCCCGTGGACGGCCTGGACCGGTCTCGCCTACGTGAGCTTCGTCAGCCAGTTTCTCGCCTTCTTCGTGTTCAACGCCGCGATGGCGCTGGGCGGCGTCGCCCGCGTCGGGCAACTGATGCTGCTGCAGCCCTTCGTCATCGTCGCGCTGGCGGCGCCGGTGAACGGCGAGCCCGTGCGCCTCGGCACGCTCGCCTACGCGGCGGCCGTCGTGGCGACCGTGGTGATCGGACAGCGCATGCGGGTCAATCGACGCTGACTTCCGCCAGCCCGCGTTCGGCTTGCCCTCCGCCGACCGCGACGCCCGCGACATGATCGCGATCATACGCGGCGCCGATGCCGGGGGGCGGCGCGCGCTCCGTAGCCGCGCCGGGCGCTCGATCACGGTCACGGCTGCGGCGCCGGGCGCGCCCCCGGGGGCACACAGCGGGCCG
>CAZIGW010000275.1:0-7738 GCA_964538565.1 uncultured Hyphomicrobiales bacterium | reverse complement strand
GCGTCGCGCCCTCCCGGTGGGTTGCGGTGTGGCTCGTCGATCACTACGTTGCCGGCGCCGGAGAAAATAACGCCGACCGCGTTCGCCTCGTGGGCGGGATTGGGCCGCGACTTCACCGACTGGCAGGCGGAATTGCCGATCACGAGCGCGACCCGGTGCTCCCCGCCGACGCAGCCCGGCACGGACGCCGCGCCGGCGTCCTCGGCATGCAGAACCGATGTTCAGCCACAAGGCGGCGGCAAGCACGGCGAGCCCCCCGAGCGGACGGCGCGACAAGACCTGATCTCCGTGGGCACCGGGCACACGCACCATGCCTCCCAGGCGGTCGTGCGCCCTTCGCGGAGGCTCAGGCTCCCCGCACGGGCTGTCGCCTCACTTGCAGACTTCCTTCCCGTTCTCGATCTTGCAGTTCTTCCTTGCCGGAACGACCGGCTTCGGCGGCGGCGCGACGCGCACAACCGGTGGCGGCATGCGATGCACGACCGGAGGCGGTGGCGGCTTGGGCGTGTGAACCACGGGCGGCGGGCGGTTGGCGACGGCCGGCGGTGGCGGCGGCCTGTGAACCGTGGGCGGCGGCGGCCGGTTGACCACGAGCGGCGGCGGGGGCTTGCGGCGCAGCGTCTCGGGCGTCTGCTTGGCGGTTGTCGTGGTCACCGGCTTCACGCCCGCGGGCGAGACCGCCGTCGGCGGCTTGTGCGCGCCGGGTGGGGATCCGCCCGGCGGGAGCTTGGCGTTGGGCTGCGCGCCGGGAGGCAATTTGGCCGTCGACGGCGACGCGGTTCCGGACGGACCGATATGAGTGGTCGTCGGGGCGGTCGTCAGCTTCCCGCCCTGAATGGACGGCCTTCCGGCGTTCTTGCCGCCCGGCAGAGCCGCGTTCGGCGTGCCTTGCGGGGGCGGACGATGCTCGCCCGGCCTGATCGCTCCGGGCGCCGTCGCGTTCACGGGCGGCAACAGGTGCTGTTGCGACGGGGGCGTGCCGGTCGCCGGCGCGACCAGGTTCGAGCGCAACGGCACGGCTGGCGTGGGCGAGGCCAACGGGTGGCGCACGCCCGGCCGGATGTGGTGGAACACCGGCAAGGCGACCGCCATGACCGGGAGGACGCGCGGCCCCACCCGTGGCGGCGGCGGCGGTGGTGGCAGGCGCGCGAAATACACGGGCTGCGGTCCGATCAGAATGATCGGCGGCGGCGGGGCCGGCGGATAGAAGGCCACGTATTCCACCGGCTCGCCCGGCAGCGGCGGGGGCACGTCGTAGAATTCGACCGGCGCGAAATCCGGCGGCGGCTCGAGTTCCGCCGCCAGGCGGCGCAGCCGCCGCTCGGCGTCGGACGCGTAGATGCCGTGCGGATAGCGGCGCAGATAGGTCCAGTAGGATTGTGGCGTGTTGATCTCGACGGCGCGCATCCAGGCGAGCGCCTCGCGCCGCGCCCGGATGATCGCCCAGACGCGCGGCGCGTACGGACTGCTCGGATAGGTCTCGACGTATTCGGTGTAGGCCGGCAACGTATCGAGATCGATGGCGAGCGCATAGCCCTCGTCGACGCCGATGTCGCGCATTGGGCGGCGCGCGCGCTTCGGCGGCGGCGGAGGCGCGGAGCCCGTCGGCAGATCGGCCGCCGCTTCCGCCGGCACGAGCACCACGGGCGCCGGCAGGGCCGACACGTTCCAGGGCGTCTGCTGCCCTTTCGTGAGCTGGTGCGTGCGCTCGCGGATGCGCGTGAAGGCCGTGTCGAGATCGGCACCGGGATCGCGCAGCATTTCCGCGAGCGCCGTGGCGTAGGCCCCGTACGGTCCCGGGCCGTCCTCGGCGATCATGCCGGGCGCCGCCGAGAAGCCGACGAGCATGCCGGGCGGAGCCTCGATCGCCGCGAGCCCATGCGCCAGATGGCTCTCCTGGATGCCGAAGGGCAGTTGGCGCGCGGCGTCGATCGCCACAACCTTCGCCCGTCCCGCGGCACCGGCGAGCGGACGCAACAGGTCCGAGAGGCGGATCGCGTCGAGCGGACTGTCGTTCTCGCGCTCGAGCCGCGCGTCGGCGGCGACCAGATAGTTCTCGCCGTCGTACTCGAAGCCGTAGCCGGAGAAGTAGACGAAGCCGATCGCGTCGGGGCCGGCGGCTTCCAGCTTGGCGAGGAAGTCGCGGAACGAGCGCATGAAGTCGGCCTGGTTGACGTCGGCGCCTTCGATGATGTCGAAGCCGATGGTGCGCAGGGCCTCGGCGACGAGGCCGGCGTCGTTGAGGGCATTCTGCAGCGGCTTCTTGGCATAGCCGGCGTTGCCGACCACGAAGGCGATGCGCGGCGGGCCGGGCGGACCGTTCTGGGCGGCATCCTGCGTCTGAGATGGAGCGGGCTCGGGCGCCTGCGCGGACGCAAGCCCAAAGCCGAACAGCAAGAGCACCAGGCCAACGAGCGCGCGCCGAAACATGTCTCTCCCCGCGAGGCCGACTTAAATCGAATGCCGACAGTGTAGCGCTTTCGCGGCGCAATCGCGTCGGAATTCCGTGGTCGGCCGACCGCTCACGCCGCCGCGCTCGGTCGTGCCGCCAACGCGGCGTGCCAGCGACGCACGTGGGTCAGGCTTTCCGGTATCGCGATGCGCGCCGGCTTGGTGAAGTCGAGCGCCACGAGCCCGCTGATGTCGGCGATCGTGAAGGTTTCGCCGGCGACGAAGGGGCGATCCGCCAGTTCGCGATCGAGGAACGCCAGGAAGTCGAGCGCCCGCGGCTTGTTGGCCTCGCCCCACGCCGGCACCTGCGGGACTTCCAGTGCCTTCATGGCCGGATGCAGATGGCGGAAGGCCTGCATGACGGGCCAGAAGAGATGCAGCTCGATCCGCCGGTTCCACATCTCGACCCGCACGGCCTCGAGGCCCTCGCGCCCGAACAGGCGCGGCTCCGGCTGCAGCATCTCGAAATAGCGGCAGATCGCGATCGACTCCGTGAGGACGGTCCCGTCGTCGAGCGCGAGCGCCGGCAGCTGCTGCAGCGGATTGACCGCCGTGTAGGCCGGCGTCCTGTGCTGCAGGGCGCCGAGGTCGACCGGCTCAAGCGGAACGCTCATTCCCTTCTCGGCGAGGAAGATGCGCACCCGCCGCGGATTGGGCGCCCGTCCACCGTCATAAAGCTTCATCGCACTCTTCTCCGAGGTTCGAGATTCTGCCTGATTGCACGCGCTGATGCGACTGCCGGGGCGCCGCCGGACGGCGACCAGTTTAATGGCATTTTAAGTGTGCTCTTAAGGATTTAGGACTAGTTATCGCTGTGAATCCAGGCAGCGAAACAATCGTATGATGAACCGACCGACGAGCGAGCCGAACCTGCCCTCGGCCAGCGAGAAGGAGGCGGCGAGCCGTCGGCGCGCCGCGTCCAAGCGCGTGCGCGAAGCGCGCGATCGGTTGACCTCGACGACCGGCACGCGGCCTGCCTTCGACTACGAGTTGCTGCGTCTCTATGCGCAGAACCGGCTTTCGGGCTCGCTCGTCATCCTGATTCTGGTCGGTTCGATCGGCCTGCTGTCGAGCCTGTGGACCGACACGCTTCGGGCCGGCGGGTGGACCGCTGCGGTGCTGCTGATCCACCTGGTCATTCTCGTGCGCTGCCGCCAGTTTCTCGCGCAGCCGCCGGGCGCCAGCGACATCCGCGCCTGGCGGGTGCGCTTCATCGCCCTCGACCTGCTGTTCGGGCTGGCGTGGACGTTCATTCTGATCCAGCCGGTCGGCGTGCAGGAAAGCTCCGGCACGTTCATGCTGTTCGTCATGCTGCTGGTCGTGGCGGTGTCCAGCATGCTGGCCTCGAGCCTGCCGATCGCCGTCTTCGCCGCGACCGCGCCGGTGACGCTCGCGGTGGCGCTCAACTTCGTGCTGGCCGGCAGCATGCGTGGCTACATTCTCGCCACCATGGCGGTGACGGCGCAAAGCTATTTCGTGCTGCTCGCCTACCGGCTCTACACCTCGACCCTCGCCACCATCGAGGCGCGCGCCGAGAAGGACGCGCTGATCGGCGAGCTCGAGCAGGCGAATGCGAAATCCGAAGAGGCGCGCCGGCGGGCGGAAACCGCCAATATCGCCAAGTCGCGCTTCCTCGCGCAGATGAGCCACGAGCTGCGCACGCCGCTCAACGCCATCCTGGGTTTCTCCGAAGTGATGAAGAACGAGATCTTCGGCGCCCACGTGGTCCCGGTCTACAAGGACTATTCGAACGACATCCACAATTCGGGCGTGCATCTCCTCAACCTCATCAACGAGATCCTCGACCTCTCGCGCATCGAGGCCGGGCGCTACGAACTCAACGAGGAGGCCGTGTCGCTGACCGCCGTGGTGCAGGAGTGTCACCACCTGCTCACGCTGCGCGCGAAGAACCGCGGCATCACGATCCACGAGATGGTCGAGCCCGATCTGCCGCGCCTGTGGGCCGACGAACGGGCGATCCGCCAGATCTGTCTCAACCTCCTGTCGAACGCGATCAAGTTCACCCCGCAGGCCGGCGAGATCTGGATCAAGGTCGGCTGGACGGCGGCGGGCGGGCAATATGTCAGCGTGCGCGACAACGGCCCCGGGATTCCCGACGAGGAAATTCCGGTCGTGCTCGACTCCTTCGGCCAGGGATCGAACGCCATCAAGTCGGCGGAGCAAGGCGCCGGTCTCGGCCTGCCGATCGCCAAGAGCCTCGTCGACCTGCACGGCGGTACGTTCACGATCCGCTCGAAGCTGCGCGAGGGAACCGAGGTGATCGTCACAATTCCGCCCGAGCGGGTCATGTCGGCGCTCGAGCCCATTCCGGAATCGGCGCCGTCGATCCAGCCCAGGCACGAGGAAGCGCCACCGGCGCCGGCCGACGAGAGCGCCCGGCGCCGCAAGCGCTATTTCTTCGGCATGGGCGGATGATGGGCGCGGCAAAAGGCTGCGCCGGCCGTGCTCCCGCGCGACGAGATTGCCTTCCGGGCCGCGGTCCGTATCTTCGCTGGTGAGCACCATCCGCCGGCGAATCATGGATGTCATCGAGACACCTTGCACGAAGGTCTGCGTCGTCGACCCCGAAACGCGGCTGTGCCGCGGTTGCGGACGCACCCTGACCGAGATCGCGCGCTGGACCTCGCTCACGGCGGCGGAACGCCGCCGCATCATGGCGGAACTGCCCGGCCGTCCCGCGCCCCACCGCGCGCCGGCGGCGCGTGTCGCGAGCTGAGGAGCGCGAGGCCGTGCGACTCCTGTGGATCCTGCTCATCGGGCTGGCGCTCGCCGCCGCGGTGCTGGTCGGTCGCCAGGACGAGGGAACCATCGCGGGCCTCACCACGTCGGAGTTCGCCTCGCTCGCCTACAAGGCGGCCCTCTTGGTGTTCGTCGCCGGCGCGGCGCTGGCCTTCTTTCGCAACCGGCTCTCGCAGGCCGTCGAGGCGTTGTTTGCCTGGATCATCATCGGCGTCCTGCTGCTCGCCGGTTACGCCTACCGGTTCGAGCTGCGCGACGTCGCCGACCGCGTGCTGGTCGAACTCATGCCCGGCCGCGCCGCGAGCCACGCCCGGCTGGTCGAACTCGCGCGCGCGCGCAACGGCGAGTTCCAGATCGCCACCCACGTCAACGGGGCGCGCGTCTCGATGGTGCTCGACACCGGCGCGACCTCGGTGGTGCTGACCCACGAGGCCGCCAAGGCGGCGGGCCTGCCGCTCGAGATCATCAAGTACACGGTGAACATCGAGACCGCGAACGGCCGCACCCAGGCGGCTGCCGTCACGCTCGACCGCGTCGCGGTCGGCGGGATCGTCGAGCATGCGGTCCCGGCCCTGATCGCCCAGCCCGGCCAGCTCAAGACCAGCCTGCTCGGGATGAGCTTCCTCAACCGCCTGCAGAGCTGGGAAGTGCGCGGTGATCGCCTGGTGATGCGCGCCTATCCCTGAGCGTCGGTGAACAGGCTCACCAGGAAACGCACCGCCACCGCCGCAAGGAACAATCCGAATCCGATCTCGAGCTTGCGGCGGCTGAACCGGTGCGCGATCCTCGCCCCGAGCGGGGCGACCAGCATGCTGACCGGCGCCACGAGCGCAAAGCCGATGACGGAGACGAATCCGATCGACAGCGGCGGCAGCAGCGCGGCCTGCGGCAGGCCCGCCAGCATGTAGCCGATGGTGCCCGGGATCGAGATCACGACGCCGAGCCCGGCGGTGGTCGCCACCGAGCGGTGGATCGGCTGGCCGTAGATCATCATCGTCATGTTGCCGAGCGCGCCGCCGGCGACCCCCATCAGGGTCGACGAGAGCCCGATGACGAAGCCGATGACCCGCATCGGCTGCTTGCCGGGCAGTTCGTCGGCGAGGCGCCAGGCGCGTCCCGACAGGAGCCGCAGGCTCGTCAGCCCGGCGATGGCGACGAACACGAACTTGAACACCGCCGGCGAGGCGCTCGAGGCGATCACGCTGCCGACGACGACGCCGGCGAAGCACGGCACGGCCCACAGCCGCAGGACCTTGGAATCCACCATCCCGCGCGCGCGGTGGGCTCGAAACGAGGTGATCGACGTCGGCACGATGATGGCGAGCGCCGTGCCGACCGCGAGCGGCATGCGCACGGGCGCCGGCACGTCGAGGAAGATGAACATCTGATAGAGCACCGGGACGGTGACGCCGCCGCCGCCCACGCCGAACAGGCCGGCAAGCAGGCCGGTCACCGCGCCCGCCGCGGCCAGCGCGGCGGCGAGCGAGGCGATCTCGCCGACCGACATGTGTCCGAGGAGCGTGCCGAGCATCGATCAGGCCGCGACGCCGGGGCGTTGGTCTTCGCCGGACCCGGCATGCGGACGCAGATGCGCCAGCGCGGCGCGGTAGACATCGACGCCCGCCCCGCTCTTCACCGCTTCGGTCGCGAGATGACGACGGAACGCGCGCGCGCCCGGCACGCCCTGGAACAGGCCGTGCAGGTGACGGGTGATGGCGTGCAGACGCGTGCCGCGCGCGAGCTCCCGCTCGATGTAGGGAACGATCGCCTCGGCCGCCTCGCGCGCGGACGCAAAGCGCGCCGGTTCGCCGAAGATCGCCGGATCGACCGCCAACAGCCGCCACGGCTCCTGGTAGGCGGCCCGGCCCATCATCACGCCGTCGACCCGCGCGAGATGCGCGAGCCCCTGTTCGACGCTGCCGATGCCGCCGTTGAGGATCACCGGCAGTCCGCGATGCGCGCGGCGCAGCCGGAAGACGCGATCGTAGTCGAGCGGCGGCACGTCGCGGTTCTCCCGCGGCGACAATCCGCTGAGCCAGGCCTTGCGCGCGTGCACGATCATCGCGTCGACGCCCGCCGCAACGACCGCGTTCGTCAGCGTCTCGAGCGCTTCCTCCGGGTCCTGCTCGTCGATGCCGATGCGACACTTGACCGTCACCGGCACGTCGACCGCCGCCTTCATCGCCGCGACGCAATCGCCGACGAGCGCGGGCTCGGCCATCAGGCAGGCGCCGAAGCGGCCCTCCTGCACGCGGTCGGACGGGCAGCCGACGTTGAGGTTGATTTCGTCGTAGCCGAGATCGGCGCAGATGCGCGCGCTCTGCGCCAGCGCCCGCGGATCGCTGCCGCCGAGCTGGACGGCGACCGGATGCTCCGCCGGATGGAAGCCGAGGAGCCGCGCGCGGTCGCCGTGCAGCACCGCCCCGGTCGTGACCATCTCGGTGTAGAGCCGCGCCCGGCGCGTGAACAGCCGATGGACGAACCGGCAGTGCCGGTCGGTCCAATCCATCATGGGGGCGATGGAAAA
>CAZIGW010000274.1:0-40356 GCA_964538565.1 uncultured Hyphomicrobiales bacterium | reverse complement strand
AGGAATTCGTCGAAGGGAATCGGCCGGTTCTTGGTCCAGATCCCGCCGGGCGAACGGAAATCCGGGATGCCGCACTCGGTCGAGATCCCGGCCCCGGTGAACGGGAGCACCTGGCCGGCATCGTCCACCATCTGGCGCAGCCGGCTGGTTGCGGTTTCGACGTCCGGGGCGATCATGGCGCGTTTCCCATGCGGGGTTCTATATCGTGGCTATCGTGCCGCGGGATTCCCGGCCGAGCCCGTCAATCGAGAGGTGTTCATGCGTTATCTTCACACCATGCTGCGCGTCCGCAATCTCGACGAGGCGCTCGACTTCTACTGCAACAAGCTCGGCCTGCGCGAGATCCGCCGGCGCGTCGACGACAAGGCGCGCTATACGCTTGTGTTCCTGGCGGCGCCGGAGGATACGGGGCTGGTCGAGGCGAGCAAGGGCAGCGGCCGCGAGGCGCCGCTCGTCGAGCTCACTTATAATTGGGACACCGAGGACTACGGCGAGGCGCGCTACTTCGGCCATCTCGCCTACGAGGTGGACGACATCTACGCGACCTGCGAGCGGCTGATGAAGGCCGGCGTCACCATCAACCGGCCGCCGCGCGACGGCATGATGGCGTTCGTGCGCTCGCCCGACCGGCACTCGATCGAGCTCTTGCAGAAGGGCGCCGCCCTGCCGCCGAAGGAGCCGTGGGCATCGATGCCGAACACCGGGAAATGGTAGGTCGCGGCGCGGCCGGCCCGGCGCAAGTCCGGAGCAAGTCCGGAGCAATCCGACCCGCAAAACGGCCGGCACGGTTCGGCTGGCGACCGCATCCGGCGCAGGGCCGCCGTCGGCAACAATTCCGTGCGCGCCGTTGACCCGTTCGCGTCCGCGAGGACGGGCGTGCGGTCTTCGGCGAGGCCTGAAGCCACCCGCGCAGCCGGCCGACGTTCGGTCAGCGCCGCTGCCGTTTCGCAAACCGGCGGTTCGGAGGCCCGGGGCGCGCTGCGGGCGAGGCCCTCGCGCCCGCGGTGTGGGGTTCGCCCGCGCCTCCCGGGCCCGGGTGACGATGCCGTTGAGGCCCCACCGGCGGCCGGGCCACGTGCTTGCCCGTGCGCGGCAACCTCTTTATATGTCGCGGCGCCCGCGCCCTGCCCCGGCCTCCGTTCCCGGACCGACCCCGTAAGGCGCGAGATCGACGCGCCCTTCGTCTAGCGGTCCAGGACGCCGCCCTTTCACGGCGGAAACACGGGTTCGATTCCCGTAGGGCGCGCCAATCATTCCAATAGGTTAGTAGACGCTTGAGACACTGCATCCAATAGATGTCCAATATACGCGCATAGACATTCGTCTTGACCCCACGTTTGGCATCTCGCGGACTTCGATTTCACCATCGGCGAGGACGACCGAACCGCCACTGGCCCCAACACCGCTAGTCTCCCCGCGGCACCACGCGCGGCACTCTCCGGCTCAGTGATTTCGAGCGTGCCTGATGTGCCTTTGCGGATGCGGAGCCCGCCGCCCGGACGCCACGGCAGCGAAGGAGATTGTTTTCACTGCCGGAATCGGTCGATGATGTCCGCATGGTCACAACTCACCTGATACCCGCAGACATCGCTGAGGCGTACGAGATTCGCGAGTGGCGCAATGCCACCGGCGTTCTCACAACGGCACACCCCAATGAGTGGGTCGACATTACTGAAGCTCTCAGGAAATTCGAGTTTCGCCGGAGCGAGGTACTAACGGGAGGAGGACGAAAGAGCGTCATTGCGCAGCGGATTGATAGCTTCCTAGAAGACAGGGGTTGGAAGGAAAAGAAATTTGAGACCACAATTCGGGTTGATCAGGAGGAAATGAACTCCCCCACGCACAAAGTCGACTGCTTCAAAGGGCGAGTTGGTCTAGAAATCGAGTGGAACAATAAGGACCCTTTTTTCGACCGTGACCTCAACAATTTTCGATTGCTATTCGACCTCCGCGTGATTGACGTTGGCGTGATTATCACTCGCGCGAGTCACCTTCAGCAGCTTTTCGCGTCGCTTGGAAGAAAGGTCGCCAACAAGTACGGGTCATCCACAACCCACATGGACAAGCTACTGCCCAGGCTCGAAGGTGGTGGTGGCGGCGGCTGCCCAATCCTCGCTTTCGGCATTACCAAGAAGAAGTATGTCGAGGACACCGCACCCATTGTTGAACAGGGGAACGAGGATGAAGATGACGCCGAGTGACGAATTCCGAACGTGGTGCGGGCGCCGGCGTTTTTCGACCATCCTGGCGGACCCGCCTTGGCGATTCCAGAATAGTACAGGCAAGGTCGCTCCTGAGCACCGCAGACTAAGCCGGTACGGAACGCTCTCCCTTGAGGACATCAAAGCATTGCCTGTTGCCGATGCCGCCGCCGTTACCGCTCATCTGTACCTTTGGGTACCGAACGCGCTGTTGGCAGAGGGATTGGCAGTCATGGGAGCGTGGGGTTTCACCTACAAGTCAAATATCGTCTGGCACAAGATACGTAAGGATGGCGGCTCAGATGGTCGCGGAGTCGGTTTCTATTTTAGGAATGTGACTGAGCTTGTACTATTTGGAGTACGGGGCAAGAACGCGCGCACGCTGGCGCCGGGGCGGCGCCAAGTAAATTACATTGCGAGTCGAAAGCGCGAGCACTCTCGCAAACCCGATGAGCTTTATCCGATTATCGAAGCGTGCTCACCGGGGCCGTATCTTGAACTATTTGCCCGCGGCGCCCGGACGGGGTGGCATTCGTGGGGCAATCAAGCCGACTCTGATTACCGACCAAGCTGGCCAACATACAAGAACAACAGCGCCAGACTCATCGCGGCGGAGTAGCTTGTATCTACACATCTGGAGGTCGAGGATACTGCCGACGCCGTGGCGTGGCGGCGACACGCCCGGCGGATACATGGCATGCTGCGCCAACGTGCTACCCCCTCGCATGAAGAATCCGACGCGCCGTAGCCAAGCTATCGACGCGGGACGGGGCGCAGCGCATCATCACCAACATCCCGCGGATTCCTGAACGAGGATCGACTCATAGACAACGTCTACGCCTTTTCCATCCGTAGTCTTGCGGGTGACCCCAGTTCCTCGATCTCGCTAACGCCTTCGAGGTGCCACCCCGCCGTCAAGGCGGTGAGGTCACGTCTTCGGGTGGGCATTTCCTTTCCGCGTTCGGCGCTGATCTGAGGCCGCGGACCCGGCAACAACGAGGGTGGGACCTGTCAAGTATGCGCCCCACGACGGCCGACAGCGTGAGGCTGAGCGAAGCGTCGTTTCGCCCGAGAAGGTTGCTGTCTTTCTGGCGGCGCGAAGTGAAGCGTTTGGCTCATCGCGTCGACGTGTGGTGAGACGTCTATTGTCGAATTCCGGGGTCACGTTTCCGGGCTGCCGGACCGAAATCGATCATCTACACTGGGGCGGTTCAACCCGGGGGGACATCGCATGACCAGGCTTTTGCTCTGTCTCGCGGCGGCGCTGAGCTCCGCCGCCGTGATCGCCGCCGCGCCGGCCCGCGCGCAGACCGTCATCGACGAATGGACGAGCGCCAAGCTTCCGACGCCGCCGGCGCTGAAGCCGGTCGTGCTCGCCCCGGCGGAGACCGCGTTGCTCGTCATGGACTTCACGCGGCAGACGTGCACGCGCGAACGGCGGCCGCGCTGCGCCGACTCGGTGCCGAAGGTGCAGAAGCTCGTCGCCGCCGCCCGTGCGAAAGGCGCGCTCATCATCTACAGCGTCGCCGTGCCGGGCTCGGTCGCGGCCGACATCCTTCCCGAGCTGAAGCCGGCGGCCGGCGAGTCGGTGCTGCCGCCGCTCGGGCCCGACAAGTTCAACGCCAGCGATCTCGAGGACACGCTCAAGGCGCGCAAGATCACGACCGTCATCGCGCTTGGGACGCAGGCGCAGACGTCCGTGCTGCACACGGGAGCGTCGGCGGCGCTGCGCGGCTTCAAGGTGGTCGTCCCGGTGGACGGAATGTCGGCCGACGATGTGTTTCCCGAGCTCTACACCGCCTGGCACCTCGCCAACACCGCGCGCATCAGCAAGCAGGTGACGCTGACCAAAACCGACACGATCGACTTCGCGCCCTGAGCTCGGCGCGCGAGGCGACTTCGCGGCGTTTGCGGGGACCGCAGGGTCCCGGCCCGCATCCCTTTCGCAAGCGCTCGTTTCTATTCCGAATTCAAGCGGCGGCCGTTTCGCCCAGGTTCAGGAAATAGCGCGTGTGCCGCAGCGCGCCTCTGCGCGTCAGCGCGCCTTTTTCGACGAGGTTCTGCAGATCGCGGGTCGCGGTCGCGCGTGAGGTGCCGGTGATGCTGATGTAGTTCTCCGCGCTCAGCCCGCCCTTGAAGCCGTCGACGCCCTCCTTGAACATGCGGGCGACGACCTTGTCCTGGCGTTCGTTCAGCCTGTCGCGGAACGCATCGTAGAATCTGGCCTTGGCGACTTGGAAATCAACGCGCCTGATCGTGTTGCGCTGCGCCTCGAGCACGGTGCCCGCGAAGTATTTCATCCAGTCGTCGACTGCGAGGCTCTTGTTGTTGCGCTCGAGCGCCGCGTAATAGTCGCGGCGCCCGCGTTCGATGGTGTACGCGAGCGCGATCAGGCTGGGCTGGCCGAGACTCTGCGCCAGCGACTTTTCCGCGATCGCGCGCCCGATGCGGCCGTTGCCGTCCTCGAAAGGATGGATGCACACGAAATGGAGATGGCCGAGCGCGGCGCGCGTCAGCGCCGGCAACGGCCTCGATCCTTTCGGAGCCGTGTCGTTGAACCATGCGATGAAGCGCTTCATTTCGCCCCGCACCCTGGTCGAGGGCGGGGCTTCGAAATGAACCTTGCGCCGATAGTCCGGCCCCGAGACGATCTGCATCGGGGCCGCGTGCGTGCGATAGCCGCCGACGACCTCGAGCGCCTCGTTGCCTTCCAGCAGCATCCGGTGCCAGCTAAAGAGCGCCTGGTCGGACAGAGGGTCGGCAAAGCCGCGATAGAGGTCGATCATCATCCTGGAAATGCCGCGCTCGGCCGGCTTGACGCCTGGCCGCTCGGCCTCGAGTCCGAGCTGGCAGCGCAGGGACGACTGGACGCTGTCGCGGTTGAGGACCTCGCCCTCGATTTCCGACGTCTTGACGGCCTCTTCGCTGATCAGCTCGATCTTCAGCGTTTCCCGCTCGTCCGGCCCGATGTGCCTGCAGGCCCCGACAAATTCGCCCGACTGCAACAGAAATTGCTTTTCCAAAGGCTCTAAAGCCTTTGAATCATATACAAAATCCGGCCAGCCCGGCTGTTCCCAATTCCACGTCATGATCGGTCGCGAGCGATAGAACCATCCTTCTATAGCTCATAGATTGCACAATAGATGATTTATAGCAAGGATGCCCTATCGCGCGCGAAGGCGCGCCGGCCGGCTGACGGCTTCTGCGTCCCGTGTCCGCGGACTGGTTTTCTCCGAGGATCGCAGGTGCTTTCACCCGAGGAACCGAGCCGGCACGGCTCCGTTGCCACAAGCCGGACTTTTTTCATCGACGCCCGAGCCTTCAACGACGCGCGACGCGGATGCGCGCGACGGGCGAGCTCCCGGGAGACAAGCCATGGACCCAACCGACACACGCGAAGCGGTCGACCGTCATCCCGGCGCCTGCTTGGCGCCGCAGCCCTGACCATCGCGGCCGGATTCGGCGCTCTCGGCTCAGCGCGGGCAGAGCCCGGCGACCCACGACCGGCGCGGCTGTCGGCGGTCAAGCCGGGGACGAACACGTCGTTCGCGGCGCTGAGGCAGATCGACGCCGGCGTCCTCAACATCGGCTACGCGGAAGCCGGCCCCGCCCGTGGACCAGTGGTTCTTCTGCTGCACGGCTGGCCCTACGACATTCACAGCTACGTCGACGTCGCACCTGTTTTGGCCTCCGCCGGCTACCGGGTGATCGTTCCGTATCTGCGCGGCTACGGCACGACGCACTTCCGCTCCGGCGAGACACCGCGCAACGCGCAGCCGGCGGCGGTCGCCGCCGACGCCGTCGCGCTCATGGATGCCCTCAAGATCGACAAGGCGATCATCGCCGGGTTCGACTGGGGAGCGCGGACCGCCGACATCGTCGCGGCGCTCTGGCCCGGGCGATGCCAGGCCCTCGTCTCCGTCAGCGGTTATCTGGTCGGAAGCCAGGCGGCGGGAAACATTCCGTTGCCACCGAAGGCCGAGCTCGACTGGTGGTACCAGTTCTATTTCGCCACCGAACGCGGACGCGCCGGCTACGACAGGTACCGGCGCGATTTTGCCAGGCTGATCTGGCGTCTCGCCTCGCCGAGGTGGGATTTCGACGAAGCGACGTTCGATCGCACCGCGGCCGCCTTCGACAATCCGGACCACGTCGCCATCGTCATTCACAACTACCGCTGGCGGCTCGGTCTCGCCGGGGGCGAACCGCAATACGACGACCTGGAAAGGAGGCTCGCCACCGCCCCGGCGATCGGCGTGCCGACGATCACGCTCGAAGGCGACGCCAACGGCGCGCCGCATCCGGACGCAGACGCCTACGCCCGGAAATTCACGGGAAAATACGCGCACCGGGTCGTCACGGGCGGCGTCGGCCACAATCTGCCGCAGGAAGCTCCGACGGCATTCGCGCAGGCGGTCGTGGACGCCGGCGCACTGTGAGCGGCTGCCGGGTGCGAGACCTAGCGCTGCGGGTTCGGCCGGCCCGCGCCCAGGAGGAAATCGCGCATTTCCTCAAGGGTGAGCGCGCCATCCTTGTTCGCATCCATCGCCTTGAAGATGCGCTCGTGAGCGGCCTTGAACTCATCGAGCGAGACGACGCCGTCGCCGTTGCTGTCCATGAGGATGAAGATCATCCGCATCATGAACGGACGCGCGCCCGCCGCCCCTGCGGTTCGGCCGAAGCCCATCATGCCCGGACCCATCCCGGGACCGCGGCCCTCGCGGAACCGCTGGCCGGGTTCCCAGGCCCAGCTTCCCTCGGTTTCATCCTCCGCGCCGGCGCGCGGCGTGGGGGTCCCCTGCGCCCGGGGCGTCTGTTGCGGTTGGGATTGCCCGGTGTCCGGCTGGGCCTGCTGCATCATCGGGCCGCGCTGCATCATCGAACCGCCCGGACCCTGCTGGGCGATACCGGCGGAGGCGCTGCCGAACACGACAAGTGCCGACGTGATGAGAACCCGTGCGTGCCTGTGCATGTTCGATCTCTTGTTCGATCGTGCGGGGCCTGTGTGCCCTCAACTCACCACCCGCGATATTGATCCTTGCCGGCCGCACGACATGTGCGCTGCTTTGAGGCGGCCGTGCCCGCGGCGGGTGCGGATACCGGGACATTGGCCACAGGCCGCCAGGCAACGTTCCCCGCGCCTGCGGGTTGATCTCAGGAGAGACCGGCGCAACGACGACGTCGGCCGGTCGTGGCACGCCTTGGATGCCCGATCCGATCACCAATCGCCTGCTGCTCTCGCTTCCGCCGGGCTCCTTCGAGTCACTTCGGCCGGACCTGCAATGGACGCAGACTGAATCGGGCCGATCCGTCTCGCAGGTCGATCACAAACAGAACGACGGGCGCGCAGGACGACCGATGCGCCGGCCCGCCAGCAGCACGTCTCTCGGGATCCCCACGCAGATTTGAGCACGCCGGCCCCGGTGCCGAAAGGCGCCTCGCCAGGGCTTCCGCTCACGTCGATCCGCGCCCTTCAGAAAACAACGCTCGCGCTCGCCGGCGATCGAGCGCCGTCGGGGTCAGCGAGTGGTCACGGGTGTTCGCTTGCTCAGCGACGACAGCTCGAAATTGAGCCCGAGCGCGAGCCACCGCTTCGCCATGTTGAGCGACGTCAGGCGCACATGATCCGAATGCGCCCGGTGGGCGAGCATGAGGCATTGGCCGGAGAAGCGGCGGCAGTTGTCAGCCCACTGTCGGGCCAATGTCATCTCCGATCCCGTGTGATCGAGGCTCTCATCAACCGCCGGAGGATCATGCCTTGGCTTTCCGTTCAGAGGCGCCGGCGTCTTGTCCGCCCAAAGCGATTCCTTGACTTCGGCGATCGCCAGCAGACCGTCGCGCATGCGCAACAGCTCTTCGCGATCCTGCAGGCGGTGAGGATCGTTCGCCTGCGTTTCGCAATACATGGCCCAGGCACGCAATCCGCTCGACGTGAAATTTGAAAACGGCACGGCTTCAATGCTCCGCATTGTCAGCCGGGCGCCGCACACCTTGGCCCGACTGAAACGCTTCCGGCACGCGCGCCATATGAGACTCGGGCGATTTCCTCTGTCCAAGCCTATGTGCGGTCCATGCACAGGAGAAGCATTGAGGGACCGGCGCACCACACCATTGCACCGCTTGTCGGTAGCATGGTGCAGCGAACAACCGAACTGGTATGAGCGGCTTTCCATCGCGCCGCCTGGATGACGTCCGTGGCCGACTCACCTCTCGAATCGGACCACCTCCACGCGGGTGCGCCTCCGTCGAGGCGCAGAGCGATTTTCAACGCGTGCAAAGCGATTTCCGTCATTGCGGTCGCGGATCGGCGGTCCACGGAGCCAGAGCCACGCCGTGAACCGCGACATCGATCTCCCGCGCGCGGGAACAAATCGGCCTCTTGCGAGTTTCCCGTCCGCACGGGGAGGGTCGAAGTGTCTTCGCGAAATGACGAGGTGGAGCAGTTGTGCCGCAAACTGGCGCAATACTGCCGGAACGCAGCCAACTGCCTGCAGACGGCGCAGGCGCGCCCGGACATCGCGACGAAGCTCGAGTTGCTGGCGCTCGCGCAAGCCTGGCTCAGGCTGGCCACCGAGGCGCAGAAGAACAGTGCCAACGAAGCGGTCTACAAGGTCATGACTTCCGATTTTCTCGTGCACTGACGCGGGCGCGGAAGTCATCGGCCGGCCGCAGCACAAACAGCTGCGACACACCGATCGTCCTTGCGCAGCGAAAACTTGCTCACCTCCGCTCGGCGCTTTCGTTCCCGTTGTCGCCGATCCCTCGACAACCTCGGCTCGATGCGCGCGTCAAAGCGCGCACGGGCGTGGACTCGGAGACATTCCGGGAGGGTTCTGGTCTGGAGATCAGGTGATCGAGATCGCAGCTGTGCCGCACGCGCGTCCGCACGCCGGTCGTCGATCGGCCGCACCGGAGATCCTTCCCGGGCCGTCGATGATTGCTGGCGATCGGCAGACGGCTGCGCGGCTGGGTTCGGCCGCGCGCCTGGCTCGTCAGTTCGTCGGCTCCGCGACCGCGATCTGGTCGTAGCCCTTCCAGCGATAGATCAGCACCGACGCGACCCAGGCCGTCACGAACACGCCGACGACGGCGAAGCCGAAGCTCGAAAGGCTTTCGCTCAAGTTGGCCGCCACCGACCACACGCCCCCTGCGAAGCCGAAACGCTTGGCAATCAGGCCGAGCGCCTCGATGCCACCGATCAACAGGGCGACGGCGACGGACGCGGCGGTGATCGTCAGATTGTACCAGAGCTTGCGGATCGGATGCACGAACGCCCAGCCGTAGGCGCCGACCATCAGCACGCTGTCGGCGCTGTCGACGAGCGCCATCCCGGCGGTGAACAGCGCGGGAAATATCAGCGTCTGCCACGGCGACATTCCCTGGGCAGCCTGCGTCGCCGAGATGCCGAGGAGACCAACCTCGGTCGCCGTATCGAAGCCGAGGCCGAACAGGAACCCGAGGGGGTACATGTGCCAGCTGCGCGCCACCGCCGCGATCAAGGGCCGAAGCAGGCGCGCGAACAGGCCGCCGCCAAGGAGTGCGTCGGTGTCTTCCGCGGCCACCGTGCCGCCGTTCGCCACCGCGCGGAAGCTGCGCCACACGCTGGCGAGAATGAGCAGATTGGCGAGACCGATCACGACCAGGAAGGCGGCGGATACGGAGGTGCCGATCACGCTGCTGACCAGCCTGATGCCCTGCAGATGTCCCTGGAAGGTGGCCGCGGTCGCCGCAAGGGCGAGGCACGCCAGCACCACGACGGTGGAATGGCCGAGCGAAAAGAAGAAGCCCACGGTGAGCGGGCGCTTGCCCTCCTGCACCAGCTTGCGCACCACGTTGTCGATCGCCGCGATGTGATCGGCGTCGATCGCGTGGCGCAGGCCGAACACCCAGGCCAGCAAGGCGATGCCGAGCAGCGCCGGCCGGCCGGAGAAGGCCGCGAATGCCCAGACCCACGCGGCCACATTGGCCGCGATCAGAAGCGCAAGGAGACCGCCGATCTTCCCGCGCACGCCGTGTGCGTCGTCGTCAAAAATGCCGCCGGTGGTCTGCATTGCGTCCCGATCGTCCGACCCCGGGCTCACGCTTAATGGATCATACCAATTTGTCAATTCATCATACGAGGCGCAGCCCTCCCATGCGGGACATTCAAGGCATAGATGCGCCGGAGGGCCGGACGGGCGAGACGGACATGAGGATCGGTCGCCGTTGAATTCCGCGTTGTCGGCAAATTCGCCACGTATTGCGCAGGCGCCCGCAACAGCGATTTAACGCGCCCGCCTGCTTCATGCCCCCGGGCGAAATTTCGAGGGGCCATGCCCATGGGTCCGCGCGCCGGCCAGAGGGGCACCGATCACGACCCGGTTCTGGTCGACTTCGCGCTGCAGGGCGGAGGCTCGCACGGAGCGTTCACCTGGGGAGTGCTCGACCGTCTGCTGGAAGAACCTTGGCTGCGCATCGAGGGCATCTCCGGCACCTCGGCGGGCGCGATGAACGCCGTGGTGCTGGCCGATGGATATGTCGCCGGCGGCCCCGACGGAGCAAAGGCCGCGCTCGACGGCTTCTGGACGCGCGTGGCCGCAGCCGCCCGCTTCAGCCTGCTGCGACGGAGTCCGCTCGACGTCCTGATGGGGCGCTGGACGCTCGACACCTCGCCGTTCTATCTCGCCTTCGACCTCGCGGCGCGTGTGTTCTCGCCGTATGATCTCAGTCCGCGCGGCGCCAATCCGCTGCGGGACATTCTCGCCGGCAGCGTCGATTTCGAGCGCGTGGCGCGCGCGCCGATCCGGCTGTTCGTCACCGCCACCAACGTCCGGACCGGCCGCGGTCGCGTCTTCCGCAATGCCGAGCTCACGCCCGAGGTTCTGCTCGCGTCCGCCTGCCTGCCGACCCTGTTCCAGGCGATCGAAATCGATGGCGAAGCCTATTGGGACGGCGGCTACTCGGGAAATCCGACGATCACCCCCCTGGTGCGCGAGTGCAAGTCGCACGACACCCTGCTGGTCGCGGTCAATCCCGTCGAACGCCCCGGCACGCCGCGCTCGGCGCGCGACATTCTCGATCGCCTGAACGAGGTCTCGTTCAATGCCACGCTGCTCAAGGAGCTGCGCATGATCGCGCTGCTGCGCCAGGTCGCCGACGCCGGACGGACCGAAGGCGCGCAATGGGCCGGGATGCGCGTCCACCTCATCGCCAGCCCCGCCATGGCCAAGCTCGGCGCCTCGTCCAAGTTCAACGCCGAACGGGCGTTCCTGTGCATGTTGCGCGACGAGGGCCGTCGCTGCGCGGAGCGCTTCCTGACGGACCATGCGCGGGATCTCGGCAGGCAATCGACGCTCGATCTCGATGTCCTGCTGCAGCAGGTGTGACGCGATGGGATTGATCGGCAGCCTGTTGGCGCTTTTCCTGCTCGTCTGGTTCGCCTATCGGGGCTGGAGCGTGCTGCTGCTGGCGCCGGCCGCCGCCCTGCTCGCCGCCGCGGCCGCCCGGGAGCCGCTGCTGGCGCACTGGACGCAAACCTTCATGGGCGGCGCCGGCCAGTTCATGGCGCAATTTTTCCCGCTCTTTCTGCTCGGCGCCGTGTTCGGCAAGCTCATGGACGACAGCGGATCGGTCCGGGCGATCGCGACGGTCCTCGGGCAGAGGCTCGGAGATCGCCACGCCGTGCTCGCGGTCACGCTGGCGGGAGCCCTCGTCACCTACGGCGGGGTGAGCCTGTTCGTCGCCCTTTTCGTCCTGGCCCCGATGGCGCGGGCGTTGTTTCGCTCGGCAAACATTCCGCGCCGGCTGATGCCCGCGACCATCGCGCTCGGGACGTCGACGTTCACCATGTCGGCGCTTCCCGGCACGCCGGCGATCCAGAACGCCATTCCGATGCCGTTCTTCGGGACCACGCCGTTCGCGGCGCCCGGTATCGGCATCATTGCGTCCGCGATCATGCTGGCGTTCGGCCTGTGGTGGCTGCAGCGCGCGCAAGCCGCCGCGCACAAGGCCGGCGAAGGCTTCGGGGAAGAGACGGATTCAAGCCTCGCCGCGACGCTGGACGATCAGGCCGTTCGCGACCGCGCGACGCTGGCGCATGAATTCGATCCGGCCGAACTGCCGCACGGCCGCCGCGGCGGGGTCATGCCGCCGTTCGCGACCGCCGTCCTGCCGCTCATCGTCGTCATCGCGGTCAATCTGCTCATGTCGGTGCTCGTCCTGCCGCGGCTCGATCATTCGTTCCTGGCCCAGGAACGCTGGGGCGGAACGTCGCTGTCGGCGGTCGCCGGCGTCTGGTCGGTGGCGGTCGCGCTGATGGCTGCGATCGCGACCCTCGTCGCCGTCAACCGCCGTCGGCTGCCGGCCTTGCGCGACAGCATGGATGCGGGCGCCAACGCCTCGGTGCTGCCGATCTTCAGCGTCGCCAGCCTCGTCGGATTCGGCGCCGTCATCGCCGCGCTGCCCGCCTTCGCGGCGGTGCGCGACGGAGTGCTGTCGATCGGCGGCGGACCGCTGGTGTCGCTCGCGGTCAGCACCAACGTGCTGGCCGGCCTCACCGGCTCGGCTTCCGGCGGACTCACCATCGCGCTCGACGCGCTCGGCGACACCTACATGCAGCTTGCCGCGCACGCCGGCATCGATCCGGCCCTGATGCACCGCGTCGCCGTGATCGGCTCGGGCACGCTCGACAGCCTGCCGCACAACGGCGCGGTGGTGACGCTGCTCGGCGTGTGCGGCGCCACGCACCGCGAAAGCTATTTCGACCTTCTCATGGCCTGCGTCGCCGGTCCGATCCTCGCCCTGGCGGTCGTCCTGGTGCTCGGCTCCGTGTTCGGATCGTTCTGACCCGTCGGCCCTTCTTCAAACGAGCGAAACGTTGCGGACGGAAGCGCACCCTCGCAACTACGGATCCGTTCGTTCGGCCGGTTGCCGCCAGGCCCGAAGCAGGCTCAGCAGGACGGCCAGCAACGTGGGGCCGATGAACATGCCGAGGAAGCCGAATGCGAAGAAGCCGCCGAGCACGCCGAGAAAGACGAGCGTCAGCGGCAGCGGCGTCCCGAAGCTGACGAGCCACGGGCGCACGATGTTGTCGACCGTCGAGACGAATATGCCCCACACGATGATGAAGATGGCCCAGCCCTGGTGCCCGGCATCGTAGAGCCACCACGCCGCGCCGCCCCAGATGATGACGAGCAGCGTGCCGATCTGGCCGAGCGCGATGACGAAGCCGACGAGGCCGAGCGTCGCCGCGCCGGGAACGCCGGCGAGCGCCAGGCCGATCGCGAGAACCAGGGCCTGCGCCACCGCCGTGCCGACGACCCCGTAGGCGACGCCGCGCACGGAATCGGCCGTGCTCTGCAGCGTCGCGCGCGCGAACGCCCCGCCCAGCCGCTCGGCGATGTCCTGCATTTCCTTGATCAGCAGATCGCCGCGCAGCCAGAACGTGGCGGCGACCGCGAACGACAGCACGATCTGCAGGGCGCCCGTCGCGACGGCGCTTCCGGTGTCGATCAGCAGCTTGCGCCACGTCCCGGCGTACGGGCTGAGGATGTCCTCGAACTGCCCGTGCGCGAACTGCGACCACAGTTGTCCCGCCTTGTCTCCGATCAGCGGGAGACTGCTCAGCCAATGCGGCGCGGTCGGCGTCGCAGCAAGAAAATCCTGGACGTGGCGCGCGATGTCCACGAGCCGCTCGCCCAGCCGCGGCGCCAGCAGCACCACCGGAACCAGGATGCCGCAGGTCGACAGAGCCGTGAGGATGAAGGCGCCCGCGGCGTTCGACAGGCCCTTGCGCTGCAGCCATTCGTGCAGCGGCCACGTCGTGATGACGAGAATTGCGCCGAAAAGCAGCGCCGTAACGAACGGATAGAGCACCATGCCGACGCCGACGAGCAGCCCGGCGAACAGCACGACCGCGACGAGCCGTTCGATCAGCCGCGCCGTTTCCCGCAACTGCGTCGGCGACGCGCCTTCGGGCGTTGATTCCCCCGGCCTCTCGGACGACATTGATGTCTCCTGTCGCGCTCGCCGCACCGGTCACGGGCGGCCCCTATTCGGCCGCCTCGGGCCTGTCGGACCGCGGCGGTGCGCCGGCCCCGGACCCGGGCTGGGCCGGCCGCCGGGAGAGCGATTTCAGGCGCTCGCGCATCCCCTGGAACAAAACATAGAGCGGCGGAATCGCAAAGATCCCGATGAAGGAGGCGAAGATCATCCCGCCGAACACCGGCGTTCCCACGTTGCGGCGCGCAAGCTGCGACGCGCCCGTCGCGATCGCCAGCGGCAGCAGGCCGAGAATGAAGGCAAAGGACGTCATCATCACCGGCCGGAACCGCAGCCGGGCGCCGGCGGTCGCCGCCTCCCGCAGGGGGACGCCCCTCTCGCGCTGCTCCTTCGCAAACTCCACGATCAGAATTCCGTTCTTCGCCGCAAGGCCGATCAGCACCACCATACCGATCTGGGCGTAGAGATCGAGCGTCAAACGCCCGAGCACGATGGCCGCGAAGGCCCCGACGATCGCCACCGTGACCGACAGCAGAACCGGAACCGGAATGGTCCAGCTCTCGTAGAGCGCCACCAGGAACAGATAGGCGAACAGGACGGCGAAGCCCAGGATCATGCCGGTCTTCCCCTCGGCCCGCTTCTCCTGGAACGCCGTGTCGGTCCACTCGCCCGCATAGCCCTGCGGCAGCGTGCGGGCCGCCACGGCCTCCATCGCATTGAGCGCCTGGCCGGACGACACGCCGGGCGCCGGCGTCCCCTGGACGGTGACCGCGCGCCTGTTGTTGTAACGGATGAGCGCCGCCGGGCCGAGCACAAGCCGGACCTCGACGAGGCTGCGCAGCGGGATCATGTCGCCGTGCGCGTTGCGCACGTTGATGCGGTAGATGTCGTCGATGCTCGAGCGGTCGGCGGCCTCGGCCTGCACCTGCACCTGCCAGGTGCGGCCGAACAGATTCACGTTGTTGACAAAATAGCCGCCGAGCGAGGCCTGCAGCGACTGGAACAGGTTGCTCAACGAGACGCCCAGGACCTGCGCCCTGTCGCGGTCGATGTCGAGATAGATCGACGGATTGCTGGCCGAGAACGTGCTGAACACGCGATTGAGCCGCGGGTCCTGGTTGGCGGCGACCACGAGGCCGCGCAGCACCTGCGCCAGCGCCTTGGGATCGCCGCCGCCCAGGTCTTCGAGCACATAGGCGAACCCCCCGCCGGTGCCGAGGCCGAGAATGGGCGGAGGGGCGAGCGGCGCGACCGATCCGCCGAGGATCTGGCGAAATTTCGTTCCGAGCCGCGCGATCAGCGCGGGCACGCCGAGCGCCGGGTCGGTGCGCTCTTCGAACGGCTTGAGGGTCACCACCAGGAAAGCGGAGTTGGACTGGGAATAGTTGTCGATGAAGTTCAGGCCGGTCACGGAAGTGACGTCCTCGACCGCCTTTTCCTCGCGCAGGATCGCCTCGGCCTGCTGCACGACCTCCGACGTCCGCCCGACCGAGGCCCCGCCCGCCAGTTGCACGACGACGAACAGGCCCCCCTGGTCGTCTTCGGGCAGGAATCCCGTCGGGGTGATCCTGGCGAGGCCGACGGTGGCGAGCGCCGCCGCAAACACCATCGCAAGGCCGATGGTCGACACCCGGACGATCCGCGCGACCGCCGCCCCATAGGCGTCGCGCACGCGGTCGATCGCGCGCATCGTCCAGCCGATCACGCCGCGCCGCGGACCATGATGCGGGCGCAGCAGGATGGCGCACAACGCCGGCGAGAGTGTCAGTGCGTTGATCGCGGAGAGCACCATGGCGACCGCGACCGTCACGGCGAACTGCCGGAACAATTCGCCGGAAATGCCCGGAATGAACGCGACCGGCACGAACACCGAAAGCAGCACCAGCGTGATGGCGATGATCGGCGCGGTGATTTCCGTCATCGCCCGCTTGGTGGCCGCGGCCGGCGAGAGTTCGGGATGCTCCTCCATCACCCGCTCGACGTTCTCCACCACCACGATCGCGTCGTCGACCACGATGCCGATCGCCAGCACCACGGCGAGCAGCGATACCGAGTTGGCCGAATAGCCGACCGCCTTGAGCACGATGAAGGCGCCGATCAGGCTCACCGGAACGGCGACGGTCGGAATCAGGGTGGCGCGCACGCTGCCGAGGAACAGGAACACGACGAGGACGACCAGCACGAACGCCTCGACCAGCGTCTTGCGCACCTCGTGGATGGTGGCGGTGACGAACGACGTCGGGTCGTAGGTCACCTTCCAGGCAAGGTCGTCGGGAAACCGCTTCTCCGCCTCCTCCATTTTCGCCCGCACCGCCGCGAGCGTTGCGAGCGCATTCGCGCCCGGAGACTGATAGATCGCGATCGCGGCCGCCGGTCCGCCGTTGAAGCGCGTGTCGCGATCGAGATTGGCCGCGCCGAGCTCGATCCGCGCGATGTCGCCCAGACGCAGCACCGATCCGTCCGGGTTGGTGCGCACCACGATATTGGCGAACTCTGCGGCCGAGGAGAGCCGCCCCTTGGTCTGGATGTTGAGCTGGAGCTGCTGATCCCCGGAAATCGGCCGCGCGCCGATCCGGCCGACCGCCGCCTGCACGTTCTGCGCCTGGATCGCGTTGATCACGTCGCCGGTGGTCAGTCCGAGGCCGGTCAGGCGGTCCGTGCGCACCCACACGCGCATCGCGTAGTCCTGCGGGCCCCACAGGGATGCGTCGCCGACGCCCGGCGTGCTCTTGATCTGGTCGAGCAGGTTGATCGTGACGTAGTTCGAGATGAACAGCGGTGTGTGAGAGTGTTTCGGCGAGTAGAGCGCGATGACGCCGAGCAGCGCCGAGGACTTCTTTTTCACCGTGACGCCCTGCCGCTGCACCTCCTGCGGAAGGTTGGCAAGCGCGATCTGCACGCGGTTGTTGACGTTGACGGTGTTGATGTCGGGATCGGTGCCGAGCTCGAAGGAAACGGTCAGGTTGTAGCTTCCGTCGTCGCCGCTCGTGCTCTTCATGTAGATCATCTTGTCGACGCCGACGACCTGCGCCTCGATGACCTGCGCGACCGTCGACTCGACGACCGCCGCGCTCGCGCCGGGATAGACCGTGCTGACGGCGACCTGCGGGGGAACGATGTCCGGATACTGGGCGACCGGAATGGCGTAGAGCGACAGCAGCCCGGCGATCGTGGTCACGATCGCGATGACGATGGCAAGTCGGGGACGGTCGACGAAGATGCTCGAAAGCATCGGCTCACGTCCGTCCCATCGACTGCGGAACTGGCGTCGCCATCACGGGCGTGCCCGGGCGCAGCGACTGCAGTCCCTGCACGACGACCAGCTCGCCTCCCGACAACCCCTGCTCGACCACGACGTTGGGACCGTCCTCGCCGCCGGGCTTGATCCGCTTCACCACCGCCTTGCCGTCCTCGACGGCGAAGACATAGATGCCTTCCTGGTCGGCGATCAGCGCCGCCTGCGGAACGACCACCTTTTCGTCCGGGGTGGCTGACGCCACGATCACGCGGACGAGCTGCTGGTCGATGAGAATGTCGCGCGGGTTGGGGATCCTCGCCCGCACGGTGATCGTGTCGGTCGTGCGGTCCACCGACACGCCAATGAAGTCGATCGTTCCCTCCTGGCCGTACATTCGTCCGTCCGAGAACCGGATCCGGACCTTGACCTCACGCGCACCGTTTCCTTCCGGGCGCTCGCTCGCCTGCAGGGCGAGGAAATCGCGCTGGCTCACCGGGAACGTCACGTACATCGGATCCTGGCTGACGATCAGCGTCAGCGCGCCGCTGTCGGGGCCGACCACGTTGCCCTTGGTGAGGCTGGTGCGGCCGATGCGTCCGGCGATCGGCGCCGTGATGTCGGTGTAACCGAGATTGATCTTCGCCGTGTCGAGGTTCGCCTGGTCGGTCATCATCGCGCCGCGGGCCTGCTGCTCCTGGGCCACCGCCTGGTCGCGCGCCACGACGGTCCCGGCCGATTTCGCCAGCAGGTCCTCGGCCCGTTGCAACTGCAGCTCGGCGAGCGTATGCGCGGCCTTGCTGCGCTCGAGCGCGCCGGCGGCCTGCTCGACGGCGGCCTGGAACAGGCCCTTCTCGATCTGGTAGAGCGGCGCGTTTTCCTTGACGGTGTCGCCTTCCTTGAACAGGACGGCCTCGAGAAAGCCTTTGACGCGCGCGCGGATCTCGACCCGGTTGATCGCCTCGATCCGCCCGACGAACTCCGCGCTTTTCGACACGGGCTTGCGTTCCGCCTTGACGACGCCGACCGGGACGGCCGCCGGCGCCTGCTGCGCGGATGCCACGTCGGCGAGCGCGCAGAGCACAACGATCGCGCAAATGGCAGCACGCATGCCGACCCTCACCTTTCTGCCTGAAAGGCCCGCCGGAACTTTCGAAACTCCGAGATTGTCGCGGCTAGGCTAACGGCTGCGTCGCAGTTCCGGCTTTGATGTTCGTCAAAGGCGGCTGGCGCTGCGGCCGGCATGCCCGTGCACTCTCGTTGCGCCATCGCGCCGACTCCGAATGCCGCTCATCCGCGATCGCTTGCCGCCCGCCGCACGACGCATGTACCGTCGGCGCGCACCGAAGTCCGCAGCTTGAACCGCGCGCTTTAACGGACCGTGGAGGCGTTGATGAAATTCATCTCGATCGTGGCCGGTGCCTGGCTGCTGACGACGTCCGTCGTTCTCGGCCAGGAGCACGGGGAGCATCGGCACGGGCCGACAGCCGCGACGCCGGCCGGCCAGACCTACGCGCCGGGCCTTGAGGAGATCATGGCGCTGCAGCAGATGCGCCACTCCAAGCTCTGGTTCGCGGGTGAGGCGAGCAACTGGCCGCTGGCGGCCTATGAGATCGACGAATTGAACGAAGGCTTCGGGAACATCGCCAGGCTTTTCCCGACGCATGGCGACATTCCGCTGACCCCGATGGTGGAGTCGATCACCCGGCGGGAACTTCCCGAGCTCGCCAGGGCGGTCGAGAAGCGCGATCGGGCCGCCTTCGTGCGCGCGTTTGACGGGCTCACGGCCGCCTGCAATGCCTGTCATCAGTCCGCCCAGCACGGCTTCATCAGCATCCGGCGGCCGGCCAGTCTGCCTTATACCAACCAGTCGTTCGCGCCGGCGCAGCCGTAACGGGAGACGGCCAGACGCAGACGAATGGTCGCGTCTCGCATCTGCTGCGGTGAATTGGCGCGGTCCTGCCCCGGCCTCGCCCCAATGACGGCGTTGACTGCGCGGGGCCAACGCCTTCCAAGGGGAAAACGGGGGTATCGGGGCGTCGCCGATAGAGCCGGAATGAGAACGACCACGGCGCTTTGCGCCGCACTTGTCTGTTTGATATCGGAACCCGGCATCGCGGCGCCGCACGGCGGACGCGGTCCTTATGCGTACCTGTTCGACGACGCCGCGCCGCGACCGCCCCGATCCGTTCCATTCGGCCGTTCGCGGCGGACCGCCGACGAGCTGCCGCTGCCCCGTCCGAGGCCCGACGCCGCGCCCGCTGAAATGTCCGCGACCGCGCCTCGGCCCGCCATGCCGGCGGTTCAACCCTCCGCTGTCACCTTCCCGCCGGTCGCTCCGCTCGAATAGAGAATAGATTTGCCGCGGTCTCTCGCTTGCGGCACGGGTGCGGCCGGTCCGCGTGGCGGTCTGGCACGGGCGCGCAATACCTGCGATAAACCTCCGCTCTTCGAACGCCGCCGCCCCGGCGGAGAACCCATGGTGACCGACCCCATGCGATGGACCGAACGCCGCCGGAAATTTCGCGCCCTCCTCGCGGGCACCCGCTGCATCTATCCCGCGTCCGTGTTCGACCCGATCTCGGCGCGCATCGCCGAGGACCTCGGCTTCGAAGCCGGCATGTTCGCCGGCTCGGTCGCTTCCATGACCGTGCTCGGCGCCCCCGATCTCGTCGTGCTCACGTTGAGCGAGTTCGTGCAGCAGGTGCAGCGCATCTGCCGCTCCGGCGAATTGCCGCTGATGGTCGACGCCGATCACGGCTACGGCAACGCGCTCAACGTGATGCGCACCGTCGAGGAACTGGAGATGGCCGGCCTGTGCGCGCTGACCATCGAGGACACGCTGTTGCCGCCCGCCTTCGGCCAGGCCGGCAAGGCGCAGTTGATTCCGGTCGAGGAAGGCGTCGGAAAGATGCGCGCCGCGATCGCCGCGCGCCGCGACCCGGACCTCGTCATCGTCGGACGCACCAGCGCCATGGGCATCAGCGGGCTCGACGACACGCTGGCGCGGGTGCGCGCCTATGCGGCGACCGGGGTCGATGCGATCTTTCTGGTCGGCGTGCAGTCGCGCGAACAGCTCGATGCCGTCGCCGCCTCGGTCGGCGTGCCGATCATGCTCGGCAGCGCGGCCGCCGACCTCACCGACGACGCCTATCTGAGCGCGCGCGGCGTGCGCATCTGTCTCAAGGGACATCAGCCTTTCGCCGCCGCCGTGCAGGCCGTCTACGCCACCCTGAAGGCGCTGCGCCAGGGCACGCCGCCATCCAGGATCGGCGGGCTTGCCTCGCCCGACCTGATGAAGCAGGTCACGCGCGACGGACGCTACAAGGCGTGGAGCAAGGACTTCCTCGGGGTTTGATTGCGCGACCTCGCGACGCGCTAGGCGCGAGGGGAGCTTGCCCGTATCGTTCGCCCCGACGGCCCCGCATTCCTTGAAGCGACCGGGCCGCGGAAACTTGCGGGAGGATGTCCATGGGGCTGCGTGATCCGGTTCAAACCTTGCTGGCCTTGGCGGTCGCAGTGACGGCCATGACCTACGCCAGGACACCCGCCGCTGCCGATCCGGTGGCTGACTTCTATCGCGGCAAGACCATTTCGATGGTTATCGGCGTCTCGGTCGGCGGCGACTACGATATCCGCGCGCGCCTGCTCGCGCGCCACATGGGCAAGCACATTCCGGGCGAGCCCACGATCCTGCCGCGCAACATGCCGGGCGCAGGCGGCGTGACCGCAGCCAACTGGCTCGCCAGGGCGGCGCCGACCGACGGGACCGTGATCCTGATGATCACGCAGAACATGCCGGTCTCGCAGGCGATCCACGCCACCGGCGTCGAATTCGACGTCAGGCGCTTCAACTGGATCGGGAACACCAGCGATTCGCCGAACGTCATCAATTCCTGGTACACGACCGGGGTCCGCACCATCAAGGACGCGATGGAGCGCGAGCTGGTCCTGGGCGCGACCGGCCGCGGCACCGGGACCTACTACTATCCGGCCTCGCTCAACGCTCTGGTCGGCACCAAGTTCAAGATCGTCGCCGGCTATCCGGGCGGCAACGAGATGAACCTCGCCATGGAGCGCGGCGAGATCGGCGGACGCGGCTCGAATTCCTGGGCGTCGTGGAAGGCCACGCGGCCGCAATGGATCGCCGAGAAGAAGATCAACATTCTGGTGCAGATCGGGCTGAAGCGTCATCCCGAACTTGCCGACGTGCCGCTGATGCAGGACCTCGCCCGGAACGAGCACGACCGCCAGGTGCTGACCTTCATCTCGGCGGATACCGGCATTTCCCGTGCCATCGTCACGACCCCCGACACGCCGCCCGAGCGCGTCGCCGCGCTGCGCAAGGCCTTCGACGACACCATGAAGGACCCCGAGTTCCTGGCAGAGGCGGCCAAGCTGCGGCTCGACATCAGTCCGGTCCGGGGTGTCGATGCGCAGACGATCGCCACATCGATCGTCGACACGCCGGCGCCCGTCGTCGCGCGCGCCAAGGAGCTGCTGGACCCGGGAAGCTGAATGGGGACGCACCGGCCGGCGATCCTGGATTCGCGCCGCCGCTACGAGGAGGAGAACGGGAGCACATGATCGCCTTCCGCCGTTGGTCGCCGATCCGCGCGGGCGGATTTCGAGCGAGGACGCCCGTATGCGGGTGAACGGACATCCGTCCGTCATGTCGCGGCGGGCGTGCCTGCGCGCGGGCGCCGTGGGCCTCGCGCTGCTCGCCGCGCGCGGGACAAACGCGAAGCCCGGCCGCGCGCCGTTCGAGCAATGGGTGCAGACGTTCCGCTCCCGCGCGCGCGCCCGCGGCGTCTCCGAGGCGACCTATGCGCGGGTGATGACCGGCCTCAGGCCCGACACGAGCGTCTACGCACAGCTGCGCGACCAGCCGGAGTTTCGCGAGCAGCTCTGGCAATATCTCAACCGCCGCGTTTCCGACTGGCGCATCATGACCGGCAAGGAGCGCGCCAAGGAACATGCGCCGTTGCTCGCGCGCCTCGAACGCGATTACGGCGTGGACCGTTTCGTGCTGCTCGCCCTCTGGGGCGTGGAATCGAGCTATGGCGACGTCGTCACCAACCCGAAGTACATGCGGCCGGTCATTCCGGCGCTCGCCGCGCTCGCCTGGGGCGAACCGCGGCGGCGCGCCTATTGGGAACAGGAATTGCTCAACGCGCTGATGCTCGTCGAACGCGGGTGGGCCAGCCCAAAGGAGATGATCGGCTCATGGGCGGGCGCCATGGGCCACACGCAGTGGATGCCGGAGGTGTGGCTGCACGTCGGCCTCGATTACAACCACGACGGCCGCGTCTCGCCCTACGGGCCGCCCGACGACGCGCTCGCCGGGACCGCGCGTTTTCTCCTCGAGCGCGGCCGCTATCGCCGCGGCGAGGCCTGGGGCTACGAGGTGCGTCTGCCGGGCGGATTCCGCGCCGCCGCGCACCGCGGGCCGCGCAGCTACGCCCACTGGCAGGAAGCGGGCGTTGTGCGCGCGGACGGCGAGGCGTTTCCTCGCCCGCACGACCAGGCGCGGCTGTCGCAACCGGTTTCCGGCGGCCCCGCCTTCCTGCTCGGCCAGAACTTCAAGGCGGTCAGCGCCTACAATCCCGCCTATTCGTATTCGCTGGCGGTCGTTCATCTCGCCGATCGCATCCGCGGCCGCGGTCCGTTCGTGCAGGGTTTCCCGGGCGGCGAACGCACGCCGACGCTGGCGGAGGTGCAGGAGATCCAGCGCCGCCTGACGAGGCTCGGCTTCGACACGGACGGCACCGACGGGCGGGTCGGACGCGACACCATGCTGGCGGTGCGTGCATTCCAGCAGAAGATCGGCATGACTCCGGCCGACGGCTATGCCGGGCTCGCGCTGCTCGCGCACCTGCGGGAAGCGCGCTGAGGCTCTCCAGGATCAGAATTGCGCGAGCGAGGACGGTCCGCGCGAGGAGCGATGGTTGATCTCGCGGGTTGCGGTCCAAGTCGACAGGAAATCGACGAAGACCTGCACCTTCTTCGGGATCACCTCGGCCCGCGGATAGACGGCGAGCAGCGGACGCTGGGCGATCCGGTGGCGCGGAAACAGCGTGACCAGCGTCCCGGCGGCGAGATCGTCGGCAACCGAATAGCGCGGAAGCAGCGCGATGCCGAGCCCGGCGAGCGCCGCCTTGCGCAGCGCGAGCGCGCTGTTGGAGAAGAAGGAGCCATTGACCTTGACCGAGACCGGTCCCTTCGCGCCCTCGAACCGCCAGATGCGGTCGTGCGCGGTGACGTTGGTGTGGACGAGGCAGGCGTGGTCGGTCAGTTTCGCCGGCGTCGCCGGCCGGCCCTCGCGCATCAGATACTCGGGCGAGGCGCACACCACCCAGTCGAGCATCGTGATCGGCCGCTCGACCACCGAGGAATGCCGCGACGAGGAGATGCGCAGTGCGACGTCCAGCCCGCGCTCGACGAAATCGTACGACCCGCGGAACGAGACATCCTCGAGCACGAGCGAAACCCGCAGCCGCGGCTGGACCTTGGCGAAATCGATGATGGCGTCGGCCAGATGCAGCGTGCCGAACGATTTCGGCGCGGCGAGCTTGAGGGTGCCGGCGGGTTCGGTGCGCGCCTGCACGATCGCCCGTTCGCTCGCCTCGATCTGGCGAAACACCTGCTCGCAGAAATCGAGATAGGACCTGCCCTCGTCGGTGAGATTGAGCGAGCGGGTCGAGCGGTTGAGCAGCCGCGTTCCGAGGCGCGCTTCGAGATCGCTGACATGCCGCGACACCAGCGCGCGGGAGAGTCCGAGCTGGTTGGCCGCGATCGTGAAGCTGCCCGAGCGCGCCACGCGGACGAAGCTTTCCATGGTGCGGAACCGGTCCATGGGGGAATTTATTGTTTAACGTTCTGCAACAATATCGTTCGCATCTAGCGACTTCTGTGCGCAAATGTCAAAGTCTATAGTGTGGTCCCGGAAGCGGTCCACGCCGCATTCCGCCAACAAGAGACGCGGGAAACACCAGAGGGACAACGAGCCACCACAGTGTCGAGGCTGTCTGCCGCGTCCCGGCCGCTCCGCTCGCACGGAGCCGGGATGCGTCGGCGCCGCTTCGACGCGAGACATCCCCAAACCTCATCGCCCCAGATCGAAAGCGTGAAACAAATGACCAAGAGCACCACGTCACGACACGAAGCATCCGCAGCCGGGAGCCCGAATTCATCCCACGCGGCAACGGCTGCGCTCGAGCGGCCGGTGCCGGCTGGCACGAACGCCGCGGGCTACGGCAGCGACGTGGTCGCCGAAACGCTGCGCGCGCTCGATATTCCCTACATCGCGCTCAACCCGGGGGCGAGCTACCGCGGGCTGCACGACAGCATCGTCAATTTCCTCGGCAATGCGCGGCCGCAGATGCTTCTGTGCCTGCACGAGGAAGCCGCCGTCGCCATCGCGCACGGCTACGCCAAGGTCACCGGCAAGGCGATGGCCGCGGCCGTGCATTCCAACGTCGGCCTGATGCACGCCACGATGGCGATGTTCAACGCCTGGTGCGACCGCATGCCGGTCGTGGTGCTCGGCGCGACCGGGCCGGTCGATGCCGCCAAGCGCCGTCCCTGGATCGACTGGATCCACACCGCGCGCGACCAGGGCGCGCTGGTGCGCGACTTCACCAAGTGGGACGACCAGCCGGCCTCTCCGGCGGCGGCGCGCGAGGCGCTGCTGCGCGCGGCGTGGATCGCCAATACGGCGCCGATGGGGCCGGTCTACATCAACCTCGACGCCGAGATGCAGGAGGCCAAGCTCACCGAGGAGCTGCCGCCGATCGAGGCGGCACGCTACATGCCGCAGGCCGATTGCGCGGCGCCGGCCGACCTCTTGAAGCAGGCCGCCGACCTCCTGCGCGGCGCCAAGCGTCCGGTGATCTTCTCCGGCCGTGCCTCGCGCGATCTTTCCGAATGGAACGCGCGCGTCGCGCTGGCGGAAGCCCTCAACGCCCGGGTTCTCACCGATCTCAAGATCGGCGCCACCTTCCCGACCACGCATCCGCTGCATGCCGGCGTTCCCAACATCATGCCGGCCGACGCCATCGCGGCGCTGCGCGATGCCGACGTGGTGCTGAGCCTCGACTGGGTCGATCTCGCCGGCGGGCTGCGCACCGTCGGCCTCAACGCGACCAAGGTGATCCACGTCTCGCTCGACCACCGGCTGCACAAGGGCTGGAGCATGGATTATCAGGCGCTGCCGCCGGTCGATGTCCTGCTCGGCGCCCTGCCCGGGCGCGTCGTGCCCGACCTGCTCGCGACGCTGAAGGGTCATACGGCGCCGAAAGCGCCCGCCGTGGTTCGCCCGGCCGCCCCGGCGCCGCTTGCCGAGGACCGCCTCACCACCGAGCACCTGGCCCGGACGTTGAAGAAAGCGGTGGGCGACCGGCCCACCTCGCTCCTGCACATCCCGCTCTCGTGGGACGACGCCTGGTGGCCTTTCGAGCACCCTCTCGACTACGTCGGTTCGGACGGCGGCGGCGGCGTGGGCGGCGGCCCGGGGATTTCGGTCGGCGCGGCGCTCGCGCTCAAGGGCTCTGGCCGGCTGCCGGTCGCGATCTGCGGCGACGGCGATTTCATGATGGGGAACACGGCCGTCTGGACGGCGGCGCATTACCGCATTCCCCTGCTGTTCGTGGTGTCGAACAATCGTTCGTTCTTCAACGACGAAGTGCATCAGGAACGCGTTGCCCGCATGCGTCACCGTCCGGTCGAAAATCGTTGGATCGGTCAGCGCATGAGCGATCCGGAGGTGGACGTGGCCGGGCTTGCGCGGGCCCAGGGGGCGCGCGGCTTCGGTCCGGTCACCCGCTTCGCCGATCTGCCCGGCGTGTTCGCCCAGGCGATCGAAGCCGTGGACAAGGGGGACGTGGCGGTTGTCGACGTGCGTGTGGAACCGGGCTATACCCCGATCATGATGGCGGCGATGACCCGCGGCAAGACGGATTGAGCATCCGACCGGGATCGAGCACTCGGGTGAACACCAGCGCGAACAGGTGAGAGCGGCAGATGAGCGCCACCTCCATGCCGGCAGGACGCCTCGTCGACGGGACCCCAGCCGCGACGCCCGACGGCGCGATCCTGGTGGTCGACGACATCGTCAAGCGATTCGACACGCCGGAAGGCGTGTTGACCGCGGTCGACCACATGTCGTTCACCGTCGCTCCGGGCGAGTTCCTGGCGGTCATCGGCCCGTCCGGCTGCGGGAAATCGACCCTGTTCAACGTCATCGGCGGCCTCGTCGACGGCTACGACGGCAAGGTCGTGGTCGCCGGCGAACGCGTCAGCGGTCCGCACGCTTCGATCGGCATGGTGTTCCAGGAGGAATCGACGTTCCCGTGGCGCACCGTGATCGAGAACGTCGCCTTCCCGCTCGAAATCGCCGGAATCAAGAAGAAGGAACGCTTCGAGACCGCCCGGCATTTCATTTCGCTCGTCGGCCTCGACAGCTTCGAGAACCGCTATCCGGCGGAACTGTCGGGCGGCATGCGCCAGCGCGTCGCCATCGCCCGCACGCTCGCCTCCAAGCCGAAGATCCTGCTGATGGACGAGCCGTTCGCCGCGCTCGACGAGCAGACGCGCCTCCTGCTCGGCGACAAGGTGCTGCAGATCCAACAGGAGCTGAAACAGACGACGCTGCTGATCACGCACAACATCACCGAGGCGGTTCAGCTTTCCGACCGCATCCTGGTGATGACCTACCGGCCCGGGCGCGTGAAGCGCATCGTCGACGTGCGCCTGCCGCGGCCGCGCACCTCCGAGATCGTCTCGAGCGAAGCGTTCGGGCGCTACGTCGCGCAGATCTGGAGCGACCTGCGCGAAGAGGCGAGCCGCGGCATGCGCGATGATGAATCGCGTGCCCGGCACAGCGGAGAGCATCATTCATGACCGGCGCCGCCGTCGCGCGCACCCGCTACGGGCCTGTCCTGGTCGGCTTCGCCTCGCTGATCGGCTTTTTCCTGCTGGTCGAGGTGCTGATCCGGGTCGGCGCCATCAACCGCTATATCGTGCCGATGCCCTCGCAGATCGCCGACAGCTTCGAACGGGTGATCCTCGAAGAGGACATCTTCGCGCGCTTCCGCCTCACCTTCTTCGAATCGCTGGCCGCCGGCTCGATGATCGCGCTCGTCGGCATCCCGCTCGGCATCCTGCTCTACCGCGTGCAGCTGCTGCGGCTCGCCTGCGAGACCTGGGTCGCGGCCTTCGCGTCGGCGCCGACCGTGCTGATGTATCCGCTGTTCCTGGTGATCTTCGGGCGCAGCGCCATGACCATCATCATGATGGGCTTCGTCGCCGGCCTGCCGCCCGTGATCCTCAAGACGCTCGAAGGCCTCGCCGGCACGCGGCGCGTGCTGATCAACGTCGGGCGCAGCTTCAATCTCACTCCGACGCAGCAGTTCGTGAAGATCCTGCTCCCGGCGGCGATGCCGACGATCTTCGTCGGCCTGCGGCTCGGACTCATCTTTACGCTGATCAACGTCGTGGGCGTCGAGTTCCTCATCAACTTCGGCGGGCTCGGCCAGCTCATCAACGACCTCGCCGAGCGCTATGATCTGCCCGGCACCTACGCGGCGATCTGCTTCGTCATCCTGGTCAGCGTGTGCTTCTTCGTCGTCACCGAACGGATCGAAAGATGGCTGAGACCGGTCGATTGAGCGGCGTCACAGCGCCGTCCGTCTGGGCGAACCCCGTCACCCAGGTGAGGATCGTCATCATCCTGACTATCCTCGTCACCTGGCAGGTCGTCGCCATGTCGGGCTTGCTCTATCGCGACGTGGTGCCGTCGCTCCTCACCATAGCGGTCGCGCTGGTGAAGCTGTTGTCGACGTCCGAGTATTACTGGCACCTCGGCGTGACGACGGGCGAGGTCGCGGTCGGCCTGCTCGTCGGCGGCGTGAGCGGGCTGCTCGTCGGGCTGGTGCTCGGCACCAACCGCTTCATCGGCCGCGCCTTCGAGCCCTATCTCTACTATCTCGGCCCGACCCCCAAGATCATCTTCTTCCCCATCATGATCATGTGGTTCGGCGTCGGCACCGGATCGAAGGTCGCGATGGGGGCGATCTCCTGCTTCTTCCCGATCGCGCTGTCCGCGGCCGCCGGCGTGCGGCGCGTCGACACGGTGCTGATCCGGGTCGGCCGCAGCTTCCGCGTCAGCACCTGGCAGATGGTGACGAAGATCTACCTGCCGGCCATGCGCCATCCGATCATCAACGGCGTGCGGCTCGGTCTCGGCGTCTCCATCATCGGAACGCTGCTCGCCGAGACGAAGCTGTCGAACCGCGGCATCGGCTTTCTCATCATCCAGGCCTACAGCCTGTTCGACATGCCGCGCATGTACGCCATGCTGATCGTGCTGTTCGTGCTCGCCATCGGGGCGAACGCGCTGGTCGGACGACTTGGCGGACTGGACTCGATCAGGCGATCCTGACCGTGCGCGACCGGATTGACCGAAACATAGGGGAAAGACTCATGGCACGTCTTGCAAGGCTTTCGTTGATGCTCGCTGCGGCGGGACTGCTTGTCGCGACGGCGCAGGCTCAGGCCGCCGACACCGTCAAGCTCACCATCGGCCAGCGCGGCAACTGGGACACCGCCGTGGCCGAGCTTGGCACCAAGGCGGGCATCTTCAAGAAGCACGGGCTCGAGCTCGAGATGATCTACACCTCCGGCAGCGGCGAGACGCTGCAGCCGGTGATCGCCGGAAGCGTCGATCTCGGCCTCGCCGTCGGCACGCTCGGCGCGCTCGGCGCCTACGTGAAGGGCGCGCCGGTGCGCATCATCGGCGCGGAGGCGACGGGAGCCGCCGACTACTGGTACGCCAAGACGGAATCCAGCATCAAGTCGCTGAAAGACACCGACGGAAAGACGATCGCATTCTCCACCAAGGGCTCGTCGACCGACAGCGTCGTGCGTGCCTTCATCAAGGAATTCAAGCTCAACGCGACGCCGATCCCGACCGGCAACCCGTCGTCTACCCTGACCGCGGTGATGACCGGCCAGGTCGACGTCGGCTGGGCGGCGCCGCCCTTCGGCCTCAAGGAGATGGACGAGGGAAAGATCCGCCTCATCGCCCGTGCGACCGACGCGGCCATCGTGCGTGGCCAGACGATCCGCGTGATCGTCGCCAACGCGGATGCGCTGACGAAGCGCAAGGACGTCATCGGCCGCTTCATGGACGCCTATCACGAGACCATCAACTACATGTACGGCGACGATCCGCAGGTCATCAAGGACTACGCGGCGTTCGCGCACATCTCCGAGCCGCTCGCCAAGCGGGTGCGCGACGAATTCTTCCCCAAGTCGCTGATCTGGCCGGACGAGATCAAGGGCCTCGACTCGCTGATGGAAGAGGCCGTCAATCTCAAGTTCATTCCCATGCCGCTCGCCAAGGACCAGATCGCCGAGGTGATCCAGATCCAGAAGCCGGCGAAATAGCACCTCGGTTCCCCGGACGCGGTGCATCGTTGCGCGCCGCACCGCGCCGCCTTCGCGCACACGGCGCGGCGGATGGCATTCGCGCCATCCGCCCGTCAATCACAACTTGAACGTCTCGTAGGTCGCCGGGTGAAACATCTCGTCGACCGAGAGCAGTCGCGGCGAAAGGCCCTGCGCGTGGTGATGGCGCAGGAACGTTTCGAGCGTCTTGCGGTTTGGGGCGACGCCGTAGGGCCAGAAGTCCTCGCCCATCAGCTCGCGCGCGGCCTTGAGCTGCTCCTCGACGAAGGGCAGCGTCACCTTGGTGGCCGAGGTGTCGCCGAGGTTCGCGAGCGCCGCGGCCTTCGACTGTTCGAACGCCTTGAGCACCGCGACCGGCAGCCACGGATGCTGCTCGGCGAGCGTGCGGCGCACGCCGATCAGGTGCATGATCGGAAAGATGCCGGTGCGCTTGAAATAGTCCTTGGCGGCCGCCGTCGGGTCGCGAAACAGCCAGCCGACGTGCGGATGCCCCTTCATGGCCGCCGGCGGGCGCGGCGCGATGAAGCCGTCGATCTCGCCCTTGATGAGCAGCTCGGAAATGGTCGCGCCTTCCGGCGCGTTGTCGAGGCGCACACCCGGCGGCAGCTTGATGCTGATCTTCTCCGGCCGGTTGGCCTCCTCGATCCCGCCGCGGATCCAGTGGATGTCGGCGGGCTTCACCCCGTAGTCCTCATCGAGGATGGCGCGCGCCCACACGTTGGCGGTGAGCTGATATTCCGGCACCCCGACCTTGCGGCCCTTGAGGTCCTTCGGCTCCTTCACCCGGTCGGTGCGCACGTAGATCGACGTGTGGCGGAAGGCGCGCGACACGAACACCGGAATCCCGACGTAAGGACAATCGCCGAGCGCCGTCTTCACCGTGAAGCTGCTGAGCGAAAGCTCGCAGATGTCGAAATCCTGGCTGCGGAAGGCGCGGAAAAAGATTTCCTCGGGCGACAGCGTCATGAAGACGGGATCGACGCCATCGATGCGGACCGCGCCGTCGATGAGCGGTCGGTTGCGGTCGTAGTCACCGATGGCGACGGACAAATTGAGCTTGGCCATTTCCACACGCGTTCCTTCCGCTGATTCCCTGGGACTGAATGCGCCGGGCGGGTCGGCGGCTGCGGCGGACCTTCAGCCGCTCCCGTGGCGCTGACACGATGAGCGCGCGGAAGATACCGGCGACCAAGCCCGCAAGCTAGACCCCGTGACCTCGCGGAACGCGACGCCGACCGGACGGGGCCGCGCGGTTTTGCACTGCCGCAACGCCCTCCCGCGCGGAGGAGAACAGACCAGCACTTGCCGTTGTCCGGGCTGCAGATGCATCGCTTGACCACCATACGGTGCACGCCGGCGTGACGGCGAAGATCGCGGACGCGTCCGTCCGGCCGGAATGATATGATCGGCGGCGAACCGAACGCAGGTGGCACGAAAGGGGAGGACTACCATGAACGGATCGGTGCATGGATCGGTCGACCGCAAGGCCCTGATCATACCGGGTCTCGCCGGTCTCTACGAAGGCCTGGCGCCGTACAGCTACGCCTTCATTCGCTTCTGCGCCGGCGCCATTCTCATGTATCATGGCTATGCCAAGCTCTTCGCCGGCTTTGCGCCCGTCGTCGCCGACAAGGTGCTCGCGCCGTTGGGCTTTCCGGCGCCGCTGGCGTGGGCCTATTGGCTCGGCATCCTGGAGTTCTTCGGCGCCGGCCTGCTGGCGATCGGCTTCCTGACGCGGCCCATCGCCCTCATGCTCGCGATCGAAATGGCGATCGTCACCTTCGTGGCGCACTTCGGCAACGGTTACTTCTTCACCGCCCCGCGCGGCGGCTACGAATATCCACTGCTGCTGACGCTGATCTACGTCGGCATCCTGTTCGGCGGCGGCGGCCGCTACTCGGTCGACCGCATGATCGGCAAGGAGTTCTAGGCAGGTCCGGATCGGCGACGGGCTTCCGACCCGCGACGATTTCACATCGAGCTGGCTGGGCACCAGGGCGGCGCTTCAACCCGAAACGCCGCCCTGATCGTTGTCGGACCCGGGTGCTCGGACCGTTCACGCCCTGGGCAGATCGAAGCGGTCGAGGTTCATCACCTTGTTCCAGGCCGCCACGAAGTCCTTCACGAACTTCTCCTTCGAGTCCGCGCACGCGTAAACTTCGGCGAACGCGCGCAGCTGCGAATGCGAACCGAAGATGAGGTCGACACGCGTGCCGGTCCACTTGAGCGCGTTCGTCTTGCGGTCACGGCCCTCGTAGACACCGTCGGAGCCGGGCGCCGGCTGCCATTGCATGCCCATGTCGAGCAGGTTGACGAAGAAGTCGTTGGTCAGCGTTTCCGGCCTGGTGGTGAAGACGCCGTGCGGCGACTTGCCGGTGTTGGCGCCGAGCACGCGCAGGCCGCCGATCAGCACGGTCATCTCCGGCCCGGTGAGAGACAGGAGTTGCGCCCGGTCGACCAGCGCCTCCTCGGGCTTCATGAACTGGCGCTTGCGGCCGATGTAGTTGCGGAAGCCGTCGGCGCGCGGCTCGAGCGGCGCGAAGGATTCGACATCGGTCTGCTCCTGCAACGCGTCCATGCGGCCCGGCGTGAACGGCACCGTCACGTCGACCCCGGCGTCCTTCGCGGCCTTTTCAACCGCCGCACAGCCGCCGAGGACGATCAGATCGGCGAGCGACACCTTCTTGCCGCCGGAGGCCGAACCGTTGAACTCCTTCTGGACCGCTTCGAGCTTGGCAAGCACCATCCTGAGCTGCGCCGGGTCGTTCACCTCCCAGTCCTTCTGCGGGCTGAGACGGATGCGCGCGCCGTTGGCGCCGCCGCGCTTGTCGGAGCGGCGGAACGTCGAGGCCGACGCCCAGGCGGTCGAGACCAGTTGCGACACCGACAGGCCGGACGCGAGGATCTTCGCCTTGAGTGCGGCGACGTCCTTGTCGTCGACCAGCGGATGATCGACCGGGGGGATCGGGTCCTGCCAGATCAGCGTTTCCTTCGGCACCAGCGGGCCGAGATAACGCGTGATTGGACCCATGTCGCGATGCGTGAGCTTGAACCAGGCGCGGGCAAAGGCGTCGGCGAACTGGTCCGGATTCTCGTAGAAGCGCCGCGAGATCTTCTCGTAGATCGGGTCGAAGCGCAGCGACAGGTCCGTCGTCAGCATGGTCGGCACGCGCTTCTTCGTCTTGTCGAACGGATCCGGGATCGACGGCTCGGCGCCTTTCGCCTGCCATTGCCACGCGCCCGCGGGGCTCTTCGTCAGTTCCCATTCGTACTTGAACAGGTTGTCGAAGAAGTGGTTGCTCCACTGGGTCGGCGTCTGCGACCAGATGACTTCCGGGCCGCCCGTGATGGCGTCTGCCCCCACGCCGGTCCCGTGCTTGCTCTTCCAGCCGAGGCCCTGATCCTCGAGCGCGCCACTCTCAGGCGCCGGTCCGACGAGCGAGGGATCGCCGGCGCCATGCGTCTTGCCGAACGTATGACCGCCGGCGATCAGCGCCACGGTCTCCTCGTCATTCATCGCCATGCGGAAGAACGTCTCGCGGATGTCCTTGGCGGCCGCGAGCGGATCCGGCTTGCCGTTCGGCCCTTCCGGATTGACGTAGATGAGGCCCATCTGCACCGCACCCAGCGGCTCGGCGAGCTCGCGCTCGCCGCTGTAGCGTTCGTCACCGAGCCAGGTCCCTTCCGGACCCCAATAGAGTTCTTCCGGTTCCCAGACGTCGGCGCGCCCGCCGCCGAACCCGAACGTCTTGAAGCCCATCGACTCGAGCGCGACGTTGCCGGCCAGAATCATCAGGTCGGCCCAGGAGATTTTCCGGCCGTACTTCTGCTTGATCGGCCAAAGCAGCCGGCGCGCCTTGTCGAGGTTGGCGTTGTCCGGCCAGCTGTTGAGCGGGGCGAACCGCTGCTGGCCGGCGCCGGCGCCGCCGCGCCCGTCGGTGATGCGATAGGTGCCCGCGCTGTGCCAAGCCATGCGGACCATCAGGCCGCCGTAGTGGCCGAAGTCGGCCGGCCACCACTCCTGCGATTGCGTCATCAATGCATGCAGGTCCTTGATCACGGCATGGAGGTCAAGCGTCTTGAACTCCTTGGCGTAGTCGAACTCCTTGCCCATCGGATCGGACAGCGGCGAGTTCCGGTGGAGCATATCGATGTCAAGCGCATCCGGCCACCAATCGCGATTCCTGGGGCCGCGGGCGCCGCCGGTGAATGGGCACTTCGTGCTCTTGTCGTCGGTCTTTGCGTCCATGTGACTCTCCGCATCGGGGATGATTTTCCGAACAGCCTCGCGCGCGGATTCTTAGCCGGCGACCGCCATCAGGTAAAATCGGCTTTAGTAATCGTCACGATAAGATCTCCTGATGCACAAGGCGCGTCACACGTGCCCGCATTTCGCGCAGCGCTCCCGGCGACTCTGCCGGTGGGGTCGCGAAGTCGCGATCGTGCTGCGGCGGCTCTCACTCGGGCGCCGAGCGCACCCCGAGCCCGCGCATGAAGCGCTCGCGGATCTGCACAGGGTCGCGTTCCGTGGTGGCGACCGCCGGCTTGCCGTCGATGCGCGCGGCGATGAACGTCGGGCCCTCCTGAGCGAGGGCGGCATCGATCAGCCGTTCGAAGTCCTCCTCGTCGGCCACCCAGGCGCTCTGCGCGATGCCCGCCGCACGCGCCATCGCCACGAAGTCGGCATGCCCGGCCGCCGGCGTCGGCTGGCTGCCGGTGATCTGGTAGACGCCGTTGTCCATGACGACGATCACGAGGTTCTTCGGCGCGAGCGCGGCGACGGTCGCCAGACAGCCGAGCTGCATCAGCAGCGATCCGTCGCCTTCGAGCGCGAAGACTCGCCGGCCCGGCTGCGCCAGCGCGACGCCGAGCGCGATCGGCACCGCGAGCCCCATGCTGCCGAGCATGTAGAAATTCTGCGCGCGGCGACCGGCCGCCCAGAGGTCGAAGTTGGTGTTGCCGATCCCGCCGATGACCGCCTCCTCGCGCCTGAGCTTCTTGACGAGGCGCTGCGTCACGTCGAAGCGGTTGAGCACCTTGGCGTTGTGGAAGCTCGCAAGCGTCGCGCTGCCCGTCATGGTCGGTCTCACTGTTCGAACACTTTGCCGCCGGTCAGGAGCGGCGAAAGGATGAAGGCGACCGGCGCCTGCGTCGCCACCGCCTGCTTGATCGAGCGGTCGACCACGAATGCAAGCTCGTCGTGCCGCGTGATGGTGTGGTGCTCGACGGCGAGCGCGGCGAGCACCGGCCGCATCGTCCGGCACACGAGCGCCTGCCCGAGGTTGAACTCGCCGAGCGTGCCGCGCTCGGACACGAACATCAGGAGCGGAATCTGGTAGGGCACCGCGAGCGAGGCGAGCGCGTTCGGGATCGTGCCGAAGCCGCTCGTCTGCATCAGCATCGCGCCGAGCCTGCCGCCCATCCAGGCGCCGGTCAGGATCCCGACCGCCTCCTCCTCGCGCGCCGCCGCGAACGTGGTGAAGGAGGACTCTGCGTGCAGCGCGGCGATCAGCGGCGTGAACACCCGATCCGGAACATAGACGACCAGATTGACATGATTTGCTTTCAGCGTCTCGAGCACCACGCGATGCCACGGGCTCTCCGACTTCACGCTCATCGCGCATCCCCCGGCCGCAACGTCCACATTCAGGCCCTCCGCTCACGCGTCCCACGCCGGCGCGCGGCCCGCCGGATTGGCGATCCGGCCGTCGGGACGCGCGAGCCGAGCGATACGCGCCATTTCCTCCGCGCTCAAGTCGAAGTCGAAGACGTCGAGGTTCTCGGCGATCCGCCCGGCGTTGGAGGAGCGTGGAATGGGCACGACACTGTCCTGCTGGACAAGCCAGCGCAGCGCGATCTGCGCCAGCGTCTTGCCCCGGGCGCGCGCGATGTCGGCGAGAACCGGGTCGCCGACGAGCCGCCCGCGCGCGAGCGGGCAGTAGGCCGTGAAGACGAGGCCGCGTTGGCGGCAGGCCGCCAGCAGCTTCGCCTGGTCGAGATAGGGGTGATACTCGGCCTGCAGCGTGGCGAGCGGTTCGGGACAGAGCCTCATCGCCTCGTCGAGCAGCGCGATGGTGAAGTTCGCCACGCCGACATGGCGGGTCAGGCCCTGCCGCTTGGCGTCGGCCAGCGCCCGCATCGTCTCAGCGAGCGGGATCTGCGGGTTGGGCCAGTGCACGAGGAGAAGATCGACCCAGTCGACCCCGAGTTCCTTCAGGCTCAGTTCGACCGAGCGCGCGAAATCCGCCGCGTGCAAATGCTCGTGCGACACCTTGGTGGTGAGGAAGATGTCCTCGCGCCGAACTCCGGAGGCGCGGATCCCCTCGCCGACGCCGCGTTCGCTGCCGTATTTGCGCGCCGTGTCGATGTGCCGGTAGCCGAGCCGGAGCGCCGTCGCAACGGTCGCTCCGCACCGGTCTCCGAGACTGCTGGTTCCGAATCCGATGGCCGGCATGGCCGCACCGCTCGCGGACGACTTGCACAGCGAAGGTTGGGACATTGCGATCTCCCGCGCGCGGCGTGATTGCGCCCCGTCTGATCTCACGTTCTAATCCGCCTCGGGATCGAGTCGGCGCCCCCCGATCGGCCGGGTGCCTGGGGAGAGGAAGGCCGGGAACATCCGGCGGGACACACAATTCGGCAGCAAGTCACAGAATCGGCAGAAAATGACGGTGGAACGTCGGCTTCCGGCCGCGGGCGGCATCGTACCGCACCGGCGCGCCAATGCCAGCCGTCCTGGCCATCCGCGGATGGGGAGATGTCAATGATGCCTGCAGGTCGAGCCGAGCCCGTCGACGAGGGCCGCGCGCACCCGCCGGGCGTGTCAGGAAAACATTTGACGCCCCCCGAAAGAGCGGTTTTTGTAAGCCCGCCATGGGGATGGCTGGGAGGAACGGGGTGTCCGTCGGAAAGCCCGAGCACATGAGAGAGGACGCTGGCGAGGCGCCCGCGGGGTCGCGCGCGCGGGAACTCCACAACCTGGCGCTCGGCATCGAGCGGATCGGGCTGATCTCGCTCAAGTTCCCTGCCCTGGTCACAATCGTGGTCGCGCTGTTGTGCATCGCGGCCGCGTTCGGCGTCTCGCGCATCAAGGTCGACGACTCGCTCAGCCAGTTGTTCCGCTCCAACTCGCCCGAGTTCAAGCAATACGAAGAGGTCTCGCGCCGCTTTCCGTCGAGCGAGTTCGACGTGCTGGTCGTCGTCGAGGGCAAGACGCTGCTCGAGCGCAGCTCGCTGGAGAAGCTGCGCGACGTCGTCACCGACCTGCAGCTGATCGACGGCACGCGCGGAATCATTTCGCTGTTCTCCGCCCGCGAGCCGCCGCAGGACGGCCGGCTCCCGGCCGCGCTCTTTCCCGAAAAGCTGCCGCAGGGAGCCGAATTCGACGCGCTCATCAAGCGGGTCAGGGCGAACGAGATCATCCGCGGCAAGCTGCTGTCGGAGGACGGCGAGCTCGCGCTCATCGTGCTGTCGCTCAAGCCCGAGGTGGTCGAGAGCAAGGGCCTGAGCGACGTCGTGAGCGAGATCCGCAAGACGGTGGCGGACGACATCGCCGGGTCGGGACTCAAGGGCCAGTTGTCCGGCGTTCCGGTCATGCAGCTCGAAATCCGCAATGCGGTGGAGCGCGACCGGCTCGTCTACAACGCGATCGGCTTTGCGGCCGGATGCCTGATCGCGATTCTCTTCTTCCGCCGCGTCTCCTTCATGATCATCGCGGCGGCTCCGCCGCTCATCGGCATCCTGCTGTCGCTCGGCGTGCTCGGCTGGCTCGATTTCCGGCTGAACATCTTCCTGAACGTGATGACGCCGCTCATCATGGTCATGGGCTTTTCCGACAGCATGCAGTTGACCTTCGCGGCCCGCGCCCGCCTGCTCGGCTCCGGCGACGACAAGTACGCCGCCATGCGCCGGGCGATCCTGGTCGTCGGTCCCGCCTGCGTGCTCACGCATGCGACCGCGGGACTGTCGTTCGTCGCCCTCCTTTTCTCCGACTCCGATCTCATCCGCACCTTCGGCATGGCCGGCGTCGTCTCCACCATCATCGCGTTCATTTCGGTGCTGACGCTCGTGGCGCTGCTCGGCGTGCTGCTCCTGCCCAAGGGCCGCACCTTCGCCGAGAAGGTCGGGGCGTCGGATTTCGGGGTCAACGCTCTCGTCAATACGTGCGGCTGGATCTCCGGCCGCATCGTCGGCCGACCGTACGTCTTCAGCCTGCTGAGCGCGCTCCTCGTCGGCGGCCTCGCCCTCGTGTACGCCAATCTCGAGCCGCGCTATCGCCTCGCCGACCAGGTGCCGGACCGCGAGCAGGCGGTGCAGGCGAGCGGACGGCTCGACGCCAAGCTCACCGGCGCCAACCCGATCGACGTGCTGGTCACCTTCCCGAAGGGCGCTTCGCTCTATTCGCCCGACACCCTCGCGACCATCGCCGACGTGCACGCCGTCGTCGAGAAGCAGGCGGGCGTCGGCAACGTGCTTTCGCTCGAGACGCTGCGGCGCTGGCTGGCCGAGAAGGCCGGTGTTTCCGACGTCGCGGTGCTCAAGCAATACGTCGACATGCTGCCGGAATACCTGAAGCGCCGCTTCATCTCGCACGAGCAGGACGCCGTGCTGGTGACGGGCCGCATTCCCGACGTCGATGCGAGCCAGTTGCTGCCGGTGGTCGAGAAGCTCGACAAGGCACTCGACAGCGTGCGGGTTCGGCGGCCGGGCTACACGATGGCGGTGACCGGACTCGCGGCGATCGCGGCGCGCAACAGCGCCAACATGATCGGCAAGCTCAACCGCGGCCTGACGGTCGAGATGATCTTCGTCGCGGCGTTCATCGGCCTCGCCTTCCGCTCGCTCTACGTGATGCTGTGGAGCGTCCTGCCGGGCATCTTCCCGATCGTGCTGTCCGGCACGGTGCTGTGGGTGCTCGGCGAAGGCCTGCAGTTTGCGAGCGTCGTCGCGTTGACGGTCGCCTTCGGCCTCGGGCTCAGCGCGACGATCCACTACCTCAACCGGCTGCGGCTCGAGGCAAGGCCCGACGAAGATCCCGCGCTCGGCGTCAAGCGCGCCACCATGCTGGTCGGACCGGCGCTGATCCTGACTTCGGTCGTGCTGGCGTGCGGACTGGCGGTGACGATCTTTTCCGATCTGCCGTCGCTTCGCCTGTTCGGCTGGCTGAGCGCCTTCGCGATGATCGCGGCGCTGGTCGGCGACCTGCTGATCCTGCCGGCGACGGTGATGTTGGTGCGCAGGATCGCGGGTGCCGTGCGCGGCCGGCGGGCGGCGCCAAGACCGGCCGAGTGAGCGCGCCCGGCGGCCGGGCCGGCAGCCCCGCCGAACGGGATCGCCGGCGCCGTCAGCGCCGGCTGAGATTGATCGAGACTTCCGTCACTTCGCTGCCCGGCGACTGGATCGACACCTGCTGGTGATCGCCGCGGGTGTTGACGGCGAACAACGCCGTGAAGGTCGGACTCTCGGCGCGCGCCTGAATCACGTTGCGGCTGGCGTGGCCGGAAATGCTGCCGGCGAGATTGCGCGTGGTTTCGCTCCAGGTGCCGGAAATCGAGTCGCCGTTCTGCACCACATTGCTGTTCAGCTCGAAGCGGTAGCTGTCGCTGGCGCAACGCAGCTCCTGCTTCAGGCTGTTTCCGCCGTCCTGCACCGCGTAGGTCACACGGCAGCGGATGCGCTCATTGGCGCCGCTCGACATCTTGATGACACCCGACCCGGCCCAGGAACCCGAGAGATTCGCGAACGGCCCGGTGGCCGCCTCGGCGGCGCGCTGTGCGTGTCCCGGCGCGGCAACCAGCACGGCTGCGAGCACGACTCCGGCCCTGAGCGCCGGAACAACAGGCATTCTCGATCGCAACGACATGGAGTGTGGCCCTGTCCTTTGGCCGTTGACGCGACGGCCCCTGAATCGTGACCGATCGTGGTTGGCGACTGGTTTCGTTCGATGTTCGATTCGGTTGAGATCCGACTTCGCTCAATTTCGGAGTGCGTCCGACCGACCGATCCCGTATCCCTGCCCGGGGGCCGGAACAAGGCGGCATCCTGCAGATCCGCGGTGCGGATGACATCCCCCGCTGCTGCCGGAACAGATGTCATCGAAGGTGGCGGGACGTCAATACGGTTGCCCGTTCGCCGCACGGCCTGTCGGCAATCGACAGGCTCTATCGGCGGCTGCGTCGCGCGCCGCGCCAGATCTCGCTCGTTCCAGGCGATTCGGCCTCCGGCCGGGACGCTATCGCGCCAGCGGATCGGAGCGGAGCTGGAAGTGCACGAGCTTGGGAAGTGTCCCCTTACCACCTTCGAGATGGAACGGCGTGCGGCTGCCGAATGTCGTCCACAGGCCCCTGCCCTTCCATCCGGCTTTCGAATCGTCGATGCGCCCGTCCAGCCCCTTGGCGTAGAAGCCAAGCGGATAGGGCACGCGCAGGATCACGAACTTGCCGTCAACCAGGGCGAGCAGGCCCTCGTTGGCGT
>CAZIGW010000273.1:0-31826 GCA_964538565.1 uncultured Hyphomicrobiales bacterium | reverse complement strand
TATGGCGAAAACGTAGTTCTCATCATCACCCGGCGCGGCGCGCCATTTCGGTCAGAACCGGGCACTTGTAATCGACCACCAAGGTGTCGAGCTTTTCCATCGGAACGGTGCCGCTCGGAGAGCCGGTCACGCCCTGGCGGGCTTGGACATCGTCTTGGGCGTCGTGTGAAACTGACGCGCCACGGCCGCTCTGCTCATTGCGCCATCCACGACGTCACCAACCATCGGCTCTCGACGGACGTCAGGTGCGCATTCTTGTGAGTGTCCATTCGATCCGCCGAATCGCTGGAGCTTCAGCAACCTCAGCGTTCCCTGTCAGGACCGACTGGACAACCTCCTGAAGTTCACAGCTAGATACAACACGAATTCGTTGCGGCGCTCCGGCTATCTTGGCAGCCGTGCCTGCAATCACAATCCGCCCTGGTGCGCGTTCATTAGCTGAGCACCTTGCACGGGGTCTGCTAAGAAGGCCCGGATGACTGGGTGCCAATTTCGCCAGCTAAAGCCTCTGGACGGATGCCGAATAGCCAAGCACCAAGCAGGCGTTCCATCCGATAGCGCATATGCCTGGATCTCATTTCGCAGATACAGATCATCTCCTTCACCGCGGTCGTGCCTGGTGGCCGGCATCTTCTCCCATAGCGTTCGCCCACACACGAGTATGCGTTGAGGTCGCAACAATTCGAGCAACCGGCGCGCCACTTCGGTCAGGACCGGACACTTCAAACATTGCCGATTTTGTGCTCGATCGGCGGCGGCCGTGCGCAAGAGCTGCATGGGTTTGAACGACGCCGAGGCGAGGCGACGGCCATGGCCGCTCCCGCCGCGATCAAACATCTCCGGTTTCCATCTACTGCGTTGCGCGCGGCGGGATTCCGAGCGACGACAGCGCCGCGCGCCACATCTGCTCCGGATCGCGCTCGCCACGTCCGGCGAGTTCGATGATCCGCGTGGCGATGGCTTCCTTGACGAGATCGGGCTGTCCGGAGTCGTGAAGATTGCTGCACGCCTTCTCGAAGGCTTCGACGACGAGCGCCGTCGTTTCCGGATCGAAATTGCGGGTGGCCGTGTGCAGGAACGGAATGATATCCGCCAGACGTACCTCCCAGGCTGGATCCGCATCATGCGGCGAACGCCGGCCGCGGGGCGAACGGCAGACGCTGGGTGGAGCCTACGACAAACAGGCGTCCGTGTGTTTGACATCGGACATGTCGCCCTCGAGGATCAAGCGATTGTGAATGCATGGCACTCTCGCAGCGACAGTGCTGCTTGCGTGCGCGCGGCTCCCCGCGTGCGATTGGAGACGGAGAGCGCCTTCCCTAAAGGTAGTATACGTCGAGCTGTTCGATCGCCTTCAGCGGACCCGAGCTTCCCCCGAGGACGTCCGCGTCGCCAGCCGCGACCGGCGTTTCGATAGTCAGCACGCCAGGGGCGCGTCATGTCGAGCGGTTGTCCTTTCCGGATGCATCTCGTGGCGAGGCCCGCCTCCGCCGCCGAACTGGCGAGGATCGTTCGCGATGTCGCGGCGCGGATCGAAGCCGGGGATGCGCGCGTCGAAAGCTCCGAGCAGCGGATCGTCGGCCCTGACGCGAATTGGACGGCGCGCCTCGGCTGGCGCCGGTGAGGAGGCCTCAAGCGGTCCAGTGGGGTCGGCGACACAGGCCGATCTCGTCTGCTTTTCCGATCAAGCAAGAAATCGTCGGGCCGGCCGCGTCTGTCGCGTCGCCCGCCGATCCCGGGACGTCTGTTGCGGCCGGACGAGCCGCGTGCCTCATGTCTTCGGCGGAAGTCCCAGGGACGCCAACGCCGCCTTGCACATCCGATCTGGGTCGTGCTCCCCGTTCCGGGCGATTTTGATGATCCGCCTGGCGATGATCTCTTTCATGATCACCGTCCGGCCGCGATCGCCGAGCTCGTCGCATGCCTGGTCAAAGGCGCGAATGAGATTGGCGGTGATTTCCGGATCGAAGCTCCTGTCGGTCTCACGCAGCAGATGAACGATTTTTGCCACGGCGGCTCCAAGCCCAGGCGAGAGCGCTTCGTCCCTCAGCCGCCGGGTGCCCGTCATTCAAACCGACGATGGCAACCACCTTACTACAACCGCCCACCGCGTCGACTCCTATCGCGAACGCTCGCCCGGATGACCAAACAATCTGGTGCGGCGCTCGTGGCAGCACTCTCGCGGGTGGGCTGCTTGCGCCCCGGTTGATCCCGCCGCGCGCCCCCGTCCGAAGCACGTTTCGAAAGACGTCCGCGACAGAAGCCGATCATCGATGTCCGCGCACGCGCCCGCCAGGGCTGACGGTGCGGGCCGCCCGAGACCTCACGCACGCCGGCAATCCGGACATCGCGGCGCATCGCGCGCCGCGCAGCTACTGCGTGTTGCCCCAGAAATTGAGCGCCGCCGTCGACAGACCGCCGCCGACCACGCACGGCAGGCCGAACTCGACATGGCCGGTCGCCGCCGCGACCACGCAGCCCGCCGCAAGCGCGCCCTGCCCGACCTGGCCCCACCACGAGACGTCGCGCTTGTAGGCCGGGCCCTTGCGCTTGATGTCTTCGATCGAATCGAGCGCCTCCTTGCGGATGCGCGCGATCTCGACCGTCTCGGCGGCGTCGATCACCTCCTTCAGCACGTCGGCGACCTTCTTGGGCTGTTGCGGCGCCGCGCCCTTGATCATGGCGAGCAACGCGGCGTCGCGCACGGCGTTGCTGGCGAGCGTGTACTTCGCCATGTTGCCGATGGTCAGACGCTCGACGTCGTCCTTGTCCTTCGACCAGGCGAGCATGGTCAGCACGCGGGCGATCGGCGGATAGCCGGCGGTCGCGAAGTAATATCCCCACAACGTGTCGAGCACGTCGGGAGTCGCCGTGAGCACGACGGGCTCTGGCTTCTTCGCATTGAAGTACCTGGTGACGTCCATGTAGCTGCCGATGCGTTGCATCAGGCCCGGCGGATCGTCGAGCCGGAGCTGGTCGAGCGTCGGCAACTTGCCGGCGAGGTATTTTTCGATCATCACGTGCCGGGTCGGCATGCGGTCGGCGAAACGCCGCAACAGCGTCTTCCACTCGGGCAGTCCGGAATAGGCGATCGCGCGCACGATGACCCACTGGTCCTCGGCCGGCATCGGAAACAGCTTGCCGACGAGTTCTTCGGCGCGCGAGGGATTGGAACCTATGACGCCGGCGAGAAATCCGACATAGACGCCGGCATTTTCCGGATCCTTGAACGCGCCGAGCCGGCTGAGCGCGTGCACCGCGTTCGGCACGTGCGCGACGTCGGGATGCTTGCGATACCCGTTGATCCAGCGCAGGACCGCCCCGCTGGTGGCAAGCTCGCCGGGCGCGAGCGCGACCGCGACGGCGGACGTGACGAAGAGCGGCGTCAGGTGGGTCGTGACGACCTGCGCGAGCAAGGCAAGAACGATGGCGACGCGACGCATGGCCCCTCCCGGCAAGCCGGATCTGCCCCTTTCCGCCCGACAAGGCACCGGAGCCGGACCTGAGCAAGCGCCTGCGACATTTTCGTGGTCGCGCGGGAGCGATATCGTGTTGCGATCGCGGCGGAAATTGCGCTCGCCCGGAACCTTCCTCGCGGCTCGAACGCGCCCGCGGGAGGGACCGCACGCCGCTTCGGGGTCGATGCCAGACCGCCAGACGGGAGACCGAGCCGGCAGGCCCGCCGCGGTGGGAGCCAGGCCCTTTCCGGCTTTGATGGATCTAAGCCGGGGCCATGGTGCCTTGACGCGCTTTCTTCACGCGAACCGGATCACTTCGCTCGAAAACGCTCTAGAGAAATCGCACGCCCACTTCGCTGCTGCCGCGCCACACGACCCGGCAGTTTCGACGCGCACTTCCCTGCGTCGAGAGCATCAGCATGAACTGGTCGGGCAGGCTCGTCACCTGCTCGGTCGAGAGCTTCGCACCGCTCTTCGAGATGTCGACGACTTCGCACCAGATGCTTCGCGCGCCGTCCGCGAACACGGCCCGCGCAGCGTAGCGGCTGAGCGCCTTGCGCGCTGCCTGGCGTCTGTTTTGAGGGCCCGGCGACTGGCCGAACATCTGACCTCACCCTTGCGATCAGCACCGCCTCTCCAGCGTCCGCACGCCACGTCTAACCGGCACGTCGTTAAAAAAGTGTTTGGCACGCCGCGAAGGCCCGCCGCGCGTCGATGAATCTCCCGCCCGTACGTCATTTGCCGCACATCGTTTAGAGCCGTTTTACGAGTTTTCCTGCAAACTCCCGCCGATGGTGACTGACGCTGCCGCTGGGGACCGCCGGCGAGACATTCCCTTTCGTTCTCCGCAAAGTCCAGGGAGACGGGTTCGTTGCCGTTCGCGGGACGGCGGAGGAAACGGTCGTCTCGTCGCCAGACCGTCCAGGAACGTGGCCGGTGGTCCGGTCAGAAGAGGCACATGGCCATGAGTGTTGGGAAGTCTCTGATCGCCGAGCTCGAGGACGCAATCCAGGGGGGCTCGAGCGCCAAGCGAATCGAAACGCTGCGCCGCGTCACCGATCTGTTCCTCCACGGCGCCGAGCAATACGGCGAAGAGCAGGTGGCGGTCTTCGATGACGTCATCGGCCGGCTCGCCGTCGACATCGAAGAGAAGGTCCGCAGCGAGCTCGCGCAACGCCTCGCGCCGATCGACAATGCGCCGATCCAGGTCGTGAGGTCGCTGGCGGAGGACGATTCGATCGAGGTGGCGGCGCCGATCCTCGCCGAATCAAAGCGCCTCGACGAAGACGATCTCGTTCGGATCGCCGGTACCAAGGGCCAGCAGCATCTCCTCGCCATCTCCACGCGCGAGACGCTCGGGGAGCGCGTCACCGACGCGCTGGTCGAGCGCGGCGACCAGCAGGTCGTGCGCACCGTGGCCAAGAACGCCGGCGCGCGCTTCTCCGACGGCGGGTTCAGCAAGCTCGTCGAGCGCTCGAACGGCGACGACGTCCTCGCCATGCACGTCGGCATGCGGCGCGACGTGCCTCCGCGCCATTTCGTCAAGCTCGTCGCCGCCGCCTCGGACGCGGTGCAGAAGAAGCTCGCCGCCGCCAATCCGCAGGCGGCCGACACGATCCAGAAGATCGTGGCCCAGGTGGCCGGCCAGGCGGCGAATGCCGTCAAGGTGCCCGCGCGCGACTATTCGGCGGCCAAGACCATCGTCGAATCGCTCAATTCCGCCGGGAAGCTGGGCGAAGTCGAGATCGCGACCTTTGCCAAGGCGCGGAAGTTCGAGGAGACGGCGGCATCGCTCTCGGTGCTGTGCCGCCTGCCCATCGAGGTGATCGAGCGGGCGATCCTCGACGAAGGCTCCGACATGATCCTCGTCCTTGCCAAGGCGGCCGGCCTCACGTGGCCCACCACGCGCGCGATCCTGCTGCTGCGGACCGCGAGCGGCGGATTGTCGGAGCAGGATTCGGAAACCGCGCGGCGGAACTTCGACCGCCTGCAGGTCGCGACCGCGCAACGGGCGGTGCGGTTCTTCAACGTCCGGCAAAACGTGACGCAGCAGTCGGCGTGAACCGGTCGCGGGCACAACCGGAAATCGACAGGACAGGCGTGCGTGCGACTGCTGCTCCCGCGATGTGGCTGACAACGCGGGACGAATCCGCCGAGGCGGGCCGCGGCCAGCACGCCGCGTGTTGCATCCAGGTGTCCGCAGGGGTATTCAGCGGTTCGGCGAGGGCGACGCCGCGCTTTTTTGTGCCTTCATCCCGCCCTATCTTCTTCGCAGTGGCTTAATAGTTAAGGCACCGGATGATGGCGTTGGGGACCTGCCAATGATCTTGCGCGCCTTGACGGCTGTGGCCGCTGTCGCGATCGGCTTCGCCAGCGCGGGCGAAGCCCTGGCCCAGTACTATCCCCCGCCGCCCGGCGCCTATGGCGGCGCCTACACGCCCGGCCCGTACAGCGGTTCCTATCTGCGCCGGCGCGAACCCGCGCCCTTGCCGCCGGAGGACGACGACGTGGCGGACAGCGCCGCCATGCCGGACGGACCGCCGACGTCGGACGCACGGTCGCAGTACGTCGATCCGCGCGTGCGCGGGGCCATTCAATCGGAGCCGCTGCCCGATCCGCGTTACGGCGCCGCGCCGAGCCAGGCCGCGCCGCCCTATCCGGCGACGCCCGCGACCGGCGCCTATCCGCCGCCGTCCTCGACCTATCCGCCGGCATCGACCGCCTACGGCAATCCGCCGGCAAGCGATCCGGCGGCCCCCCCGGCGGCCGGCCCGCGCTCATGGGAAGAGCAGCAGGCCCTGCGCCCGCCCGTCGACATCAATCCGCCGCCCGCAGGCGCAACCCCGCGGGTCGCAAGCGCGCCGCCGGCCAACGCGGGAGCGCCCGCCGGCACGCCGGCGACCGTCGCCTCGCTGCCGCCCGAGGACCAGCCGGAAACCGACAGTCCGAAGGAATTGCCGCCCAATCTGCGCCGGCAGCTCGTCGACTATCAGACCCGGGAGCCGGCTGGCACGATCGTGATCGATACGGCGCACACCTATCTCTATCTCGTGCTCGGCCGGGGCAAGGCGCTGCGCTATGGCATCGGCGTCGGCCGCGAAGGGTTCACCTGGTCGGGCACCGAACGCATCAGCCGCATGGCCGAATGGCCCGACTGGCACCCGCCAAAGGAAATGATCGAGCGCCAGCCGTACCTGCCGCGATTCATGGCCGGCGGTCCGGGCAATCCGCTCGGCGCCCGCGCGCTCTACCTCGGCAAGACGCTCTACCGCATCCACGGCACCAATCAGCCCTCGACCATCGGAAGTTACGTCTCCTCCGGGTGCATCCGCCTGCTGAACGAGGACGTCGAGGACCTCTACAACCGGGTGCAAGTGGGCACCCGCGTCGTGGTTCTGCCCGGACATCCGCCCGCCTCCGCGTCGAATGCCGCCCCGGCGGCTGCGGCCGCGGCGGTCCCGATGGCGACGACGCGCTGATTCACGGTTCGGCGCGCCGCGGCGCACGGCCGGCTCCCGCGGCGCGGGCCAGCGCGACCGGTTAAGGGCGCCGTAAACCCGACCTGCTAGCACTTGCGCATCAAGCCCGCGCGCCGGCGCATGCCCGCCGTCGCAGTCCGGGCGCGGAGCGCAGGTCCATGAGCATCCAGGGCTCTCTGTTGCGCGGCGCCGCGTTCCTCCGCGGCTGGCTGCGGCGCGGCCTCTCGCCGGCGAAGCTCGTCGCGAGCGGCCTCGGCGGCGTCGCGATCGCGCTGATCGCCGTGCAAAGGCCCCTCACCGCGCCGCTGCCCGACACGGTCGACATCGCCGACATGACCTGGATCGAGGTGCGCAGCGCGATCGCGCACGGCTACACCACGGTGATCGTGCCGACCGGCGGCATCGAGCAGAACGGGCCGCACATGATTCTCGGCAAGCACGACTACATCGTGCGCTGGACCGCCGATCGCATCGCGCACGAAGTCGGGCACACGCTGGTGGCGCCGGTCGTGTCGTTCGTGCCGGAGGGCAGCTACGATCCGCCGAGCGGCCACATGCGCTTTCCCGGCACCATCGGCGTGTCGGACCAGGTGTTCATGGGCGTCCTCGACGGCATCGCCCGCAGCCTCAAGGCCGGCGGATTCAAGACGATCTGCTTCCTCGCCGAGCACGGGCAGAGCGTGGCGCCGCAGGCCGAAGTGGCCCGGCGCCTGGGCGCGGAATGGGCGAAGGCCGGCGTGAGGGTCATCAGCGTCGGCGAGTATTACGGGGCCGGCGACGCGCAGGTGCGGCTGCTTCAGAGCCAAGGGGAAACGCTGGCGTCGATCGGCGAACACGCCGGCATCCAGGACACTTCCGAACTCATGGCGGTGCATCCGCAGGGCGTCGATCTCGCCCGCTTCGCCGATCTTCCCCTGACCATCGAGGCAACCGGCGTCAACGGCAATCCGCTCAAGGCCTCGGCCGAGCGCGGCCGCGTGCTTCTCGATCTCAAGGTCCAGGCGGCGGTCAAACAGATCCGGTCGGTTCTGCGTTAGGAATTTCTCAGGTCTGACGGAATCAAGGGCCGGGCGTTCGCCGCCTCGACGCGTCGTCCTCGCGCAAGCCGGCAGCCTGCCTGGCTCGACAGGCGCGTAGCGCGTGGCCCGACGGTCCGCTTCACGCCTGCGGGTCGGCCGCGAGCGATCGGCCGGCGGCGCGGCGGCGCAGCGGATAGGCAAGCTGCCCCAGGAAATTCTGCGGAAACCGCGGATCGTCGACGCCGTAGCGCGCCGGTAGCCGGCCGTCGGGCATGTAGAACGTGCCGAACAGCACGTCCCACAGCGAGAACGTCGGGGCAAAATTGCGCTCGCCGCCCTCCTCCGGCATCGTGTGGTGCCAGCGATGGAACACCGGGCTCGCGATCACGTATTTGAGCGGACCGAGCGTCCAGTTCAGGTTGGCGTGCACAAACGCCGCGGTCACGTTGTTGAACGGCGCAAGGAAGGCGAGCGTCGCCGGCGCGATGCCGAGACACAACATGAGCGCGTCGATCAGGATCGAGCCGAGCAGAAGGTTGATCGGATGCGAGCGCAGCGCGGTCGTCCAGTCGACGTCCTCGGCCGAATGGTGAATCGCATGGTAGGGCCACATGCGCGGGCTGTGGAAGATGCGATGCGTCCAATAGAGCAGAAAGTCCGAGAGCAGCAGATAGACCGCCACTTGCGGCCAGAACGCGATGTGGCTCAGCAGCCCCCGGCCCTCGACCACGTAGGTGTTGAGCTCGTTCGGATCGGTGATGCCGGTGAGCGGCACCGCGACGACCATCAGCACGCCGAGGCGCATGTAGGGCAGCAGAAGAGACATGACGAGCCAATAGCAGAGATCGGTCGCCAGCCCGCGATTGCGCCACCAGACCTTGCCCGGATTGCAGGCGAAGTTGGAGAACAGGGCGAGCCCGGTGAAGATCGCCGCATAGGCGAGCATGCTCGGAAGAACGCCGGTCACGGCCGCGCCGAACTTCTCGACGACCAGCCCGAGAACCTGGTGCACCATGGGGTTTTCCGCAGCTGTATGCGTCGCCGACCCTTGCGGTCGACCGCAGAGCCAAAGTCAACTGACGTAGATTCATTTGTTGCCGAGAGGGGTTAAGAAATGGCTCACGGCCGTGCGGGCGCGCGGGCCTGCCGTGCTCCGAGCGCCCGGGCGGGCGCGATGGCCTCAAGCCGGATTCCGCTGACGAGCCCGATGCGCTAGATTGTTGCGCCGCGCCCCGCCGAATTTGTGCGCCACCGACCTGCGGAGACGCCATGAGACGCTCGGCCGTTCTCGCCACGCTGTGCTGGTGGTTCGCCGTCTGCTCGGTGAACCCCGACTTCCCGAACACCGTGCCACTCATCTTCGGCATGACCCAGCAGGGCGCAGCGGACGCGCTCGGCGTTCCGCTGGCGCTCGTGGCCCATCGGCACGGCGCGGACATCTACGTGGCCGAGCGCCGCGCGGCAGTGCCCGGACTCTATCCGGTCTACCGCCGGGTCTATCTGAAGTTCAGCCACGGCCGGCTGACGGGCTGGAAGAACGACTGGGGCATGCCGCCGCCGTGGTTCTAGCGCTCGACCCGGCGACGACGGCGAGATCGGACCGCTGCTTTGCACGCGATCTCTTCTCTTGTACGGTGCCGCCCGCGCGAAGCCGCGACCAGCATGGAGGAAATCGTCGATGGGCAGCACACTGACGCTTACCGCATCCGACGGGTTTCGCCTCGGGGCCTACCGGGCGGACCCGGCCGGCGCCCCCAAGGGCGGTCTCGTCATCGTCCAGGAGATCTTCGGGGTCAATCATCACATCCGCTCCATGTGCGATCGCTTCGCCGCGACCGGCTACGTCGCGCTCGCGCCCGCCGTGTTCGACCGCTATCAGCCCAACTTCGAATCCGGCTATTCGCCCGAGGAAATCGCCGAGGCGCGCAAGTTCCTGCCGAAGATCGACTGGCCAGCGATGCTGCGTGACACGGCGGCGGCGATCGATGCGCTGAAACCCGTCGGCCGCGTCGGCATCGTGGGCTACTGCATGGGCGGCAGCGTCGCCTTCCTGGCCGCCGCCAAGCTCGACGGACTCTCCTCGGCCGTCTGCTACTACGGCGGCAACATCGCTAAGAACGCCGACGAAAAGCCGAAAGTGCCGACGCAGATGCACTTCGGCGAGCAGGATGCGAGCATCCCGATGTCGGACGTCGCGTTGATCCGCCAGAAGCGTCCCGACTGCGAGATTCACACCTATCCGGCCGGCCACGGCTTCAGCTGCGACGAGCGCGGCAGCTATCACGAACCGAGCGCCAAGCTCGCCATGGAACGCACGCTCGCCTGGCTGGCGCGCACGATGGGCGCCGGCTGAGAGTCCGGAGGACCGCCGAAGCGGGCCGCGCCGGCCCGCCTTCGCGCCCGCACGTCACGACTAGGACCCGTGGGTTCGGCGACCGGCGAGACGCCGCGAGCGAAACGGCGACGTTGACGTACGGTCATCGCACGTGACGGAGCCTGCGACAGGCAAGGCCCTGTTTAGGTTGTGGTAATGGGCGGCTCCTTATAGTTGCCGCGACCCATCATTCAACCCGGCATTGCTCGTCATGCGCATCACAAAACTCAGAATCGGCGCCAAGCTTGGCATCTCGGCTGCGGCCGGTGTCGTCCTCGTCGCCGCGATGGTCGCCAATCAGTACCAGGCGACCCTGCGGACACAGGCGTCGGCCGAGCACGTCTATGCCGGCGAGGCGCTCGAGAAAGCGGTGCTCACCGCAGAGCTGGCCTTGCGCCGCGCCATCGCGGTCAACCGGGCCATCCGCATGGCGACGACCGCCGAAGACGTCGACCGTTGGCTCGGCCAGATCAAGGACCTGGACCAGGAAGGCCGCGCGGCGATCGAACGGGCCTTGAGCAACGCAACCGACGCCGGCGACCGTCAGAGACTGGCGACCGCGAAGGACCTGTTCGCGACCTACATCGCCGGCAATGCCGAGATCGGCGCCATGCAGAAGGAGATCATCGCGATCATCCACGAGCAGGGCGTCATCGGCCGCGACTGGCCGAGCAAGTTCGATCCGCTGCTCAAGAGTCCGGAACTGGCGTCCGCGGAGAACAGCAACGCGATGACGCGCAAGCTCGAGCGCATCGACTCGATCTACAAGCAGGCGCGCCTCGTGTCCTTCTCCTCGCTCGTGCGCAACGAAGCCGATCAGTTCAAACGGATGGAAGGCTATTTCGCCCAGACGCTGAAGATGATCAAGGAACTGCGCGACATGACGCAGGATCCGGCACTGATCGCGTCGATCGATCAGCTTCCGCCCGTGGTGATGAAATACAAGGGCATCGTCGACAAGGGCGCGCAGGCGCGTGCCAGGCTCACCGCGATCCTGCGCGAGCGCGTCGACTCCATTCGCCAGAAGGCCGAGGACGCGCTCGATGCCACCAGCGCCAACGTGGGCAAGTCGGTGGAGGCCGTCAAGGAACAGGCGAGCGCCGAGCAACGGCGCGCGGTGCAGATCAATCTGATGGTGGGCGCCTCGGTGGTACTCGTGCTCATCGGTTCGGCCTTGTTCTCGATGTTCAACATCGCGAAGCCGATCCGCCGCATCGGCGACGTGCTCCTCGGTCTCGCCAACGGCGATCGGGCGATTGCGATCCCCTATGCGGCACGCGCCGACGAGGTCGGCGACGCCGCCCGCGCCGCCGAGACGTTCAAGCAGAACCTGCTGCGCATGGACCAGATCGAGGCCGAGCAGAAGCAGGTCGAAGCCCGCGCGGCAGCCGCGCGCAGCGCGGAAATGAACCGGATGGCCGACGAGTTCCAGGCGGCGGTGGTGGCCATCGTGGATGCGGTGTCGACCGCCGCAACCGAGCTCGAGGCGACCGCCACGACGCTCACACGCACCGCCGAGCGCACCGAGCAGCTCGCCGGCGTCGTCGCCAGCGCGTCCGAGGACGCCTCCGCCAACGTGCAGTCGGTGTCGACCGCCTCCGACGAACTCGCGCGCTCGATCGCGGAGATCAGCCGCCAGGTGCAGCAGTCGAGCGAGATCGCCGGAGCCGCGGTGCGTCAGGCCGAGGCGACGGATACCCGCATCACCCAGCTCTCGCAGGCGGCCGGCCGCATCGGCGACGTCGTCAAGCTGATCACGGCGATCGCCGAACAGACGAACCTCCTCGCCCTCAACGCGACGATCGAGGCCGCGCGCGCGGGCGAAGCCGGCAAGGGCTTCGCCGTCGTCGCCTCCGAAGTGAAGAGCCTCGCCAACCAGACCGCCAAGGCGACAGAGGAAATCGGCGCGCAGATCGCCGGCATGCAGGCCGCCACGCAGGATTCGGTCTCCGCCATCAAGGAGATCGGCGCCACGATCCGGCAGGTCTCGGACATCGCGACCGCGATCGCGAGCGCCGTCGACCAGCAGGGGAGCGCCACCCAGGACATCGCCCGCAACGTGCAGCGCGCGGCGCACGGCACCACGCAGGTGGCGGCGACGATCGGCGACGTCAATCGCAGCGCGGGCGACACCGGTTCGGCCTCGACGCAGGTGCTGGCCTCGGCCAAGGCGCTGTCGGAGGAGGGCAACAAGCTCAAGCGCGAGGTCGAGCGCTTCCTCGCCACCGTGCGGGCGGCCTGAGCGCGGCCGCCTGCCAACCGCGCCCACCGGCGCCGCGAGAGTGTTTTCCGACGAAGTGGATGCCGGTCAGTGAGCCGCGACGCCCGTTCCGATCGGGCAGCTCACACCCGTGCCGCCGAGGCCGCAATAGCCGTGCGGATTCTTCGCCAGGTACTGCTGGTGATAGTCTTCGGCGAAATAGAATTCCGGCGCCTCGCGGATCTCGGTCGTGATCGGGCCATAGTTCCTGCCCGCCAACGCCTTGGCGTACATCGCCTTGGAAGCTTCGGCCGCCTGGCGCTGCGCCGGGGTCGTCACGTAGATGCCGGAGCGATACTGGGTGCCGACGTCGTTTCCCTGGCGCATGCCCTGGGTCGGATCGTGGTTCTCCCAGAACGTCGCCAGCAGGCGTTCGTAGGAAATCTTCCGCGGGTCGTAGACGACGCGCACCACCTCGTTGTGCCCGGTGCGGCCGGTGCAGACCTCCTGGTAGGTCGGATTGGGCGTGAAGCCCCCGGCATAGCCGACCGCCGTCACGTAGACGCCGTCGCCGAGCTCCCAGAACTTGCGCTCCGCGCCCCAGAAGCAGCCCATGCCGAAGATGGCGACCTCCAATCCGGCCGGATACGGCCCCGTGAGCGGGTGCCCGTTGACGAAATGGTGGCTCGCGGTCGGGATCGGATCCGGGCGGCCCGGCAGGGCCTCTCCGGCGGACGGCATTTCGAGCTTTTTCCTCAACATGAACATGGCGACACCTCCGGTCGGCCGATCGACGTGCGGAATATAAGGTGGATGCCTCGTGTTCGCACTTCGTCAGCACGGGTCCGCCCGGCGGCTCTCGCCGCCCGGAGATCACGAAACGGCGAGCGCTCGCACGGCAAGCCGTATCGGCCGGGTCTCCCGCACCCTATGCTTGAGCCGTCAGCGTCGTCGCCCTGGGCGAATGACGCGACGGGAGGATATCAGGGGAGGACGTCATGAATCGTTCTGTTGTGACATTGCTTGCCGGCTTGATCGTTCTGGCGTTCGGGGCAGCGGCGCGCGCGCAGGCTCCCGCCGTTCCGGAAAAGATGCCGTTCGACATTCCCTATGGCATGTCGATCAATCTCGATCAGGCCAAGCAAGTGGCCGCGGCCGCAGCCGCGGAAGCCAAGAAGCGCGACTGGAAGATGGCGATCAGCGTCGTCGATCCCAGCGGCGATCTCGTCTACTTCGAGAAGCTGGACGGGACCCAGGCCGCATCCGTGCCGATTTCCTGGGGCAAGGCCCGCACGGCGGCGCGTTTCCGGCGCGAGACCCGCGTGTTCTACGAGGCCGAGGAACACGGCCATCCCTACGTGCATACGCTCGACGCGACGCTGGTCGCCTCACCGGGGGGATTCCCGCTGGTCGTGGGCGGCAAGCTCATCGGTGCGATCGGCTGCAGCGGCGGCACCGGCGACCAGGATGCGGTGGTCTGCAAGGCGGGCGCCGACTCAATGAAATAGGCGGGCCGCCGCAAAAGGGCCCGAGACCGCGGCGCCGCCGCGGCCTCGGGTTTCATTCGCGCTCGTAGCCGATGAGAGGCTTCTTCCGGCGCCCGAGCAGAATCAGGATGATCCCGGCGACGCCAAGCACCGCCCAGGTCGGCGCGCGCAGCAGCGACAGGAACACCGGGTCCCACAGCCAGACGATCCCATGACCCTCGAGCGCCGGCTGCAGCGATTGCAGGCTGCCGGAATTGATGTCGTTCCACGTCTGGCCGAGCGAGGTCACGATCACCGCGTTGGCCGCGATGGACTTCGTGCCGTCGTAAACCAGAAAAATGAATCCGGCGGCGAGAATCCACAGGCCGGCGAATCGAAGCAGGAATCGGATCATGGGTCGAGCGGTGTCTGGAGGTCGCGAACGCGGGCGACGATACCGGGCGGCATGACCGGTCACGAACACCCGGTGCGAACGCCTGGGAGGGCCCGACTTACTACCCGCCGGGCGCGGGTTCAACTGCGCAGACGCCGCGCAGCCCGGGCTGCCCCGGCGCGCCGACGAGATCATGCGCAGCTTCATGGAGTTAGGGTGCGATGGGGCGCAAAACCGGCTTCCACTTTTGCTCACCGCGCTCTAACGTCGGCCGCCTGCCGTCCGGGGTCACCGTTCAGGAGCTGAGATGTCATTGAAGTCGAAGGGCAACGGCCCGCGTCCTACCTTCACCCATCAGGAGGCGCTGCAGTTTCACAGCCAGGGTCGACCCGGCAAGCTCGAAGTCGTGGCCACCAAGCCAATGGCGACGCAGCGCGACCTGTCGCTCGCCTACTCGCCGGGCGTGGCCGTGCCGGTGCTCGCCATCGCGGAGGACCCGAGCCGGGCTTTCGACTACACGACGAAGGGCAACTTCGTCGCCGTGATCACCAATGGCACCGCCATTCTGGGGCTCGGCAATCGCGGGGCGCTCGCCGCCAAGCCGGTAATGGAAGGCAAGGCGGTGCTGTTCAAGCGCTTCGCCGACGTCGATTCGATCGACCTCGAGGTCTCGACCGAGGATCCCGACGAGTTCGTCAATGCCGTCAAGGTCTTCGGCCAGAGCTGGGGCGGCATCAACCTCGAAGACATCAAGGCGCCCGAGTGCTTCATCATCGAGCAGAAGCTGCGCGAGGCGCTCGACATTCCGGTGTTCCACGACGACCAGCATGGCACCGCGATCATCGCGGCGGCCGGGCTCATCAACGCGCTCGACCTCACCGGACGCGACATCGCCTCGACGCGGCTCGTGTGCAACGGCGCGGGCGCGGCCGGCATCGCCTGCCTCGAGCTCCTGCGCGCCATCGGATTCCGCCCGGAAAACCTGATCCTGTGCGACACCAAGGGCGTGATCTACGAGGGCCGCAAGGAAGGCATGAACCAGTGGAAGTCGGCGTTCGCCGTCAGGACCAAGGCGCGCACGCTCGCCCAGGCGCTCGAGGGCGCGGACGTCTTCTTCGGCCTTTCGGCCAAGGGCGCGGTCGACCAGGCGATGGTCAAGGCCATGGCCGACAAGCCGATCATCTTCGCCATGGCCAATCCGGACCCGGAGATCACGGTCGAGGAGGTCGCGGCCGTGCGCCAGGACGCCATCATGGCGACGGGCCGCTCCGACTATCCGAACCAGATCAACAACGTGCTCGGCTTCCCCTACCTCTTCCGCGGCGCGCTCGACGTGCGCGCGACTACGATCAACATGGAGATGAAGATCGCCGCCGCCCGGGCGCTGGCCGCGCTCGCGCGCGCCGACGTGCCCGACGAGGTCGCCGCCGCCTACGGGACACGGCCGAAATTCGGGCCCGATTACATCATTCCGGTCCCGTTCGATCCGCGGTTGATCTTCGCGGTGCCGCCCGCCGTCGCCAAGGCGGCGATGGACACGGGTGTTGCCCGCAAGCCGATCGTCGACATGGAGGCCTATCGGCACCAGTTGCGGTCGCGGCGCGACCCGGTCGCCGGCGTGCTCACCCGCATCTTCGCCCGCCTGCGGCGCAAGCCGCAGCGCGTCGTCTTCGCCGAGGGCGAGGAGGAGCAGGTCATCCGCGCGGCGGCGAGCTTCGTCCATCAGGGGCTCGGCACTGCGCTGCTGGTCGGCCGCGAGGAGCGCGTGCAGGCCACCGCCAGGAACGCCGGGATCGATCTCGGCGACGGCATCGAGATCATCAACGCGCGGCTGTCCAATCGCAACGCCGACTATGCGGCGTATCTCTACGAGCGCCTGCAGCGCAAAGGATTCCTGACGCGCGATTGCCAGCGTCTCGTCAACCAGGACCGCAATCACTTCGCCGCCTGCATGGTCGCGCTCAACGACGCCGACGCCATGGTGGCGGGGGTCACGCGCAACTTCTCTGTCGCATTGCAGGACGTGCTGCGCTGCATCGACGCCAAGCCCGGCCACCGGGTGATGGGCGTTTCGCTGGTGCTCGCGCGCGGGCGCACCGTGCTGGTCGCCGACACCGCGGTCACCGAGATGCCGGAAGCCGAGGATCTCGCCGACATCGCCGTGGAAGCGGCCGGCGTGGCGCGCAAGCTCGGCTACGAGCCGCGCCTCGCGCTGCTCGCGTTCTCGACCTTCGGCCATCCGCCGGGCGACCGCAGCGCGCGCGTGCAGCAGGCCGTGCGCATTCTCGATCAGCGCCGCGTCGACTTCGAATACGACGGCGAGATGGCCGCCGACGTGGCGCTCAACATGGACTCCATGGCGCCCTACCCTTTCTGCCGTCTCTCCGGCCCGGCCAACGTCCTGATCATGCCGGCGTTCCATTCCGCCGCGATCTCCACCAAGATGCTGCAGGAACTCGGCGGAGCGACCGTCATCGGCCCGCTGCTGGTCGGCCTCGACCGCTCGGTGCAGATCGTCAGCCTGTCCGCCAAGGACACCGACCTCGTCAACATGGCCGCGCTCGCCGCGTTCAACGTGAGCGGCTGAACCCGGCGAACATGGAGGGGAGACCGCTGTGACAAAGTCCAGCATTCAGGGCGTCGTCGCCGCCATCGCCACCGCCGTTGACGAGATCGGCGAGCCTGACTGCATGCGTTCGATCACGCTCGCCCGCTATCTGCTGCAGCACGGTTGCGACGGCCTCAATGTGCTGGGGACGACCGGAGAGGCGACGTCGTTTTCCGTGGCGCAGCGCCAGCGGGTCATGACCGCCTACCGGGACGACGGGCTGCCGCTCGATCGCCTGATGGTGGGCACCGGCGCGGCGGCGGTCGCCGACGCCGTGGCGCTGACGCGACACGCCGCGCAGCTTGGCTTCGCCGGAGCGCTCGTTCTGCCGCCGTTCTACTACAAGGGCGTCGCGGACGACGGATTGATCGCCTATCTGGACGCCATCATCCGTGCGACCGAAGACAAGCCGATTCCGATCTACCTCTATCATTTTCCCGCGCAGTCGGGCCTTCCCTGGCACCTGAAGCTCATCAAGCAGGTGCTCGACACGTTCGGCGATCGCGTGGTCGGCCTCAAGGATTCTTCCGGCGATCTGCCCTTCGCGCGCGAAGTGGCGGCGCTCGCCCCCGGTTTCCGGGTCTTTCCGTCGAACGAGGCGGCCCTGCTCGAGGCGCGCAGCGGGATGTTCGCCGGCTGCATTTCGGCGACCTGCAACCTCAACGCCGATCTCTGCAGCCGGGCCTATCACCGGGGCGATGCCACCGCCCTCGAGCAGGCGGGCGCCATCCGGAGGCTCTTCGACGGCAAGCCGCTGGTCGCCGGGGTGAAGGCGCTGCTTGCCCATATTCACGGGGATCCGTCGTGGGAACGGGTGTTGCCGCCGCTCACCGGCCTCTCGGCCGCCGACCAGGCGGCGGTGCGCGCGGGGTACGACGCAATCCGTGCCAAGCGCGTGGCCTGAAGCCACGAAGCGCGGGAACCGGCCGGGCGTTGACGCCCGGCCAAGGCCTGACTATAAGGTCGCCCACTTGGCGGCGAAGCAACTCGCCGCCGACGCTTCTTTACCAAATCGAGGGTGAGGAGGTCCGCCTCGCGGGGCGGCCTCGAAACGCTGATGGCCAATACCAAGTCCGCCAAGAAAGCCGCGCGCAAGATCGCCCGCCGTACCGAGATCAACCAGGCCCGGCGGTCGCGGATGCGCACCTTCGTGCGCTCCGTGGAAGAAGCGATCGCCGCCGGCGACAAGTCCAAGGCGCTTGCCGCCCTCAAGGCGGCCGAACCCGAGATCATGCGTGCGGCCCAGAAGGGCATCGCCCACAAGAACGCGGCGAGCCGCAAGGTGTCCCGCCTGACGCGCCGGGTTGCCAAGCTCGGCGCCTGACCGCGCCGCTTGCCGTCAATTCCGCCGCTTCCTTTTCCCTAACGTTTGACCGTTGTCAGACGCCTGGCTCCTGGCCGTCCTTGCGGCAGCCGGGCCTCGCGTCGTTGCGCACGCACGCCTGCGGCAGCCGCAGACCGCCGAGCCCCTCACCGACGGACGGCGCTGTGCTCCAAATGCCACAGTCGGAGGAAATGGTTAATCGGGGCTCGATGACGGGGCCGTTACAGCCGTTTGTCGCTGCCATGACAGCAAGGCTACCTTGCTTTTTTGCTCAAAAAAAACGTTGGGCCAATAAGGGCTTAAGGGGAAAGCGCAGACGCGGAGTTTGAATCCGGGCCGCGCCGCGGCGAGCCGGCCCGACGTCCGCTGCCACAAAATTGCCTCACCCTATGAGCCTGCGGAGACGCGGGACCCCCAGATTCCGCACGCGTGATCAACGGCTTGTAAACCCATTTTTAACGATTGGCGGGAACCCGGCCGGCCCGGTTTATCTGTTCGCGCCTGCGCACCGGAGGAGGGGGCGTTGCAGCGGAGGGGGACCTGTGTATTTTTAAAAAACGCTTCCCGGGGCTCCGGGAGTTTTCAGTAAAAGGTCTGGTTTCGCGCTCATCGCCGATGAGAGTGGGCGTGTGTTGTCTGCTCGCTTCCGGTCAAAGTGACGATCACCAAGAGTTTGCGGCGTACAGATCTTGATCTGACCTTGGCGATGCTGCTGATTGTAGAGTATAGCGGCACAAAGAGGCGGCGAACTACGTTGAAAACAAAATAAAGCGGGAACTCTATTCAGTTCTCCGCCATTTAAAACGAGGGGGCATTACGAAGATGATGTGGCAGGGATCGATCTCGACCATCGCTGTCCGGGGTGGCCAGCGGACGCATGCGCCCCACGCCGATCCCATGCCCCTCGCCCTCGCCGGCCGAGCGCCGCCGGCGCGGCTTGGCTTGGCTGCGTCGCCCACCGGCGGCTGAGCCGAAGGCTCTCCGGAACTGACGAGGCCGCTGTTGCCGGCATGGCGGGCGGCCGAAATCAACTTCGTACGATCGAGTCGACCAGATGACTGAGCTCGCATCCCCCGCGACTGTTCTTCGCAGCAGCGCGCAACCGCGTCCGTCGGACTCGATCGGCTCGAAAACACAATTGAACGTGGAAGAGACGACCAAGATGACGCACATCGATCAAGAACGTTGGTCGCGTGTTAAGGGCCGTTTGCGCGCCGAAGTCGGCGACGACATCTTCTTGAGCTGGTTCGCCCGCATGGAGCTCGAAGGAGTCGAGTCGGATACCGCGCACCTCTCCGTTCCGACCCGCTTTCTCAAGAGCTGGATCCAGTCGCACTATTCCGAGCGCGTGCTCGCCTGCTGGCAGGCCGAAGAGCCGGCCGTGCGCCGCATCGACGTGACCGTTCGCTCGGCGGTGCTGCGCACGCTTCCGCCGCCGGCGAAGCCGATCGAGTCCGCCGAAGCGCGCCGCGACGTGCGCGAGATCAAGCTCAACGGCGGCGAAATGCGCACCGGCGGCGGACCTGTCTCCGCAGCCCACGACGCGCTCGGCGGCTCGCCGCTCGATCCGCGCCTGACGTTCGAGAATTTCGTGGTCGGGCGCTCCAACACGCTCGCGCACGCGGCCGCCAGGCAGGTCGCGGTCGCGCGCCGCGGCGACGCCGTGATGTTCAATCCGCTCTACGTCCATTCCTCGGTGGGGCTCGGCAAGACGCACCTGCTGCAGGCGATCGCCTGGGCCGGCAACGCCAATACCGACCGCAAGGTGCTCTATCTGACGGCCGAGAAATTCATGTACGGCTTCGTCTCGGCGCTGCGCACGCAGACGGCGCTGACCTTCAAGGAGACGTTGCGCGGCATCGACGTGCTGCTCATCGACGACATGCAGTTCCTGCAGGGGAAATCGACCCAGGCGGAATTCTCCCACACGCTCAATTCGCTGATCGATGCCGGCCGGCAGGTGGTGATCGCCGCCGACCGGCCGCCGACCGACCTCGAGAATCTCGACGAGCGGGTGCGTTCGCGCCTCGCCGGCGGGCTCGTGGTCGAGATGGGATCGCTCGGCGAGGAACTTCGGCTCGAAATCCTCCGCTCGCGCGTGGCCGCCGCGCGGGTGCATCATCCGGGCTTCGACGTGCCGCTGCCGGTGCTGACCTTCGTGGCGAAGTCGGTCACCCACAACGGGCGCGATCTCGAAGGCGCGCTCAACCGTCTGCTCGCCCACAGCAAGCTGACCGGCCAGCCGATCACCATGGATCTCGCCGAGCGCGAGGTGCGCGACCTGATCCGGCCGCAGGAGCCGAGGCGCGTCAAGATCGAGGACATCCAGCGCATCGTCGCACGCCAGTACAATGTCAGCCGCTCCGACCTCCTGTCCTCCCGGCGGACCGCCAACGTGGTGCGGCCGCGCCAGGTGGCGATGTATCTCGCCAAGACCCTCACGCTGCGCTCGCTGCCGGAGATCGGGCGGCGGTTCGGCGGCCGCGACCACACGACCGTGCTGCACGCCGTGCGCAAGATCGAGGCCATGGTGGGCAACGACACGGCGCTCGCCGAGGAGATCGAGGTGCTCAAGCGCCAGCTGCAGGAATAGGCAGGCGCGATCCCCGACGCGGCCGGGCCGCCGGGCGCCCGGCCCCACCCATGGAAATGCTGGAAAAACGGCCTTCCGGGCCGCTCGGGGCCTTGCCGAAATCGCGTCCTCGCGCCACTTTCTAGCCCCCGGCGCGGCCGGGCTGGCCGCGGCGCGAGGTGCTCTCCCCCTCCCTGCGGACGTAGTTTCGGGACATGGATCGAGCGGGGTCACGCATGAAGGTCACCGTTGAGCGCGCCGAACTCCTGAAGTCGCTCGCTCACGTGCATCGCGTGGTCGAGCGCCGCAATACGATCCCGATCCTCGCCAACGTGCTGCTGCGCGCCGACCGCTCCAATCTGAGCTTCAAGGCGACCGATCTCGATCTCGAAGTGGTGGAGACGATCTCGGCCGAAGTCGGCCCGGGCGGCGTCACCACCGTGCCGGCGCACATGTTCTACGAGATCGTGCGCAAGCTGCCGGAGGGCTCGCAAATCGTGCTGGAATCCTCCGGCGATCGCGCAGTCCTGTCGATCCGCGCCGGCCGCTCGCGCTTCACGCTGCAGAGCCTGCCCGAGAGCGACTTTCCCGATCTCGCGGTCGGCGAGATGACGCACAAGTTCATGCTCGCGGCCGCCGACCTCAAGCGCCTGATCGAAAAGACCCAGTTCGCGATCTCGACCGAGGAGACGCGCTACTACCTCAACGGCATCTACCTGCACACGACCGGCAGCGGCAAGAGCGTGTCGCTGCGCGCGGTCGCCACCGACGGCCATCGGCTGGCCCAGGTCGACCTGCCGGCGCCGAACGGCGCGGTCGGCATGCCGGGCGTCATCATCCCACGCAAGACCGTCAACGAGGTGCAGCGCCTGATCGAGGACGCGGAGGCCGAGGTCCACGTCGAGCTGTCGCAGGCGAAGATCCGCTTCACCATCGGCAGCGTGGTGCTGACGTCCAAGCTGATCGACGGCACCTTCCCGGACTACGCCCGCGTCATCCCGACCGGCAACGACAAGATCCTCGAGGTCGACAAGCACGAGTTCGAATCCGCGGTCGATCGCGTGTCCACGGTCTCGAGCGAGCGCGGGCGCGCCGTGAAGCTCGCGCTCTCCGCCGGGCGCCTGGTCCTGTCGGTGACCAACCCGGATTCCGGCAGCGCCACGGAAGAGCTCGAGGTCGCCTATGACGCCGATCCGATCGACATCGGGTTCAACTCCCGCTACCTGCTCGACATCGCGGCGCAGATCGAGGGCGAGGCGGCGGTGCTCAAGCTTGCCGATCCCGGCTCGCCGACCCTCATCCAGGACAAGGACGCCCGGGGCGCACTCTACGTCCTGATGCCGATGCGGGTTTGATCCGTCTCTCGCCCGCGGCGGGCAGAAGGTGCTGGCGCGGCAAGGCTCGGGCGTTCCGCATTCTGATTGCCTGCCGGCAGGCTTCGCCATGACCGCTGCCCGAATCTGTCGCCTGGTTCTCGCGAATTTTCGCAGCTATCGCGCCGCGAGCGTCACGGTCGAAGGCCGGCTCGTCGTCATCACGGGTCCGAACGGCGCCGGCAAGACGAACCTTCTCGAAGCGATCTCCTTTCTCGCCCCCGGCCGCGGGCTGCGCCGCGCCACGCTCGACGAGGTCGGGTTCCGCGAGGGCGACGGCTCCTGGGCGGTGGCCGCCGATGTCGAAGGCGCGCTCGGGCTCGTCGCGCTCGGGACCGGCATCGAGCCGCCCGGGGCCGAGGGTGCGGCCGCCACGCGCAAGTGCCGCATCGATCGCGAGCCGGTCGGCTCGGCCACGGCGTTCTGCGATCACCTGCGCGTCGTCTGGCTCGTTCCCTCCATGGACGGATTGTTTCTCGGTCCGGCCTCCGAGCGGCGGCGCTTTCTCGACCGCCTCGTGCTCGCGGTCGACGCGGAGCATGGATCCCGTGTCAATGCGCTCGAACGCGCGCTGCGCTCGCGCAACCGCCTGCTCGAACAGCGCGAGCCCAATACGCATTGGCTCGATGCGGCGGAGCACGAGACCGCCGAACTCGCCGTCGCGGTCGCCGCCGCGCGCGCCGAAACCGTGCACCGCCTCGCCGCGGCGCTTGCGGCGCGACGCGACTCCAGCTTCCCCTCGGCCGCGATCGCGCTCGACGGGTTCATGGAAGGCCTCGTCGCCGATCACGCGGCGGTCGACGTCGAGGACCGCTACCGCGCGATGCTCAAGGAGAACCGCGCGCGCGACGCCGCTGCCGGCCGCACGCTCGAGGGTCCGCACCTGACCGACCTCGCGGTGGCGTTCGAGGCGAAGGCCATTCCGGCGCGCGAGGCGTCGACCGGCGAACAGAAGGCGCTGCTGATCGGGCTGGTGCTGGCGCACGCGCAGCTCATCGCCGAGATGACGGGATTCGCACCCGTGCTGCTGCTCGACGAAGTCGTCGCCCATCTCGACCCCGTTCGCCGCGCGGCGCTGTTCGAGGAGCTCGATCGCCTCGGCGGCCAGGTGTGGATGACCGGCGCCGACGAGGCCGCCTTCGCCCGGATGGGCGTTGCGACGGACCGCCTGCACGTCTCGCCCGGTCGCGTCGTGCGCGTCGGGTGAATTCGGCGCGCGGGCTTGGGTCTCACGTCCTTCCGTCGACTGGCGCCTGCGCCCGGAACTTGTCGACGAACTCCTGCAGCTCGTCGGCGGCGAGATCGCTGACGGCCCAGAATTCGAGGCCGCCCGCGCTCCAGTGGCGGATGTTGTAGCCCTGGAAGGCGTCGTCCTTCGCCGCAAACAGGTCGCCCGAAGATCGCTGCGCGACGAACAGGTTGATGATGTGCTGGCGCCGCCGGTAGACGAGCGCGCACACGGTCCTGCCTTCGATGTAGTCGAGCCGGCCGCCGAGCAGGGTGAATCCCTGCGCGACGAGATCGATCACCGGCGGCGCGACGTCGACGCGCCCGTTGAACCAGGGCTTGACCGTGTGCCGGTCCGTCGACTGCACGTCGAGCAGATGGTTGGCCTGGAGCGAGCGCAGGTGCGCGGCCACGACCTCGTCGCGCACGCGCCGGCTGCGATCGTCCTGCACGATGACCAGCACGAGGCTCGCCGCGAGCGCGGTCGACAACGCCGTACCGAGCGCGAAGCCCTTGAGCATCGAACGGCGGCTCGTGCCTTCGCGCGCCGGCGCCGGCAACGCCGCCTCGATGCGCCGACGCAGGCCGGGAGGCGCCGGCAACCGCAGTTCCTCGGCCGCCAACGCGCCGTGCAGCTCCGTGAAGGCGCGCAGCTGCGCCGCACAGCGCGGACATTCCGCGATATGCGCCTCGACCTCGCGCGCGTGACCGGCGTCGAGCTCCCGGTCGATCAGCGCATGCAGGAGAACCTCCGCTTCCGCGCACTTCATCTCGGCTCCTCCCTGCCCTCGGCGGCGAGCCACGCGGTGCGCAACAGGGCGCGTGCGCGCGCCAGCCGGGACATCACGGTTCCGACCGGGGCGCCGATGACTTCGGCGATTTCCCGGTAGGACAGATCGTTGATCTCGCGCAGAACGATCACTTCGCGGAACGGGTCGGGCAGCGCCGCCACCAGGCCGCGAATGGCCTCGGCGTCGAGGCGACGCAGGACGGCGCGTTCCGGCGTTTCCTGCGCCTCGTTCCAGAGCGGTTCAGCGCATTCGAGCGCTTCATCGTCGAGGACGCCGGACGCGCCGGGCGGCGCATCCATACGCCTCCTGGCGCGCAGCGCGTGACAGGAGTTGCGCAAAATGGCGAACAGCCACGGCTTGAATTCGGGGCCGTGGTACGTGTCGAAGTGCTGAAGCGCGCGCAGATAGCAGTCCTGGACGGCGTCCTCGGCGTCCGCGGCGCTGCCCAGCAGATAGCGGGCGAGCGCGTAGGCGTCGTCGAGGTGCGGCAGAGCCAGGACCTTGAATCGGCCCGCTCTGCCGCGCAAGTCGTCATCGCGTGCACGCGTGATGGGCAAACGACTGACCTCCGACGCGGACGGCCGGTATCGGCGAAGCCCCGCCACCGCCCGTCACTTCCGACCCGTATCCGCCTCGACGACGATCGTCGCCTTCATATGCGGATGCAGCGAGCAGAAATACTCATAAGTGCCCGGTGACATAAACGTGAACGAGAAGGTGTCGCCGGTGTCGAGCGCCTTGGACTTGAACGCCCGCGCGCTCGACGCGACCGCATGCGGAATGTCGTCGTCGTTCCGCCAGGTGACGGTCGTTCCCGCTTTCACCGTGACGGTCTGGGGCTCGAAGGTGAAATTGTCGATCTTGATCTGCGGATCTTCCGCCCGCGCCGCGGACGTCACGCCCGCGAGCGCGAGAGCCAGAAGGATCCGCCGGGCGGCCGCGAGGCCGCCCCGATGGGAAACATTGGTCATGGAAATGGTCTCGCTTCAGCTCTTGAGCGGATGATCGATGATGGCGAGGCGCTGCTGGCCCGGCTTGAACGTGACGTCTGTCGTGCCGAGCAGGGTGCGCAGCTTCTCGTCGGCGACCTTCATGGGTCCCGGCGATGGCGCGGTGCCGGGCGCTGGCTGCGGGAAGGCGGTCGACGGAGCCGTGTGGAACGTGACGTTTCCTTCCACCTTCTGCATCACCTGGTGGATGTGCCCGTTGAGCACCGTCACCGAGCCGAAGCGCTTGAGATAGGTGAGCGCGCGGCCGGCGTCCTCCGTGCCCCAGCCCCACTGCGGGTAGACCACCCAGAGCGGGATGTGGGCGAACACGACGACCGGCTGCGACGCGCTGCGGCCCTTGAGGTCGTCCTCGAGCCATTCGAGCTGCTCGTCGCCGAGCGAGCCCTGGCCGCCGGCCTTCAGGTTCGCGACGTTGACGAGGCCGACGAAGTGCACCCCGTTGGCGTCGAAGCTGTACCAGCCGAGGCCCTTGGTGCCGCGCCCATAGCGCTCGCGATAGAGCTTTGCCTCCTCGTCGAGGATGTCGTGCTCGCCCGGCACGTAGTGCACGTCGAGGCGTGCCTGCGAGATGATGCGATCGGCGTCGTCGAATTCCGACGGCTTCGACAGGTGGCTGATGTCCCCGGTGTGGATCATGAAGGACGGCTTGACCGGCAACGCCTTGACCCGGTTGATCGCCTCTTCGAGCGTGCCGATGGCGTTCGGATTGGCCGGCTTGTCGAAGCCGACGTGGCTGTCGCTGATCTGCAGGAAGGTGAGGCCCGACGGTTCGGCCGCGACCGCGTCGTCGATGATCCCCATCGAGCGCGGCACGCCTCCGGCGATGGTCCACAAAACGCCGGTGCCGGCCCAGGTCATGCACTCCAGCACCTTGCGGCGGCTGACGCCGTCGCTCTCGTCAGAATGATCGGTCATGTTCGTCTCCGTGGGCCGTTGAGCGGCCAGACGACGACCAGATCGGGGAGCGTGCCAATTTATTCCCGCGACCCGCGCGCGGGCTCCCCGGCCCGCCCGCACGCGCGTCGAAGAGGGCTCGCGCACCGCCCCCGGCCGCCCTTTTTCGCCCCACTCGGACGGGCCGGATTCGGCCTGTCACGGGTGCGCTGGCGGGGCGCGAGAGCGGCTGCGAACGAACGGAAAAATTTATTTTGAAACAATGGATTAGAGGCCTTTATTTTACCCTGTACGACACCTATTTTTCATGCGAAAGCAATTCTCACGATTCATCCCTTTCCGCACCCGATTCGAAGATCTGCGCATGGCCGAAGCTGCCCGCCAGCAACCCGTTCCCCGCAAAGACGAGCCGTCCGAATACGGCGCCGAATCGATCAAGGTCCTCAAGGGCCTCGATGCCGTGCGCAAGCGGCCCGGCATGTACATCGGCGACACCGACGACGGCTCGGGCCTGCACCACATGGTGTACGAGGTCGTCGACAACGCCATCGACGAAGCGCTCGCCGGCTACGCCCGGGAAGTCGTGGTCGTGCTCAATCCGGACGGATCCTGCACGGTGCGCGACGACGGTCGCGGCATCCCGACCGACATCCACAAGGAGGAAGGCGTTTCCGCCGCCGAGGTCATCATGACCCAGCTGCATGCGGGCGGAAAATTCGACCAGAATTCATACAAGGTGTCCGGCGGCCTGCACGGCGTCGGCGTCTCCGTCGTGAACGCGCTGTCGAGCTGGCTCAAGCTGCGGATCTGGCGCAACGACAGGGAACACGCGATGGAGTTCCGCGACGGCGAGGCGGTGGCTCCGCTCGCGGTCGTCGGCGATGCGCAGGGCAAGCGCGGCACCGAGGTGACGTTCCTGCCCTCGCCCAAGACATTCACGATGACGGAATTCGACTGGTCGACGCTCGAGCACCGGCTGCGCGAGCTCGCCTTCCTCAATTCCGGCGTCCGCATCGTGCTGGCCGACCAGCGCCATGCGGTCGAGAAGCGCGAGGAGATGATCTATCAGGGCGGCGTCGAGGCGTTCGTGAAATACCTCGACCGCAACAAGACGCCGCTCGTGTCCAATCCGATCGTCATCAAGTCCGAGCGCGACGGCATCGGCGTCGAATGCGCGCTGTGGTGGAACGACGGCTACCACGAGTCCGTCCTGTGCTTCACCAACAACATTCCCCAACGCGACGGCGGTACGCATCTCGCCGGCTTCCGCGGGGCGCTCACCCGCCAGGTCACCGGCTATGCGGAGGCCGGCGGCGTGAGCAAGAAGGAGAAGGTCGCGCTCACCGGCGACGACTGCCGCGAAGGCCTCACCGCGGTGCTTTCGGTGAAAGTGCCCGACCCGAAGTTCTCTTCGCAGACCAAGGATAAGCTCGTCTCCTCGGAGGTGCGTCCGGTGGTCGAGGGCATCGTCAATGACGCCCTCAAGGCGTGGTTCGAGGAACACCCGACCGACGCGAAGATCGTCGTCGGCAAGGTCATCCAGGCCGCGGCCGCGCGCGAAGCCGCCCGCAAGGCACGCGAGATGACGCGCAAGAGCGCACTCGGCGTGTCCTCGCTGCCGGGCAAGCTCGCCGACTGTCAGGAGCGCGATCCGGCGAAATCCGAACTGTTCATCGTCGAGGGCGATTCGGCCGGCGGCTCGGCCAAACAGGGGCGCAACCGCGAGTTCCAGGCGGTGCTGCCGCTGCGCGGCAAGATCCTCAACGTCGAGCGCGTGCGCATGGACAAGATGCTGTCGAGCCAGGAGATCGGGACGCTCATCACCGCGCTCGGCACCGGCATCAGCGAGGAATTCAGCATCGACAAGCTGCGTTACCACAAGATCATCATCATGACGGACGCCGACGTCGACGGCGCCCACATCCGCACCCTGCTGCTCACCTTCTTCTACCGGCAGATGCGGGAGATCGTCGAACGCGGTCACCTCTTCATCGCACAGCCGCCGCTCTACAAGGTCACGCGCGGCAAGTCGGAGCAGTACCTCAAGGACGAGCGTGCGCTCGAAGACTACCTGATCGCCGCCGGCCTCGAGGACGCGGTGCTCAGGCTCTTCTCGGGCGAAGAGCGCGCCGGCGCCGACCTGCACCGTCTGGTCGACGAGGCGCGCGTCATCCGCGGCGCGCTCGGCGCCCTGCACAGCCGCTACAACCGCAAGGTCGTCGAGCAGGCGGCGATCGCCGGCGTGCTCAATCCGCGGATGCTGGAGAACGTCGAGACCGCGCAGGCGGCGGCCGAATACATCGGCCGGCGTCTCGACGCGCTCACCGAGGAGACGGAGCGCGGCTGGTCCGGCGCGTTCACGGAAGGCCAGGGCTTCCGCTTCGAGCACACGGTGCGCGGCGTGAAGGAGGTGGCGATCATCGACCAGGCGCTGCTCGGTTCGGCCGAGGCGCGCAAGCTCGACGAATTCGCCGCATCCCTGCAGGAAGTCTATCCGCGTCCGGGCGCGCTGCGCCGCAAGGGTGAGGAGACGCCGATCTACGGGCCGATCGGCCTGATCGAGGCCGTCATGGCGGCGGGCCGCAAGGGGCTCTCGCTGCAGCGCTACAAGGGTCTCGGCGAGATGAACCCCGATCAGCTCTGGGAGACGACGCTCGACACCAACGCGCGTTCGCTGCTGCAGGTGAAGGTCAAGGAGGTCGACGAGGCCGACGACATCTTCACCAAGCTGATGGGCGACATCGTCGAGCCGCGCCGCGAGTTCATCCAGGAGAACGCGCTCACCGCGAGCGTGGACGTGTGAGTCCGAGCGCCGATCCGCGCGCGCCATGACGCCCACGACGCAGTGGCGGGCAATCGCCGTTCTCGCTTCCGCGGGGATCGTCGGAGCCTTCCAGGTCGGCAAGGCGGCGGTCGCGGTGCCGCTGCTGCGCGAGGACCTGGGCCTCAGCCTCTTCGGCGCGGCCCTCGTGCTCTCGGTCTATGCCACGCTCGGCGCCAGCGCCGGCCTGCCGGCGGGCGCCATCGTGTCGCGCTGGGGCGCACGCAATTCGGCCGTCGCCGGACTGGCGCTGATCGGCGCGGCGAGCGCGGCCGGGGCGTTTGCCCCCAACGGGCCGCTGCTGCTGCTGACGCGCGCCATCGAGGGCTGCGGCTTTCTCGGCCTCGTGATCGCGGCGCCGACCCTCATCCGCACGCTCGCCGCGCCGCGCGAGCGCGAGTTGGCGCTCGTGTGCTGGAGCGTCTACATGCCGGCCGGATCGGCCATGATGATGCTCGCCGGCCCGGCGTTGATGACGTTCGGCTGGCAGGGCCTGTGGCTCGTCAACGGCGCCGTCGCCGGTCTTTTTTCCCTCGTCGTCCGGCGTCTCGTTCCGGCGAACGCCGAGCCGGAACCGGCGCCGCAGGCCGGAATGCCGGCCGGAATCGCGCGCGTGCTCGCCGCGCCGGGGCCGCGCCTCGCCGCCATGACGTTCGGGATCTACACGCTGCAGTATTTCGCGCTGACGGGCCTGCTGCCGACCCTGCTGGTCGACCGCCTCGGCCTGAGCGTCGGGCAGGCCGGCGCCATCGGCGCGGCGACCGTGGTGGCAAACGGCATCGGCAATCTGGCGGCGGGAATGGGATTGCGGCTCGGCGTGCCGCTGTGGTCGGTCGTCGCCGTGGCGTTCGCCTGTCTGGGGATCTGCGTGTGGGGGATCTTCGGCGAAGCGCTCCCGCTCGCAACCGTCGCCGTTCTCGCGTGCGCGAGCCTCGCGATCAGCGGCATGGTGCCGGCCTCGATCTTCGCCGCAAGCCCGCGGCTCGCGCCGAGCGCGGCGCTGCACGGCATTACCCTCGGCCTCGTGGTCCAAGCGAGCAACATCGGCCAGTTGCTCGGTCCGGCCGTGCTCGGCGCCTGGGTGGAGCAATGGGGATGGTCGTCCGCCCCCGTGCTGTTCAGCGCGATCGCGCTCGCCGGCCTTGTCCTCGCGCTGCGCCTGCGGGCACTGCTGCGGGCCGCTCCGGCGTAGCGCTCAGTGCCCGGGGAGCACCAGCACCTTCGGGGTCGCCGGCAGGCTCGCCCGCGAGACGACGAGCGAAGGCGTCTCGGAGAACTCGACCGCGTACCGGGACTGCACGCGGCTGAGGAACCGCTCGAGCGTGAAGCGGCTGAAATAGTGCATCGGAATCATCAGCGGCGCCTTGAGCGACTGCAGCACCTCGACCATGCCGTCGAGATCGAGGGTGAAGCTGCCGTCGACCGGAACCATCACGATGTCGACGTGACCCATCTCGTCCAACTGTTGCTGGGTCAGCGTGTGATGCAGATGGCCGAGATGCGCGATGCACAGGCTTCCGATTTCGAAAATGAAGACCGAGTTTCCGTGCCGCTCGGTGCCGCCGTCGAAGGTGCGGATGTTGGTGGCGACACTGCGCACGTGCACGTCCTTGTAGGTGACGTCATGGGCCGCCGGCCGGCCGTCGTCGCGCCAGCCGCGCAGGACGTATTTGATGCCCGGCTCCGGATGGTCGGTGTAATGCGTGGTGTGCGCGTGATTCATGGTCACGATGTCGGGCAACACCGGCGGCCTCACGTAGTCGTTGTAGTCGGTGGCGATGCGCACGAGCTGCGGACTTTCGAGCAGGAAGGTCGCGTGGCCGACGTAGGTGATGCGCACCTCGCTCGGCGCAAGCGAGGCGACGCGGAACGACGCCGGAACGACGCGTGGCCGTTCGAGCGAGATGAGGCCCGGGCAGCTCTCGCGCATCTCGGGCTTGCCGGGAGGCGCGGGCGCGGCAGCCTCTTGCGCGCCGGCGGGCCGGCTCATTCCGCCCAGGCCCAGACAAACGAACGAGGCGACGAGAAACGAAATCGCCCTGCCAACACGTGCCATCGCTGTCTCCGCGGATGCTGCCGACCCGACGGCTGCGACGTTAGCCCAATCCGCGCGCGCGAGTCGCGGATGGCGTCGGGGTGCTCGCGGAAAAATGACTGCGCGGCCCGGCGGCGCCGGACCGCGTACGTGCGGAGCGGGTCTTGGCTGCGCCGGGCGTCAGCGCGTGACGATCTGGCCGCGGTTCGTGACCACGATCGAGCGCCCGTCCTCGTGCCGCACGGCCTCGACGCGGCCGAGTCCGGGCACGATCGTTCCGGGCCTCGCCTCGAAGCTGCCGGTACGCCCGGTGAGGATCACGTCGCCCAGGACTTCCTGCGCCGACCAGTCCGTCAGGTTCGCGCGATGGCTGCGCTTGCGCGCCGGCGTGCGCGTGATCGAGCCGGTCACCTCCCCGCGCCCCTCGACCAGGCTCTCGAGCCGGTCGAGCCGCTTGTTCACCGTGGCGATCTGCTTGTCGGTGCGGGCAGAAATGTCGTCGATCGAGGTGCGCAGAAGCGCGATGCCGCACTCCCCGCCGCCGGCCCCACGTGGCATAGCGTGTGCGCATGACGACCGACACCACGCCGATATCATAGACATGGATGAATGGCCGCACTTCAAGCCCTGCCAGCCTGGCGGCGGGCGGAACATGCTCGATGGAAAGCGGCTTATAGAGCGGCAGATCCTTGGGCAGGGTATGATCGGCCTGAATCTCGAACGGCACGGGCGTTCCGGCGAGAATATCCTTCACCTTCGCGGTTGCGATCTCGCTGGCCAC
>CAZIGW010000272.1:0-3264 GCA_964538565.1 uncultured Hyphomicrobiales bacterium | reverse complement strand
ACGCCGCCGTCCATCCAGGCCAGCAGTCGGACGGCGAGCCCGAGCGCCGCGCCGAAAATTCCCAACTCAATCCCCGCGAGTATCCGCACTGGCAATCGCCAGTACCCAACGTTCGTTGTTGTGGACATACATCCCCTGCGCTTGCGCGCAGACCTTCTCCGCTGTCGTTCGATTGGTTGCACTCGCCCCGAGTGGCTGGAAGTGGCGACTCCGTTGCACTTCCGCCTGCACGCACTGTGACGTAGTTACTCGTCGGGGCGGCGGGCAGTAGACCGCCGAGCTCATGCTTCGGCAAGTTGTCCGCCAGAAACGACAGGTGCGGTTTCAGTTAGCGAGTGGCTCGGAAACGAAACTGGCGCGAGCCGGCGACATCTGGACTTGCGGGCAAGGAAGCCCATGCGATCGCCGCGCCGAGCGCCGCGAGGGCTGCGGACACGAGCATCACGAGCCGAAAGCTGCGGAGAAAGGATAGGTGCACGGCCTGCGTCACGCGCCGACGCTCGCTTTCGCGCAGCTGCGGGGGCGCCTGCGTGGCGGTGAGCTTCGAGGCTTGCGACAACACGCCCGCGCGAATTTCCGCGGACACCTGCGCGCCGGTGAGCTGTCGCTCGAGCGATGCCGTGAATTGCCCGACTGCTATGGCGCCGAGTAGCGCCACGGCCAGCATGCCTGCCACTCGTGCAATCGCGTTGTTGATGCCGGAGGCCACGCCGCTGTGCTGCGGAGTCGCGGCGCGCATCACGACCGTGGTGAGCGGCGCGACCGCGATGGCCATGCCAAGCCCGAGCACGCTCATGGCGGGGAAGAAGCTGGCCCAGTACGACTGCCCGATGCCGGGCAGAGCGGTGAGCACGAGTCCCGCTGCGGCGACGAGCGGCCCGACGATGAGCGGGAGGCGCGGGTCGTACCGCTCGACGAGCGCGCCGGACCAGCGCGACAAGCCGCCCATGACGATGGTGAACGGCAGGTATGCGGCGCCGGCCTCCGTGGCCGAGTACCCTTGAATGCCGATCAGGTTGAACGGCAAGAAGAACATCGCGCCGCTCAGTGCGAAGTAGAGCAGCAACGTGAGCAGGTTCGCGCCGCTGAACTCGCGGGAGCGAAAGAGCGTGAGCGGCATCATCGGCGAGCGCGTTCGGCCTTCCCACCAGATGAAGGCTGCGAACAGTGGAATGCTACCGAGCACGCACACGAGCACGATGGGGTGTGACCATCCCAGATCGGATTCAGACGTCAGCCCGTACGCGAGGGCGCCGAGTGCGAGAGTCACGAGCGCGCCGCCGACCCAATCGATGCCGGTTTGACCGGAGTCGTCGCGGCTTTCCGGCACGTGCCGCCAAGCGATCGCCACTGCGAGCAGCGCGAGCGGCACATTGACGAAGAAGATCGTGCGCCAGGACGACGCGTCGACCAGCCAGCCGCCGAGCACGGGCCCGAGCGCGGTCGTGAGCGCCGAGAATCCGGCCCATGTGCCAATGGCACGCCCGCGCTCGCTCTCGCGGAACGTGGCGCTGATGATCGCGAGACTCTCCGGGACCATCAGTGCTCCGCCGACGCCCTGTAAGGCGCGGGCCGCGATTAGCGTGCTCACGTTCGGCGCCAGCCCGCACACGATCGAGGTCGCGGCGAAGAGCGTGATGCCCAGCGTGAATATTCGCCGGCGGCCATACCGATCGCCCGCTGCGCCGCCGACCAGGATGAGCGCGCCGAGAGTGAGCAGATAGGCGTTGGCGATCCACTGCGCGCCGCGCACCGAGGTGTTCAAGTCGCTCTGCATTGCCGGGAGCGCGACGCTGACGACCGAGCCGTCGATGAAGGCCATGCTGGAGCCGAGGATCGTCGCGGCGAGCACCCACGGTTTCGCGCGCTCGGCACAACCTTCGCCGCGTGGCGCGGCGCCGATCGCGCGCGGTTGCATTTGGAAAGGGGGTATGGGTCCGGTGCTCATCCCGTTCCGCGCCGCTCGTCGTGTGCACGTGAGGCGGGAGATTCTGCACCGAGTGGTGCTTCATCGATGTAGGACGCGTCTGACGGCAAATCGGGCGGCGCGCCGAATGCGGCGGAGCGCGCGTCCGCGCACATTGCTCGCGTGATCTCGAGATTCCACCTCCGGGCTGGATCGTTCTCGAAGTCACACAAGAGGCCGCTTCCCGCGGCCTCTTTCATTTCGAGGCTGGAGGCGTGCACATGGCAAACCGAGCCGCAGCGTTGGGCGATGAGATCCAGGACAACCTCGAGGACCTGATCGAGAGCGTCGAGGCGTTGCTCGAGGATCTCAAGGAGCACAAGGGCGCCGCCGCGGACAAGCTGCGCACGCGGGCCTGGGCAACGGTGAAGAGCGCGCGCCGGCGCATGGAGAATGTCAGCCCGCAAGTGGGCGCAATCGCGGCCAAGACGCTGCGCGGCACGACCAGCGGTCTCCGCACCACGGCGAATTTCGTTCGGAGCGATCCGTGGCGCGCCGTCGCGATTGGCGCGCTTGCGGTGATCGCACTCGGCGCTGTCGCGCGGGCGTCGCGCTGGCGCGCGTACTAAGCGCGCAGCGCGGACGCGCGCACGATCGACTTCAACGATCCCACTCGGCGAAGAACTCCGCGCCGGGCGGCTTGCCGTCCACCCACCTCTCGGAGGGGTCCCAGTGCTCGGCGATCAGCCCCTGATCGTCGATGCGGAATACGTCGAACCACGTGATCGAGTAGACGTGCTGCGGATTGGCGCGATCGCGCACCTTGCGCACATGGCTCACCATCACGAGGTCGCGCTCCGCGATGATGCTGATGACCGGCATTTTCATGCGCGGCGCGATGGGCTTCGGCGGCCGCGTCTTGCGAAACAGCTCCATGACCGCCGCGCGCCCGGACGGCACGTTCGGGTTGTGCTGAATGTAGCCCTCGGCCATGTACTTCGGGGCTTCCTCGATGTGGCCGCCCTCGTACACGATGCGCCAAAAATCGAACACGAGCTTCTTGTTGCGAGCGAGCTTGGGGTCGGGGCTCGCGAGCATCGCTAGCTGGTCGTCGGCCGGAACCGGCGGTACTTGCGCATCCCCGGTCGCAATGAAGCCGGCGAGCAGCATTCCGATACACACGAGCGTCTTCTTCATGGCAGTGTCCCCCCGCGACGTCTCGGACACCTACCAGGGATGATCGGTGCCGTCGGTTTGTAAGAAGCGGCCGCTGTCCGCGAGCCTCAAGCCGGCGATGGTCTCGATCATGCGTGCGATCGCCACGGCCGGCGGGACGAAGCCCGGAATCTGCAGCGCGC
>CAZIGW010000271.1:0-11417 GCA_964538565.1 uncultured Hyphomicrobiales bacterium | reverse complement strand
ATCTTCGACAACACAAAGGGCCTCGTTGAGGCCGACGCCGCAGCTTCGCGCCAAATCAGGCACGGTGTACTGAGCGCCGTCTTCGATGGTGACGAGGTCGGTAAAGAGTGTGTCGAGCGCCGTGGCGATCTTCGGGTGGTGGCGGCGCATGGGCTTGAGCAGCGACGCCACGTCGTCGCGGGACAGCGTCACCGCTCGTCCGGGAAGGATCGCTTCGTCCCAAATGCGGACATCGCGGGGCTGACGACGGTATTGCAGTTCCGCCACTTCACTGAACGCGCGGCCCTCACACCTGCTCTCGACCATAGAGTGAGTGGTGAAGAGAACGCGGGCGTGCGCGGGAGCGACGCAGCCGAGCTTGTTTAGATCGCGGTCGCCGGTAAACACCGCGAAGGCGTCAACCGGAAGATCGACCTCACGGACAAAATCCTCGATTTGCGCGAGCCGCCCGACGCACACGAGCGCGGACACGGCAGCATGGTCTTTGGAGGCCGTTAGGGCTCTCAGAAAGTGTGCGACCGCCTGCGTCTTGCCGACACCGGGGTCGAGGCTCGTGACGTGGACGGCGGGCGTGGCGGTCCCGTCCGCCATCCGCTCCATCGTGTCCGTGAGAGCTTCCAGCGCAGTCCGCATCGCGGACGACGGGTGGTGCCCTTTCAGGGCGAACGTCTGCCGAAGGTCCGCAATTGCCTTGGCAGCAAGCGGGCCGGGGCTGGTGGGGCTAGTACAAATCCGTGGAAGAGAACCTTCTCTACGGAATTGTACTACTTGGGTCGTCGGGCAGGTCAGCGCGTCAGCGCTTTCCTCGGCCGAGGTGGTCGGGAGGTCGATTCTTTTCGCCGGCATCTTCTCTGGTTATGTGAGGAAGGTCCGCCCCAAGACCGCGCCCAGAGCGACCGCAGGGGCGGTCACGGGGTTTTGGCAAAGCGGGTAAGTGGTGAAGGTGTCCCTAATGCAGCAGCCGCTGCACGGGCCCGCTTCGCGGGCATGGTCCAGTGTTCAGGTGCAACTTAATGCGGCGGCTGTTGCTGTCGGCGGCGCTGCTAGCGGGCTCACGGCCCTTGAATGTACCGCTTATCCCATAGGACAGCCTCCTACGGGTCATCGGGCCTTGGCGCGAAACGCCTCGACATGGTGCCGCTCCGCAATGCACCTGCTGACATGGTGAGAGGGTACGCGACGGCCCAAGAGGGGAACGGAGGCTGCAATGGGGGACGACCAATGGCCGAGATGGAGGCACGGGGGTTGCTGGTCCAACGGCGGCTTGAAGTTGCCTGGCTGACCGAGCTGCGTATGTGGAAAAGCGGCGGCTGAAGTAGTGGTCACTTCACGCCCGCTACAAAACGCGCTACAGAGCGCGACGCGGAGACGCCGGAAAGCCTTGTGATTTCAGTGGCGGACGCTCGGAGGGCTGGTCTCCTCTCGACCGCACCAGGCTTTGCATCCAGCGTGTCGGCGGGCCCGCAAGGCGGCTCCCGCACCTGTGGCTGCGCGGCGCGGGCCGCTAAACCGGGTCGGCCTGCTTCCACAAAAAGCGCGCCAAGGCCAGTGCGGCGATCGTGCCGAGAAGCTGCGCGAGAACGAACGCGAGCACGCCGCCCGGGGCGATGCCGGCGAACGTGTTGGACATCGCGCGCGCGATCGTCACGGCCGGATTCGCGAACGACGTCGACGCGGTGAACCAGTAGGCGGCGGTGATGTAGAGCCCGACCGCGTAGGCGACCGCGCCGCGGGCCCCCGCGTGGCAGCCGAAGATCGTCAGCACGAGGCCGAACGTCGCGATCGCTTCGGCAATCCATTGTCCCAGGCCCGTACGCACCGTTTCGGAAACCTGCCAGATCGGCAGTTCGAACATGACGTGCGCCGCCCAGACACCCGCGATCGCGCCGATCACCTGGCATCCGATGTAGAGAAATGCGGTGTTCCATGGAACCTCGCCGCGCAGCGCAAACGCGAGCGACACCGCGGGATTGAAGTGCGCGCCGGAGACCGGGCCGAACGTCAGGATCAGGATGGTCAGGATCGCGCCGGTCGGCAGCGTGTTGCACAACAGGGCGAGCGCGCCGTTGCCGCCGGCCAGCCGGAATGCCATGACGCCCGAGCCGATCACGGTCGCCAGCAGGAAGGCCGTGCCCACGAACTCGGCAACGGCCTGTTGAAGACGCGTCGGCTTCACGGCTGCGCCGTCGCCGGCGATCCCAGTTCGGCGATCTCGCGCAGCCTGGCCTGCAGGCTGATCTTGTCCAGAGACGACAACGCCAGCGCCGTGAAGACGGCGATGCGCTGCGCGAGCATCCCGTGGGCTTGCGCAAAGGCCAGGGCGACCTCGCGATCGGAGCCGCTCGCCTCCGCGGGATCGGGAATTCCCCAGTGCGCCGTCACGGGCTTGCCGGGCCAGACCGGGCAGGCCTCGCCGGCGGCGTTGTCGCAGACGGTGAAGATGAAATCCATCTGCGGCGCGTCGGGCGTGCTGAATTCCGCCCACGACTTCGAGCGCAGCCCCCGCGTGTCGTAGCCGAGGCTCGACAGCAGCCGCAGGCTCTGCGGATGCACCTGTCCCTTCGGCTGGCTGCCGGCGCTGTAGGCTCGGAACCTGCCGCCGCCGACCTTGTTCAGGATCGCCTCGGCCATGATCGAGCGCGCCGAATTTCCGGTGCAGAGAAACAGGACGTTGAAGGAGCGGTCTGCCATGGCGCGCGTCTATGACGGCTTCGTTACAGCAGCATGACGGCGAGAACCTCGCTCCGGAAGAGCCTGCCCGCAGATTTCCGAACCCTCGGCACCTGCTCGAGAGGCTTCCTCGAGGGCGCGCCGGTCGTCCGTCGCGGCGTTCCTGTGCATTGGCCTGCTGCGGCGGCATCGGCGACCGGGATGGCGCCGCCGCCGGAGGCAGCGCAGGGCCGGCTCGCGACGCCTGCTCAATTCCCGAACAAAGGGCTGGTTGGTCCGCCGTGATCGGCCGGCTCCTGTCGCCCGGCTGGTCGGTGAGGATCAGATAGAAATCCTTCACCTTGGCGAAGTCGGCGTTGGCCGCGGCGGCCTGGAACGCGTCCATTCGGTCGCCGCCGCGCGATGTCGCGTTCCGCATCCCGGCCCGCGCCAAGCGGCGGGTGTCAGGTCCGCGAATCCGGCAGGCAGCGAAGGCCGTGGCTCGCCGGCACTGGGGGAGCGGAGCGGGACGTCCGCGCCGGCAGCAGCGCCGCGCGCAGCAGGCGTCGGCCGGCGAGCTCGATGTGACGATGATTGAAGGCCGCCAGCACGAACGTGCTCGCCAGCATCAGGAAGAGGACGGCGGCCGAGACCGGCTGCGAGAGCGAGGCCGGATCGCCGACGCCGAATCCCCGCAACAGAACGTCCGTGGTGACGAACTGGACGAAGCCGTGCAGGAGATAGAGCGAATAGGAAATCTCGCCGAGCCAGACGAGGCCGCGTGCGTTGACGAGCGCATGCGCGCGGCCGTCGTTGGCGACCGCGGCGAGAATGAGGGCGGCGAAAGTCGGCACGATCAGGATGTCGGGCGCGCCCCAATGGACCATGAGCGCGGTGCCGAGCGCGGTCGCGAGTAAGGTCCGGTCGCGCGAGAGAATCGCGGCCCCGGCGCCGCTCCGATGCACGGTGTAGAGCAGGGCGCCGAGCAGGAACTCCGGCAGGCAGCGCAGCAGCGCCAGCGGCCCGTCCCACTGGTTGAAATCCGGCGAGAGCCGCCAGAGCAGCGCGAGGACCGCGAAGGCGCACAGCGCCGTGACCGTTCTGCCGGCCGCCCCGGCGCGCGACAGCCGCGGCAGCAGGAAGGGCAACGCCAGATAGGCGAGGAATTCGAGACTGACCGACCATTCGGGATAGTTCCAGCTCAGCGCGCTCGCGTGCAGCCCCTGCGCCATGAACAGGTTGGCGAAGACCGCGAGCAGCGAGCGCGGACCCCCGAGCGGAATGAGCGGGTCTGCGTCGGCGCGGATCGCCGCGTGCAGTCCGAGCGTCGTCGCCACGAACAGCAGCAGCACCCAGATGTGCGCCGGGTAGAGACGCGCGATGCGCGCGGCGAGAAAGCTCCAATAGCGCCGCTTGTCGACGCGCTCGACGAACGCACCGTGGTAGACGTGCGTGATCACAAATCCGCTGAGCAGAAAGAACAGGTCGACCGCGAGGTAGCCCTTGGCGACGACATGCGTGTAGTGCGCGGCCGGAAGATTGGGGAAGACCTGCGTGCCGTAGTGGAATGCGACCACCCACAACGCGGCGACACCGCGCAGGGGCGTCAGCGATGGCAAGTGGGCATGTCCCCCTGACTGCTTCGGCCGCGCACCGTACCTGCGCGGCGGGGTGTCGGAACTCGGCACCAACCGCTACGTCCTTCTCTCAACCATCTCGGAGACTCTCCAGGGATCGGTGCGGTTCCGCCGTCCGATCGCGTGCGCCGGGACCGCGCGTCGATTTCCTCGCACGGCGGTGCGATGCTGCGGATCGTCGCAAAAGACGTGGCCATGCGCGCCCGCTTCGCCGCGCCCGCGCCACGATTTCTCCGCGCCGGTTCCAGCGGCCGCAGCGGTCGTGGCGAGGCGCTCACGCCTTTTCGCGAGCGGCGACCGGCTTCAACTCATCGCGGCGCTCGATTCGGCGCGGCGCCACGCCCTCTCGCCGGTCGACTGAATGCCGGCCATCGTGGTCTTTGCCGTCTGGTCCGCCGCCTGCATCATCTTCTGGCCGATGTCCTTGGAATGATCGGCGAAGATCTGCGCCTGGCGCTCGAAGAATTCGGACTGCAGCTTGGCCATCTCCTGCGGATTGCTGGCGCGCGCGCATTTCTGCGCGTAGTCGAAGGTGTTGGCGAGCGCCCGCTCGGCGAGCGAGATCGAGCCGTGGCGGACCTCCGCCGCCTGCTGGTCGAAGGTCTCGATCGCACGGCACGCGGTGGTGAACAGGCCGTCGAACATCACCTTGCTCTGCGCCACGCTCTGTTCGGCGAAGTCGCGCATCCAGCCAAGCCCGTAGTTCGCGGCCTCCCTGGTCTGGGCGGCGCTCTGCTCCATGGTGTCCTTGGCCTGTTCCACGCCACGGCGCACGTGTTCCCGGTTGTGTTCGCTCACGCTCTCGGCGGCTTCGCGTGCTTCGCCGGCTGGGCTCTTTGCCATGGGAAACCTCCTCGGAAAGGGTGGACGCGCTCGGCGCAGGGGGGACGAGGGGACACGACGGGGGCGCATCGTGCGGTCCGCTGGCTGCATAACGAAGAATCTCGACAAAAGTTCTGACCGCTGCCCGCGGCAACGCCGACGCGAGTCGGCGTGGCATTCAATGTCGCACCGGCCGATGGCGCGCCGATGACGGACACACGCGCGTGCGCCGGCACGTCCGATGCTCAGGACGCCGGACGGGAATGCCGGATCGCGGCTTGCCCGATCTCGCGTGGCCCGATATGGAGCGCTGCAAAAGAGATTCAGCGCAGGTCCGGAGTGTCCTGCGCGTCGGATCTTCGGGGGAGACGGTCCAGCTCGGAGGAGATCGCATGACGTCGGAAAGTCCGCCCGCGTCCGCGCCGTCGCGCGGCGACGCGGGCGTGATCGCCCTGTTCTGGAGCTTCCTCAAGATCGGTCTGACGGCTTTCGGCGGCAGCACGCAGGCGATGATGCATTCGGAAAGCGTCGAGCGCCGCAAATGGCTGGACGACCGCGCCTACCTGTCGGGCTTCACCATCTCCCAGGTCCTGCCGGGCGCCAATCCGGTCAATCTCGCGCTCTACATCGGCCTGCAGGTGCGCGGCGGACTGGGCGCGGCGGTCGCGGTCTGCGGCATGGTCGTACCCGCCTTCTGCGTTATCATGCTGATGGGCTACCTGTACCGAAGCTTCGGTGACCTGCCGGCGACCCATTTCGTCCTCGGCGGCGTCGCCGCGGCGGGCGTCGGCGCGACGCTGTCGGTCGGCACGAAGGTGGCCGCGCAGCTCGAGCGGGCGCCGCTGCCGATCGCCATCGCGGTCGGCATCTTCGTGGTGATCGGCGTGCTGCACTGGCCGATGGTGCCGGTCGTCGCGGTCGCGGTGCCGCTCAGCGTCCTTGCCTCCTACGTGCGCGAGCGGGGCCGCCGCGATGGATAACCGCCTGCTCGGACTTGTCGTCGTCTTCGCGCCGTTGTCGATCCTCTCCTTCGGCGGCGGGCAGGCGATCGTCGCCGACATCCAGCACCAGACGGTCGACGTGCACGGGTGGCTCACCAACCGGGAATTCACCGACCTGTTCGCCCTCTCGCGCGCGGCGCCGGGGCCGAGCACCCTGGTCGCCGCGCTCATCGGCTACCAGGTCGCCGGCTTCCTCGGTTCGCTGATCGCGACCTTCGCGATCTACGTTCCGTCCTCGTTCGTCGTCTATTTCGCCACGAGCTGGTGGCAACGCGGCGAAACCTCACCGTGGCGGCGCGCGATCGAGCAAGGCCTCGTTCCGGTTGCGGTGGGTCTCATTTTTGCCGGCGCGGCCGCGGTGCTGCAGGCCGCCCACGCGGGGCCGCTGGCGCTCGCCACCACCGCGATCACCACGGTGGTGCTCTATCTCACCAGGATCAGTCCCTACGCCGTGGTCGCGGTCGTCGCCGCGTTCTATCTGGCGCTGCAGTTTCTCTAGGGTCGATCCGGCGAGGTGAATTCCGGTTCGCCGCGGACGATGCGGGCGAACGGAGCCCGGGTGGCGGGAGCCGGAACCGGCGTCGCGAGGCGGATTGCGTCTCGGCGTCGGCCGCCGTCAGCGCGTCATTTCCAGAATATCCTCGATCGAGGAGGGCGCGCGCTTGGCGCGCGGCTGCGCGGCGCCGTCGGCCGTCCGCGTCAGGGCCGCGGCGCGGGGTGCGTTCGCGGGCCGCGTCGAGAGCATCGAGAAGTGGCCGGCTGCGTGCGTGACGAACACCGGGATCACCGGCTGCAACGCGTCGGAGTAGCCGAAGCTCTCCGGCCCCGGAACCGGCAGGACCGCCGCCGCATCGAGGCTCGCGTTCTGCACCGGCGGCCACAGCGGGGCGGGCGGCAACGGCACGCGGCCGCGCCGCGCGACGTGCCGCGGGCCGAACGGGTGGATGGCGCCCAGTTCCGGCGCGCTGAAGTCCCGCATGCTCGGCGCCGGCAGTTCGGGCGGGGCGGGATCCACATCGAGGCTTGCGACCGGCGGCTCCTGCGCCTTGCCCGGATGCATCAGCCATTGGGCGGCGGTCGTCTCGGTCTTCGGGTGTTCCGGGCTCGCCGGCACCACCTGGACGATGCGATAGCCGCGCACCTTGAGCTCGTGCAGGAGCCCGGGCAGCGCCAGCGCGGTTGCGGGGTGAATGTCGTGCAGGAGCAGAACCCCCTTGCCCTTGGCCTCGAGCCGGGTCAGGGCGCGCTTCATGATCTCGGCCGGACCGATGCGCTTCCAGTCGTCGGCGGGGAAATCGGCGCTCCAGGTCATGATGCCCTTGGCGGCAAGGTACTGCTCGATCGCCGGCGTGCGCGCGAGTCCGGGGACGCGAAAGAACGGCGCGACCTCCCTGGGATCGCCGAGGACGGACGTCACCGACGCGATGCCGTCGTCGATTTCCTGCTCGGCGCGGGCTGTCGGCAGCCGATTGAGGCTCAGCGGATGGTTCTGGCTGTGCGTCCCGATCGTGTGGCCTTCGCTGTAGATGCGCCGCAGCGTGTCCGGGTAGGCGTGCGCCATGCGGCCGACGATGAAGTACGTCGCCTTCACGCACTGCGAAGCCAGGATGTCGAGGATCCGGTTGGTGTAGGGAGGCAGCGGACCGTCGTCGAACGTCAGGACGACCTCGTGGTCCTCGAGCGGAAGCGTTTCCCGGTACTGCATCGTGCCGACGCGGGCGTGCTCGCTCGGATCGACGGCGATCACCCGGCTGGTGCCGATCGCATCGGGATTGCCGGGGCAATCGGCCGCTTTGGCCGCCGCCACGCCCGCCAGGAAGGCAAGAACGCAGGTGAAAACTCCGGTGCCGCGCATTTTCGTTCAAACCTCGACCAACGGTACGGACTAGCAGTCCTTCGGCCCCTTCCGGCGCGTCTCATCGGCGTGCAGGCTGATGATCAAGCATGCACAGGAATACCTGGTTACGCACGCGAATAGTGCATAACAGTCGCCCCGAATTAAGATTCGGTTCACGCATTGTGTCTTTTGCGCGATAGCCGGGCGTCAGCGGCCGGTCGGGGCGGATGCGGTGCGCGCCGCCGGCATAACGTGGACAATGCGATAGCCGCGTTTCTTCAACTCCCGTAGGAATACCGGCAGCATCGCCGCGGTCTGCTTCCTCGTATCATGGAAAAGTACGATGCCGCCGCGCCGCGCTTCGAGCCGGCCGAGCACCAGCCGCAACTGCGTTTCGGGAGACATCGAGTCCCAGTCGCTCGCCCACAGGTCGGCGCCGAAGACGACGATGCCGCGCGCCGCGAGCCAGTCGAGCAGGGCGGGCGTCGAGGCAAATCCCGGAAAGCGGAAGAAGGGCGCGACCGGGTCGCGGCGCGGCCCGCCAGTGGCCGCCGTGTCGACCGCGGCGATCCCGCGCTCGATCTCCGCCTGCGCACGGGCAGGCGGCATGCGGTCGAGCAGCGGATGGGAATAGGTGTGCGAGGCGACCGTGTGGCCCTCGGCAAGCTCGCGCCGTACCAGCGCGGGATTGCCGGCGGCATTCTGACCGAGCAGGAAGAACGTCGCGCGTACGCACTCGTGCCTGAGCGCGTCGAGCACGCGCGGGGTCGTGCCGGGCCAGGGACCGTCATCAAACGTCAGCACGACCTCCTTATCAGCGAGCGCGAGCGTCGCCGGAAACTGCTTGCGGCCGACGCGCGGGGTCGTCCGTGCATCGACGGCGAGCACCCGCTCGGTTCCGAGCGCGTCCGGATCGCCGCCTGGGCACGGGGCCGCGCGCGGGGCCGTCGGCCCTACCGTGACGGCGAGGAAAACGAGACAGGCAAGCAGGGTCCCGCCGCAAGCCTTGGGCGAAGGAGGCTGGCCGGCGGGGGCCGCCGCCGGAGTCATGGCAGTGCGCATGCTGGTATTTCATGCCCCGTTCACTTGCCATTTGCCACGCCGGAATGCGGAGCGTACAAGCGCTCGATATCTGCTCGCCGAGCTTCGCATTCGCGCGGTCAGGCTTGCGCCGCCCCCTCGACCGGCTGCACGCGAATCTCGGGAGCGACATCCTTGTTGAGTGGGGACCGAACAAGCGGCTCGCGGCCGGGCCATGCCCGCGTCGAGTGTCCGGCCGGTCCGTCGCTCACATTCGATCAACCACGCGCCGGGGCTCGGCATGCTCGATGAAAAGGACATGACCGCGGCAGAGCAGGCGTCCGCCCACGCGCCTCTTGCATTGCGCGACGAGGATGGCGCGATCCGCCACGAGTACGTGGAGCGCGTCGCCGAGGCGATCGCCGGGGAAGACCTAGCGACGCTGCGCGCGCTCGTCGCCGACCTGCACCAGGCCGACGCCGGCGCGCTGCTGCAGGCGCTCGACCCCGACCAGCGGCCGCGGCTCATCGAGCTGTTGGGCTCGGACTTCGACTTCACGGCGCTGGTCGAGGTCGACGATTCGGTGCGCGAGGACATCCTCGAGGAGCTGCCCGCCGAAACCGTCGCCGAGGGTGTGCGCGAGCTCAGTTCGGACGACGCAGTCTACATCCTCGAGAACCTGCCGCGCGAGGATCAGGTCGAGATCCTCGAGCAGCTCCCGCCGCCCGAGCGCGTGGCGCTGGCGCGCAGCCTGCACTATCCGGACCAGTCCGCCGGCCGGCGGATGCAGACGGACTTGATCGCCGTGCCGCCGTCATGGACGGTCGGGCACGCCATCGACTACATGCGCGAGACGAGCGAACTGCCGGAGCGCTTCTACGAGCTCTACGTGGTCGACGAGGCCAATCACCTGCTCGGCGCGGTTTCCCTCGACCGGCTGCTGCGCACCAAGCGGCCCGTTCCGATCGCCGAACTGATGGACCCGGAGCGCCGGCGCGTGCGCGCGACCGACGACCAGGAGGAGGTGGCGCGCCTGTTCGAGCGCTACAACCTCGTGGCGGCGCCCGTCGTCGACGAGGGCGACCGCCTGGTCGGCGTCATCACCATCGACGACGTCGTCGACGTGATCGAACAGGAAGCCGACGAGGACCTCAAGGCGCTGGGCGGCGTCAAGAGCGACGAAGAGCTCTCCGACTCGGTGTGGACCATCGCGCGCGGCCGTTTCAACTGGCTGCTCGTCAATCTGGCGACCGCGTTCCTGGCGTCCTCGGTGCTCGGCCTGTTCGAGGGCCAGCTGCAGAAGATGGTCGCCCTCGCGGTGCTGGCGCCGATCGTGGCGAGCCAGGGCGGCAACGCCGCGACGCAGACCATGACGGTCGCGGTGCGTGCGCTCGCGACGCGCGAGCTCGGCGACGCGAACGCCTGGCGGGTCGTGCTGCGCGAAATTCTCGTCGGCTTCGTCAACGGCTGCGCGTTCGCGGTGATCACCGGCGTCGCCGCCTACGCGTGGTTCAAGATGCCGGATCTCGGGCTCGTCATCGGGCTTGCGATGATCTGCAACCTGGTGGCCGGCGCGCTCGGCGGCATTCTCATTCCACTGGTGCTGCGTCAGCTGCGGTCCGATCCCGCGGTGTCCTCCGGCGTGTTTGTCACCACGATCACCGACGTGGTCGGCTTCTTTTCCTTCCTGGGCATCGCCACGCTCTGGTTCGGACTTCGGTGAGCCCGCGGAGAGGGCCCGGGAGCGCCCGTCGACCCTGACAGGCCGCCGCTCCTCGCGATAAGATCGGCGGCGACCGGAAAGGCGGGCGGGCATGGCGCGCAATGCATGGAGCGGCTTCGATTTCGGGCTCGGCGAGGATCTCGACCGCCTGCGCGAGAACGTGCGCCGTTTCGCCGACGCCGCCATCGCCCCGCGCGCAGACGCGATCGACCGCAGCAACACGTTTCCGCGCGACCTCTGGCCGGAGCTCGGCAAGCTCGGGCTGCTCGGCATCACGGTCGAGGAGGAATTCGGCGGCGCCGGGCTCGGCTATCTGGCGCACTGCGTCGCCATGGAGGAGGTGAGCCGTGCCTCGGCGGCGGTCGGCCTGTCGTACGGCGCGCACTCCAATCTGTGCGTGAACCAGATCCGCCGCAACGCCACGAGCGAGCAGAAGCGCCGCTATCTGCCCAAGCTCGTCTCCGGCGAGCACGTGGGCGCGCTCGCCATGTCGGAGCCGGGCGCGGGCTCCGATGTCGTCGCCATGCGCACGCGCGCCGACCGGCGCGGCGACCGCTACGTCCTCAACGGCTCGAAGATGTGGATCACCAACGGACCGCTCGCCGACGTCGCGGTGGTCTATGCCAAGACCGATCCGACCGCCGGTGCGCGCGGCATCACGGCATTCGTCGTCGAGCGCGGCTTCAAGGGATTTTCCGCCGCGCAGAAGCTCGACAAGCTTGGCATGC
>CAZIGW010000270.1:0-30161 GCA_964538565.1 uncultured Hyphomicrobiales bacterium | reverse complement strand
ACCGAATCCGGGGAGGTGAGTCGGTTCCACAAGTTCATCAGTCGAGCGGCATCCGACCGGTGAGTGCCTGTCCGGTATCGGACGGGGGCGTTCACCCCTCGAAGGATCGGGCGATTGGCTCCGCGAGGCATCGCGGCGCAGCGTGCGGGAAGTCGCGCGCGCGAACCGACCACCATCCGGCCCGTTGACGTCACCAGCGCGGGAGTCCGCTGATGACCGGTGGCCGACGAGGAGTGCTGGCGCGAATCCTTCCGGCAGCCGCGGCCGATTCGGGTGGCGGCGCAGACAAGGCATCGGACCGTCCCGGCGGCGGCTTCGCGCGACCGCTTTCGAGCCAGCCGAGGCGGCTGCACCAGGCGGTTCAGTTCGCATTCCCCCAGCGTCATGCGATCGCGATCATCGTGGCGCTCACCCTGACCGTGGCGGCGGTCAATGCAATCGAACCACTGATCCTCAAATCGGTCTTCGACGAACTCTCAGCGCAGCAGGGCGGGCGGATGCTCGTCGTCGGCATCGCCGCGCTCGCGGCCTGCGCTGTGCTGCGCGAAGTGATGGACGGGGCCGCGAACTGGCTGACGTGGCGCACGCGCCTCGGCCTGCAATACGCGCTGCTGGAAGCGACGGTCGGCAAATTGCACAAGATGCCGCTGCGCATGCAGCGCAGCGAGGGCATCGGCGCCATCATGACGCGGCTCGACCGCAGCATCCAGGGCTTCACCAACGCGGTCAGCCTGATTCTCTTCAACGTGCTGCCGTCGATCATCTTCCTGTGCATCGCCGTGGTGATCATGTTCAATCTGGACTGGCGTCTGGCGCTCGTGGTGCTCGTGTTCGCGCCCATGCCGGCCTTGATCGCGATGCGGGCCGGGCCCGAGCAGACGCGCCGCGAGCGAACGCTTCTAGATCGCTGGGCGCACATCTACTCCCGCTTCAACGAGGTGCTCTCCGGAATCATGGTGGTGCGCAGCTTCGCCATGGAAGACGTGGAGAAATCGCGCTTCCTGCGCGACGTCTCGGCGGCCAATCGGGTGGTCATCCGCGGCGTCGCGACCGATACCGGCTACGGCGCCGCCAGCAACCTCTCGATCGCGGTGGCGCGGCTGTGGGCGATCGGCCTCGGCGCCTATCTGGCGGTGAACGGCCAGATCACGATCGGAACCGTGATCGCGTTTCTCGGCTATGTGGGCGGCCTGTTCGGCCCGGTGCAGGGTCTGAGCGGGATCTACTCGAGCCTGCGCAAGGCGGTGGTTTCGCTCGACGAGATCTTCGGGATCCTCAATGTCCAGGAGCATCTCGGCGATTCCGCCGGCGCGACGGAACTGACCGATGTGCGCGGCGACATCAGGTTCGAGAATGTCCGATTTCGCTACGAGCAGGAGGGTCGGCCGCTGATCGATGGGATCTCGCTTCACGTCGAGCCCGGCCAGACGCTTGCGATCGTTGGGCCGAGCGGATCGGGCAAGACGACGCTCATGGCCCTTCTGATGCGCTTCTACGATCCGCAGGAGGGGCGCATCCTGATCGACGGGCGCGACGTGCGAACCATCCGGCAGAGCTCGCTGCGCAAGAACATCGGCGTCGTGCTGCAGGATCCGCTGCTGTTCAACGACACGATCCGCGCCAACATCGCCTACGGCCGACCCAATGCAACGGACGAACAGATCGCCGCCGCGGCGCGGGCGGCGCATGCGGAGGAGTTCATCAACCGGTTGCCGGACCGGTACGACTCGCTCGTGGGGGAACGCGGCAGTCTCTTGTCGGTCGGCGAGCGTCAGCGAATTACCATCGCACGCGCGCTGCTCAAGGACCCGCCGATTCTGGTGCTCGATGAGGCTACGTCGGCACTGGATGCCGAATCGGAGGAAGCTGTGCAGGACGCGCTGCACGTCCTGATTAGGCGGCGAACGACGTTCGTGATCGCCCACCGGCTCGCGACGGTCGTCAACGCCGATTGCATCATCGTCCTCAAGGACGGAAAGATCGTCGAGAGGGGAACTCATGCCGCGCTCTTGCGCGCCGGGGGCTATTATGCCTCTCTCGTCCGGCGCCAGAGCCGCGGCTTGATCGCCAATGATCTCGATCCCGGGTTCCCGCCCGAGCCGATGGAGCTGGCGGATCGGCCCGAATCGGTTCCACCGGGCGGCCTCTGATCGCGGAACCTCGATCACCCGGTCGGACGTAACGGGGCTTCGATCCCGCTTTCCGTCGCCGAGTCCGACATCCCCAGGTCTTCGCCGGTCATCATGCGGTGTTCGATCCCGTTTCGCATTGTTCTCGTCGGGTTGGCGCTGCTGGTGCGTCCACCCGCCGCGGACGGCGGCGCGCTTGCATTCGGCACCACCGGCGGGGATGCGTGGACGTTCGTCAAGCCGGTCGACGTGCAGGTGACGGACGAGCGCTGCGATCACGTCGCGGTCTCGTCGCCGCTCGGGACCGTCGTCGTGCCGTCACGACCGGGAGACACCCAGGTTCGCGTGCCGCTCAAGCCGGGCGAGAACGTGGTCGAGGCGGAGTGCCGGGAGCACGGAGCGCCGCGCGGTGAAAGCGTGCGGCAGGAGTGGCGCGTGCGACTGCGCAACGTGCCGACGGCGCGGATCCGCGTTTCCGTCGCGGAGGCCGGGGTGGTGCTCGACGCGAGCGAGAGCCGGCAGGCGCCGGTGCAGCCGAGCGCGATCGAAGTCTACCAATGGCGCGCGCGTGCCGGCAGTCCGGCGGTGCTCCCTGGCTTGCCCTCCCGTGGTTCCAGGATCGTGCTGCCGACGAATGCGCCGGACGGCGAATATTACGTAACCCTGAAAGTGACGGACGCGGCGGGCCGCGCGGACGAAAGCACGGCGATGTTCCGTCTCAAGGGCGGACGGCCGGAAGTGGTCGACCCAGGGCGCGATCATGCCGCCTGGATCGACCGCGCCGTGATCTATGGAGTCGTGCCGAAGCTGTTCGGGCCGCGCGGCCTCTCCGACGTCACGGCCCGGCTCGACCGGCTCGCCGCGCTCGGCATCAACACGCTCTGGCTCTCGCCGATCACCGACACCCCGCCGGGCGACTTCGGCTACGCGGTGACGGACTATTTCCGCATCCGGCCCGACATCGGCAAGAGCGAGGATTTTCGCCAGTTGATCGCGGCCGCACACGCCCGCGGCATGCGGGTGATCATCGATTTCGCTCCCAATCATCTCTCCGAGCAGAACGCCTATTTCGCCGACACGATCGCACATGGACGCTCGTCGCCCTATTTCGACTTTTTCTCTCGTGATCCGAACGGCGAGGCCAGGCACTATTTCGAGTGGCAGAACCTCAAGAACCTCAACTACCGCAACTCGGAGGTCCAGCGCCTCATCATCGAGGCGTTCTCGTATTGGGTGCGTGAATTCGACGTGGATGGCTTTCGGGTCGACGCCGCCTGGGGTCCGCGCGAGCGCGCGCCGGATTTCTGGCCGCGGTGGCGCGCGGAGCTCAAGCGGATCAAGCCCGATCTGCTGTTGCTCGCGGAAGCGTCCGTTCGCGATCCGTATTACGGCCGGAACGGGTTCGACGTGGCCTACGACTGGTCGGAACATCTCGGCCATTGGGCGTGGCGCGACGCCTTCGAACACGAGGCCGATATCGCCAGGCGTCTGCGCGCCGCGATCGAGCGGTCGATCTCCGACATTCTGGTGTTCCGCTTTCTCGACAACAACGACACCGGCGCGCGTTTCATCGCGCGTTACGGCATCGACCGGCTGCGCGTGGCAACCGCGATGCTGTTCACGTTGCCGGGAATTCCCTCGGTCTATACCGGAGAGGAGGTGGGCGCCGTCTATCAGCCGTACCGGGACACGAAGCCGATCGATTGGCGCGACCGCGACGGACTCGAGACTTGGTACGCGCGGCTCGCCGCGCTTCGCCGCGAGCATCCGGCGCTGCGCTCGCGCGCGATCCGCATGCTTGCGGTCGCTCCGGAGGAGCGCGTGCTCGCCTACGAGAGAAAGGACGGGAGCGGCGAACGGATCCTGGTGCTGCTCAACTTTGGGACGTCGCTGGCGCGGGTGCAGTTGCCGGCCGACGCGGCGGACTTCTCGGGAAGCGATGCGTTCCTCGACCTGCTCACCGGAGAGGCGGTGCGTTTGGACGGCGATGCTCCGACACTGACGCTCGGCGCCGACGCGGTGCGCATCCTGAAGGCCAATTGAAGTCTTCGGCGCGTCGACGCCGTGTGCTCATCCCGTGAACAGCATCAGCTCCGCCGGGCCGTCCGCGGTGGGGACCACAGCGTCCCGACGAATCCGGCCTATGCGTAGGCGCGGCGCGCGCGGTGGCTGTCGGCCCCGGCGGCGATCGCGACCCTCGGCGCGCCTTGCGCATGCCTCAAGGCAAAAACAATAGCCATGCTGTGGCCGGATCTGTTTCGACGTCCGGACCGCCTTGCGAGACCCCTTCACAGGTCGCCGGTTGCCATCTTCCGTTTCGTGCGCCAAATCCATGCGTCGCGAACCAGGAAGGCCAGCATGATCAGCAGACGGCGGTTTGGCGCAGGATGTTTGTCCGCTTGGGGCCTCGCGGCCGGGAACCGGCTCGGTGTGGCCTGTGCGGCGCCGTCGTTCGGCAACCTCGTGCCGGAACTCGCGCGGCTCGAGCGGGAGAGCGGCGGATGCTTGGGTGTGGCGGCGATCGACACCGCGTCCGGCGCTGTCGCCGGTCAGCGCGCCAACGAGCGCTTCCCGATGTGCAGCACCTTCAAGGTTCTCGCGTGCGGCGCCATCCTGGCGCATGTCGACGCCGGCAAGGAAGATCTGGACCGGCGTATCCGTTTCGGCACGGGCGACCTGCTGGAATACTCCCCGGTCACCAAAGAACGCACGGGCGGCGAAGGGATGACGCTCGCCGAACTCTGCGCGGCGGCGATGACCTACAGCGACAACACGGCGGCGAACCTGCTGCTCGCGCGGCTTGGCGGTCCGCAGGCGATCACCCGCTTCGCACGCTCGCTCGGCGATGGAGTGACGCGGCTCGACCGCACGGAGCCGACGCTCAACCAAGCTTTGCTAGGCGATCCCCGCGACACGACCGCACCGGCCGCGATGGCGCGCGACCTGAAGACGCTGGTGCTCGGATCGACGCTGTCCAGCAGTTCGCGCAAACAGCTCGCCGCCTGGCTGCTCGGCAACAAGACCGGAGGCGCGCGACTGCGCGCGGGCCTGCCCGAGGACTGGCGCGTGGGCGACAAGACCGGCTCCGGCGAGCGAGGGACGGCGAACGACGTCGGTGTCGTTTGGCCGCCCGGCCGCGCACCGCTCGTCGTCGCGGTCTATCTCACGCAGGCCTCTGTGTCGCCAGACCGGCGCAATGCAACCATCGCCGCGGTGGGCCGCGCGGTCGCTTCGGCTCTCGGTTAGGCGAAGGGACGAGCGCCTGCGTCACGACGCCGCGCACTTGCGGAAAACGGCCGAGAGCACGCGAAACGCGGCCCGGCCGCGTGCATCGCTGACCCGGGAATAGAGCATCACCTTCGTGCGCGGCAGCGGCGGAAGCCTCATTTTCCGTCCGACGTCGATCAGCCCGGCGGGAGCGACGCGCCGCGCAAAGGCGGCAACCGCAAGGCCTGCACTCGCCGCCGCCGCGACCGCCATCACGCTGCCGCCGACGAAGGCTTCACGCCATGGGATGCGGTGCTGGTCCAGGGCGCGGATCGCCAGTGCGCGCACCCCGCAGGGCGCCGACAGGTTGGCGATCCGCAGCGGATCGCCCGCGTGCGGTTCGAAGGTCGGCGCGGCGAACCAGGCATATTGATCGTCGGCCAGGACTTCGCCGCCGCGGTGGCTGCGTTCCTGACGGACGATGACGCCGTCGAAGCGGCCCTGATCGAAGGCGTCGAGCAGGTCGCGCGAGAAGCCGATGTTCACCTCGAGGTCGAGAGCGGGATCCGCTTCGGCGACGCGGGCGAGCAGCGTGGGCAAGTCGGGGCCGGCCGCATGGTCGCTGATGCCGAGGCGAAGTCGATAGGCCCCGTCGCCCGGTGCCGGCGTGAGCGCGCGCTCGTTGGCGGCGAGCAGCGCCTTCGCGTGCTCGAGGAAGGCTTCGCCGTCCGCCGTGAGCCGGACCGAGCGCGGCGTGCGTTCCACCAGACGCCGCCCGAGGAAGGCCTCGAGCCGCTTGAGCTTCAGGCTGACGGCCGATTGTGTCGTGCCGGTGATCTCGGCGACGCGCGTGAAGTTGGCGAGCGTGGCCACGAGCGCGAAGGCCTGCACGGCGTCGAGGTCGAGAATCTTGGCGGCGGCAGTCATAACGGAAACTCATCACTGTTATCGTGGCGTGCCAGATTTTCATATCATTAATTCTCACTACTCTCCTGTCAACGTCCACCCGCCGACAAGGAGGCTCCCATGCCGATGATCACCCTGCGCTACGCGCCGCTCGAGCCGCGGCCCGGACTTGCCGCTGAACTCGCCAAGGCGGCGAACCGGCTCTCCGCGGAGAACCTGTTCAAGGATCCGGGCGTGACGGCCGTTGTCGTCGAGCAGATCGAGCCGACGCGCTGGTTCATCGCCAACGCATCCCTGAAGGAGCACGGTCTCGCGAGCTTCTGGCTCGACATCCGCATCGTCGACGGCACCAACACGCGCGACGAGAAGGCCGCCTTCGTGGCGGCGGTGTTCGAGCGGATGGAAGATCTGCTCGGTCCGCTGCATCCCGAAAGCTACGTCCATGTCAACGAGGTGCGCGGCGACGCCTACGGCTACGGCGGCGTGACACAGAACGAGCGCTACATCGCCGGGAAGCTGAAGCAGCCAGTGCCCGCAGCGGCGTAGATGTCCCGAGGGAGATCGGCGCCCGTCGCGCCCGACGCGCGCCCCTAGCTCTTCTTCTCGAGCACGACGTGCAGCGCGTTCGGGGTTGTGACGAACCGGGTGCGCCGAAATCCGAGCGCCGACAGGTCGATGCCGGCGAACAGGTGCTCGCCCGCGCCGAGGACCACGGGGCTGACGGCGAGGTGCATCTCGTCGACGAGCCCCGCCTGAAGAAACTGGCGGATCGTCGCGACGCCACCGCCGATGCGGATGTCTTTCTCCCCGGCGGAGGCCCGCGCCCGCGCGAGCGCGTCGTCAATGCCGCCAGTGACGAAATGAAACGTGGTGCCGCCAGCCATTTCGATCGGCTTGCGCGGATAGTGCGTGAGCACGAACACGTCGCAGTGGTAGGGCGGTGTGTCGCCCCACCAGCCCTTCCACGTCTCGTCCGGCCACTCGCCGCGGATCGGGCCGAACATGTTGCGGCCGAGAATCCAGGCGCCGATGTTTTCGAAACCGCGCGCCGCGAAGTCGTCGTCGACGCCGGTTGCGCCACCGTCCCTGCCGATCATCTGCTGGAAGCTGCGTGTCGGAAACACCCATTGGTGCAACGCAGAGCCGCCGACCCCGAGCGGGTTCTCGAGGTCCTGCGCGGGGCCCGCGCCGTAGCCGTCGATCGAAATCGAAAATCCGTGGATACGAAGGCGGGACATGGATCAGGTCTCCTGGACGTCGTGGCTGTCGTACGTTGCTGTTGACCGGAGGTTCGACAAGCCGCGAGGGCGCGGCGCTGCCAGGCCAACGGCCGTCATCACCTGGCCTCCACCTTGTCCGGCAGCGGGAACAAGGTGACGAATTTTTCTGCGAGCGCGTGGTCGCCCTCGACAGCGAGCGTTCGTGACTCCGTGAGTTGACGGAGGGGCACTCCGCCGTAGACCGCGGCCGCGATGGCCGTCGCCGGCCCGGTGAAGATCACGTTCGCTTGATCGACGTCGGCTCGCCCTGCTTGCAGACGTCCTTTGGCGATACGGATGAGAAATGTCTCGGCACGAATTCTCAGACCGATGCGCGCGTCCAAGCCTTCGGCGCGCGCGGGGTCGAACATCGTGCGAAAGGAGAGAAGCAGGGAGACGGCGCTGAGCGGAAGGGTCGGGTCGTGCGTCGGCGAACGCGCCGCCCATCGCCCGAGGGTCTGGAAGATTGGCTCGCTCTCATAACCCCAGGGAGTGAGCTCGTAGACCTGCGCCGAGGCGGGCGGCGGAAGCTTCCGGCGGGTCAGCACGCCGGCTGCCTCAAGTCCTTCGAGACGCCGCGTCAGGATGTTGGCGCTGATGCCCGGAAGATCGGCCCGCAAATCGCTGAAGCGTTTCGGCCCGAGCAACAGTTCGCGCATCACGAGCAGGGCCCAGCGCTCGCCGACGAGATCGAGTGCATGCGCCGCCCCGCAGGCGTCCTCGTAGGTGCGACGTGATGGTCTCTTGCGCTTCATAGTTACAAAAAGAAACAATATAGTTGCTTTATATAACGTAAACGGCTATAGCGGTCAAACAGCGTTCGGAAGGAGACACCGATGTCGAATACGGGCACCCGTGCTGCCTCGAAGCTGATCTTCGTGAACCTGCCGGTGAGCGATCTCGCCCGTTCCACCGCCTTCTATGAAGCGGTCGGCGCGGTGAAGAACGAGACGTTCTGCGACCACACCGCGTCCTGCATGGTCTTCTCCGAGACGATCCACGCGATGTTGCTCACCCACGACAAGTTCCGGGCGTTCACGCCGAAGAAGATCGCGAACGCCCGCGAGACGAGCGAGGTGCTGATCGCGGTCTCCGCCGAGAACCGCGAGGCGGTCGACCGCACGGTCGACAGCGCGGCCCGTGCGGGCGGCAGAGCCGATCCGTCGCCGAAGCAGGACAACGGCTTCATGTATGGCCGCAGCTTCGAGGATCCGGACGGTCACATCTGGGAAGTGGTGTGGATGGACGTCGCCGCCGCGATGGCGGCGCGTGGCGAAGCCGCCACCGCCTGACCTCGAAACGATACAGGGAGGAGCCCATCATGAGCTACATCGACGGTTTCGTCATTCCGGTGCCGACCGGCAACAAGGACGCCTTTGTCAAGGCCGCCGCAAAGATCGCGCCGATGTTCAAGGAGTACGGGGCGACCCGCGTGGTCGAATGCTGGGGCGACGATGTGCCGGACGGCAAGGTCACCGATTTCAAGGGCGCCGTGAAGGCGCAGGCGGGCGAAACCATCGTATTCTCCTGGATCCTCTGGCCCTCGAAAGCGGTGCGCGACGATGCGATGAAGAAGATCACCCAGGACCCGCGCATGCAGCCCCCGGCCGACATGCCGTTCGACGGCAAGCGCATGATCTTCGGCGGGTTCGAAGTCGTGCTCGACACCGGCGCATAGGCGAGGGTGATTGCATGTCCAAGATCACGACCTGCCTGTGGTTTGACCGCAATGCGGAGGAGGCGGCGCGCTTCTACGTCTCGCTGCTTCCCGACTCGCACATCGACAGCATGGCGCACTATACGGTGCCGGTCGGCGGCTTCTCTCCCGGAGACCTGCTGCTGGTCGAGTTCACGCTCGCCGGCCAGAGCTACCTGGCGCTCAACGGCGGCCCCGCCTTCCGGTTCAACGAGGCGGTCTCGCTGATCATCTACTGCGAAGACCAGGCGGAAATCGACCGGCTCTGGGACGCGCTGTCGCACGAGACGTCGGCGGAGCAGTGCGGCTGGCTGAAGGACCGCTTCGGGCTGTCGTGGCAGATCGTGCCCAAGACGCTTCCGGACATGATGAAGGACAAGGATCAGGCAAAGGTCCGCCGGGTGATGGAAGCGCTGCTGAAGATGAAGAAGATCGACGTCGCCGCCCTTCGCCGTGCCTACGCGGGCGAGAAGGCGGCGTAGGGCCCCGTCACGTGCGCGTCACGCGGGCGTGCGCCTCGTCGGCAACGTCGTCGTCGTTTTCGCGGTGTCTCGACGTTGACAAGGTCTTGGAGTCTAACCTCTCTCCGGCGGGAAGAGATGCGCTCGGCGAACGAAGGCGTACGCCCGCTGGAAGGACGAAACCGACGGCTCCTGTTTGACACGGAGCGCGAATTCTCAGTCCGAAACGGAGGACACAATGTCCGCAGCGCCAAAATCATTTGTCTGGTACGAACTGATGACGACCGACGTGAGCGCGGCCGACGCGTTCTATCGTACCGTCATCGGCTGGACCTCGCGCGATTGGGACGAACCTGGAACGCAATACAAGATCATGAACGCCGGCGAGCACTCGGTTGCCGGCCTGATGCCGATTCCCGCCGAGGTCCGGGCGGCCGGCGGCCGGCCGGCGTGGCTCGGGTACATCCTGGCCGAAGACATCGACGCCGCCACCGAGAAGGCGAAGCAGGCGGGCGGAACGGTGCATCGCACGCCGGCCGACATTCCGCGGGTCGGCCGCTTCTCCGTCGTGGCCGACCCGCAGGGCGCCACCTTCATTCTCTTCAAGCCGGCCTCGCCGGGCGACAATTCGCGCGCGCCCGGCGGCACGCCCGGTCACGTCGGCTGGCACGAGCTCTATGCGGCGGACTGGAAGAAGGCCTTCGACTTCTATTCCGGCCAGTTCGGCTGGACCAAGGCCGATGCCATCGAACTCGGACCGATGGGCACCTATCAGACCTTCGCGGCCGGTGGTCCCGCGATCGGCGGCATGATGAACAAGCCGCCGCAGATGCCGGCGCCGTCCTGGCAGTTCTATTTCAACGTCGAGGCGGCCGACGCCGCTGCGGCGCGCGTCAAGGACAACGGCGGCCAGATTCTCAACGGTCCGATGCAGGTGCCGGGCGGAAGCTGGATCCTGCAGTGCCTCGATCCGCAAGGCGCGATGTTCTGCCTCGTCGGCCTGACCCGTTGATCGAGGACCGTTGATCGGGAGCCGCAGCGGGGCGATGTTGCGCATCGCCCCGCGTCGGATTCGCGCGGGCCGTTGACGGGAGACGACCGTGGCGGTCACGATCTACGGAATCAAGAATTGCGACACGATGAAAAGGGCGCGCGCCTGGCTCGATCGCCACGGAATCGCGTATGATTTTCACGACTACAAGTCGGCCGGGTTGGAGCGCACACGCCTCTCAGGATGGTGCAAGGAGCTCGGCTGGGAGACGCTGCTCAATCGCGCCGGCACCACGTTTCGTAAGCTGCCCGACCGGGAAAAGCAGTCCCTCGACGGCGACAAGGCGATCGCCCTGATGTTGGCGCAGCCGGCGATGATCAAGCGGCCGGTGCTCGACATCGACGGGCGCTTGCTCGTCGGGTTCGAGCCGGCGGTCTACGCGAACGCATTCAAGGGCATTGCGACCAGCCGCTGAACGGAACGGCACGCCGGCGCGGTTTCCTGTTGCCCGGCGCGGATGCCGCGGACCGTATCCCGCCCTGGAATCGGCCGGCCGATGTTTGTCACGCATGCGGCGCCCCTGGGGCGGATCTGACACGCGAACGCCGCAATGATTGCGTCCGTCCGGCGGAACTTTTCGATTCTCTTCGCATGACGCCTTGTCCAACACCGCCCAGCGCACACGGTTCCACGAGCCTTGTTGTGCCGACTTAAGACCACGACCATTCCCCGCTTTTGCCCCAGTGCGGCCGCCCCGCCGGTGTTTGACCAATATGCAAGGACGCGCCGCGGCGCGTCGTGGACGGCGGACGTTTGTGCTGCACAGAGGTGCGCGAGCGCGTTCGCGGACAATCGGGAGGTCGACATGAAAGTCACCGCATTGCTCAGTGGCGTTGTGCTCTGCGCCACCGCTTTGTCCGTCCAGGCGGCCGATCTCGGGCGCCGCCGGCCGCCTCCGCCACCGCCGCCCGCGCCGGCTTACGTGGTGCCGCCGTTCAGCTGGACCGGTCTGTATTTCGGCGGCCAGATCGGCGGTGACTGGGCGCGCGCGAACTGGGTCGATCCGTTCGGCGGCGTGCACGACAAGACCTCCGGCAGTGGCTTCCTCGCCGGCGGCCAGGTCGGATACAACTACCAGATGGGCCCGCTCGTGGCCGGCGTCGAAGGCGACTTCAGCTGGACCAACGCGGATGGCACCAAGACCGATGCGTTCGGCAACAAGCTCAAGACGCGGCTCGACTGGACCTCGACCGTCACCGGCCGTCTCGGCTACGCCGTCGATCGCGTGCTGTTCTACGGCAAGGGCGGCGCGGCCTTCGCGCACGACAAGGATACGCTCACCGATCCGTTCGGCGCGGTCGTCAGCGGCGCCGCCACCCGCACCGGGTGGACGGCGGGCGCCGGCGTGGAATACGGCTTCGCCAACAACTGGTCGGCCAAGGTCGAGTACGACTACCTCGGTTTCGGCACGCAGAACGTGACGCTCGGCGGCATGCCGGCCTCGATCGATCTCAAGGCGCACGAGCTCAAGGGCGGCATCAACTATCATTTTTGAATGACGCCCGGGGCGAACGCCGGGAACTGATCACGGGCGAGAGGGAAGCCGTCGCGCTCATGTCGCGATGGTGCGGCGGCTCAATGCCGCCGCTTCGCCGTTCAATTGATCCTGATGTTCGCGGCCTTGATCACCGGCCGCCAGCGGTCGATCTCGGCGGCGATGCGCGCCTTGAACTCGGCCGGCGAGTTGCCGATCGGCTCCATGATCTGCGACGCCAGCTTGGCGCGGACCTCCGGCGCGTTGATCGCCTCGACCACCGCCCGATGCAGCGTCTCGACGATCGGCTGCGGCGTGCCCGCGGGGGCGATGAGTCCCATCCAGGCGTCGGCGTCGACGTCGATGCCCGACTCCGTGAGCGTCGGAACGGCGGGCAGCAGTGCCGACCGTCTTGCCGTCGAGACCGCGAGAATCTTCACTTGGCCGGAGGCGACGTGCGGCGTCACCGCGATGGCCGGCAGGCACGCCATCTGCACGTCGCCGCGCATCACGGCGGTCATCGCCTGCGGCGAGCTGCCGTAGGGAATGTGCACGAGCTGCGTGCCGCTCTTGATCGCGATCGCCTCCATGGCGAGATGCGAGAGCGAGCCGTTGCCGATGGAGCCGAAATTGTACTTGCCCGGCTCGCGCTTGAGCTTCTCGACGAGCGCCGCGACGCTGTCGACGCCGAGGCTGGCGTTGACGACGAGCGCGCTCGGCTGCGTGACGAGCTGTGTGATCGGCTGGATCTCCTTGACCGGATCGTAGGGCAGCTTGGAGAACAGCAGCGTGTTGATGGCGAGCGGCCCGCCGATGCTCACCCCGATCGTGTAGCCGTCGGGCGGCGCCTTGGCGACCGCGTCGGTGCCGATGTTGCCGCTCGCGCCGGGCTTGTTCTCGACCACGAACGGCTGGCCGAGCTTCTGCTGCAGTTGCTCGGCGACGAGACGCGCGACGACATCGGGCGTCGAGCCCGGACCGAACGGCACGATGATCCGCACGCTGCGCGCCGGCCATTCGGCGGCGCCGGCCGGAAGGGCGGCTGCGAGCAGCGCGAGCAGGCCGAACAGAAACTTCTTCATCACGATCCTCCAACGAGCGATTTCCCGATGTGCGGCGTCCCGGGGCTTGTGTCGAGCGTCTCCCGTCCGAGATACGCGCCGTTCTTTTCCAGAACCCGCTGCAACTCCTGGACGTCCACGTCATCGAGCGTCCGGCCGCTGGCGAGCGCCAGATGCGCCGCGGTCCCGGCCGCTTCACCCATGACGAAACAGGCGCCGCTGACGCGGGCGGCCGACTGGCCCTCATGGGTCATCGAGGCGCAGCGGCCGGCGACCAAGAGATTGCGCACGCCCTTCGGCAGCAGCATGCGGTAGGGAAGGTGGTTGAAGCCGCGCGAGGCGGGAATCTCCGGCCAGATCCATTCGACGTCGCCGGCGACGTGCCTCTCGATCGGCCAGCCGTTGACGCCGATCGTGTCCGGGAAACTCGCGCAGGAGATCACGTCCTCGCCGGTGAGCTGATAGTGGCCGGTGATGCGGCGCGTCTCGCGCACGCCGATCTGCGGCGGAATGTCGACGACGTAGGAATGGGCGAAGCCCGGCGCCTCGCGGCGCAGGAAGTCGAAGAAGGCGAGCGCCTGCCGCCGTCCCTCGATCTCGCCGAAGGTGAGATCGTCGGCGTCGATGCCGCTGACGGCGCGTCCGTCCGGCCTCGTGATCTGGGTGACGTTGACGCGCCACTCGCCCGAATGACGCTGCGGGCGCACGATCGCGCCCTTGCGGGGAAACCGCGCGATGCCGCGCCGTTCCGCCTCCTCCATGAGCTGCGGGATGGTGCGCCACGCCTCGGCCGCCGCGGCTGCGTCGACGCCGTTGAGACGGAACATCGTGGTCGGGTAGAGCGTGTTGCCGTGCCCGTCGCCCATCTCGAACGGCGCGCCCGCGAAGGCGGCGAGGTCGCCGTCGCCAGAGCCGTCGACGAAGATCTCGGCCCGCACCGCGCAGCGGCCGGACTTCGTCTCGAGGAGGAGCGCGTCGATCCGGCCGGCTTCGGCGCGGACGCCGACGGCGAGCGCGTGAAAGAGAAGGTCGACGCCGCGCGCGAGCATCATCTCGTCGGCCGCGCACTTGTAGGCGGCGGTGTCGTAGGCTTGGGCCTTGGTCCTGCCGAGCACGACGTGCGGCGCGTTGAGGCCGCCGAGGCGGTCGATCCGCTGCGTGATCTCGTCGGCGACGCCGTGCACCACCCGCCGGATCTCGCCGAACACGTTGGCGAAAAGTCCGCAGAAGTTGGTGACGCCGGCCGCCGTCCCCATTCCGCCGAGGAAGCCGTAGCGCTCGACGAGCAGCGTGCGCCGGCCGAGACCGGCTGCCGCCGCGGCGGCCGCGAGACCGGCCGGCCCGCCGCCGAGGACGACGATCTCGTATTCGCCGCGAAGCGGGGTGTCGCGCCCGGGTTCGGAAATGAATGTCGCCATGCCGGCCGATCCTACCAGCCGGCCGGCCGGCGCGCCTACCCGCGCGGCGTTGTTCGCTACGCGCACAACTGACGGCGCGCGTTCGCAGATCTTGCCTCCCGCCGCATCATCGCCTCTACTCGGGCGCCCTTCGCCGGGCACAACCGGGGGACACCATGGGTCTCGCCATCCTCATCGTCGGGCTCGTCGTCATGCTCGGTGCGCACGTGTTCGTCACCCGCCGCAAGTCGCGCGCGGAGCTCGTCGCGCGGCTCGGCGAGATGACCTACAAGGGCCTGTTCTCGCTCGTGTCGCTGATCGGGCTGGCGCTCGTCGTCTGGGGCTTTTCCGACTATCGGGCGACCGGCTGGATCGAGGTCTGGCATCCGCCGTCCTGGACGCGCCACGTCACCGTCGGGCTGATGTGGCTCGCCAGCATCTGCGTCATCGCCGCCTACCTCCAGGGCGACATCAAGCGCACCCTCAAGCACCCGATGCTGGTCGGCGTGAAACTCTGGGCGTTCGGCCACCTCATCGCCAACGGCGACCTCGTCGGCATCGTGCTGTTCGGCTCGATTCTCGCGTGGGCGGTCTACGACCGCATCTCGCTCAAATATCGCACCGACCCCGGCGGCCCGTCCGTTCCGATCGGCGGACGGCGCAACGACATCCTTGCCATCGTGGCGGGAACGATTCTCTATCTCGTTCTCGCCTTCCTCTTCCATCCGCTCGTCATCGGCATCCCGGTGATGGGCACGCCGGCCTACGGGACGTGAATGCAATGTCGATCCAAGCCGAAACGAAGCGTTTGTCCGCGCCCGACATCCGTGCGCGCAAGGGCGGCGAGCCGATCGTCGCGCTCACCTCGTATCATGCGCACACGGCGCGCATTCTCGACCGGCACTGCGACGTCATCCTGGTGGGAGATTCGCTCGGCATGGTGATGCACGGGCTCGAGACGACGATCCCGGTGACCCTCGACATGATGATCCTGCAGGGCCTTGCCGTGATGCGCGGCAGCCGCCGCGCGCTCGTCGTCGTCGACATGCCGTTCGGCAGCTACGAGGCGTCCAAGGAGCAGGCGTTCCTGTCGGCCGCGCGGGTCATGAAGGAGACCGGCTGCGGCGCGATCAAGCTCGAGGGCGGGCGCCGCATGGCGGAGACGATCGCGTTTCTGGTCGAGCGCGGCGTGCCGGTGATGGCGCACGTCGGACTGACGCCGCAATCGATCAACGCGCTGGGCGGTTTCCGCGCCCAGGGACGCGATCCCGCCGACTGGGCGCCGATCGAGGAGGACGCGCGCGCGGTGGCGGCGGCCGGCGCATTCTCGGTGGTGCTGGAGGCGATCTCGGAGCCGCTGGCGGCGCGCATCACGGCCGAAGTCGGCATTCCGACCATCGGAATTGGGGCGAGCCCGGCCTGCGACGGCCAGATCCTCGTGCTCGAGGACATGCTGGGGCTCTCCCCGCGGGTCCCGAAGTTCGTCAAGCGCTACGGCAGTCTCGGCCCCTCGATCGAGGCGGCGGTGGAATCCTACGCCCAGGAGGTCCGCGCCCGGGCCTTTCCGGGTGCCGAACATGTCTACGCCGCCAAGACGAAAACACCGTAGGCTCAATCCTTTAAACATGTGGAGCGGGGCCCTTTGCCTTGCCCCCGCCACATGTCTATCTTAACGCCGCGAGGGCGGTCCGGGCGTCGGGGCGTCGGGGCGGACCACGCCGCAGTCCAATCCACCCCAAGAACGCCACCCAAGGTCGGGTCGGGCCTGGAGAATTTCGTGTCGGATATCTTCCGCGAAGTCGACGAAGAGGTCAGGCGAGAGCAGCTCAAGCGGCTGTGGGACTCCTACGGGCACTACATCGTCGCGCTGCTCGTCCTCATCGTCCTCGGGGTCGCGGGTTGGCGCGGCTATGAATGGTGGCAAGGCCGCAAGGCGGCCGAGTTCGGCGCGCGATTCGAAGCGGCCATGCAGCTCGCGAACGAGGGCAAGTCCAGCGAGGCGGAAGCCGCCTTCGCCAGCATCGCCGCCGAGGGCACCTCCGGCTACCGGACGCTCGCGCGCTTCCGCGCGGCCGCGGTACGCGCGCAGCAGGATCACAAGGGCGCGGTCGAGGCCTATGACGCGCTCGCCTCCGATTCCTCGCTCGCCCAGCCGTTGCGCGATCTCGCCGCCGTGCGCTCGGGGTTCCTTCTGGTCGACAGCTCGTCGTACGCCGATATGACGAAGCGGCTCGAGCCGCTGACCGCCGCCGGCCGGCCGTTCCGTCACACCGCGCGCCAGTTGCTCGCGCTGTCCGCGTGGCATGCCGGCGACCTCACGGCGGCACGCCACTGGTTCGACATCATCATGACCGACGCGGAAACACCCGCCAGCATCCGATCGCAGATCCAGGTGCTGATGGCGCTGGTGGCCGCCAAGGGTCAAAGCTGAGGGGAGACAGCCGATGCGATTGGCCCGCATGACATCGATGGCCGTCCTGCTCTCATTCGGCGTGCTGCTTGCCGGCTGCGCCGACGGCTTCGACATGGACAAGCTCACCGACTTCGACTTCCTCAACAAGAAGAAGAAGCTGCCCGGGGATCGCAAGCCGGTGTTTCCGGACGGCGTGCCGGGCGTGACGCAAGGCGTCCCGCCGGAGTTGATGAAGGGCTATCAAGAGCAGGAGTCGCAGGCCGCCACGACCGGATCGACGGACGCCCAAGGGGCGACGCAGACGTCCGCCGACGCGGCGCCGACCAAGCAGGCGGAGAAGCCCAAGCCCAAGCCGAAGCCGAAAAAGGTCGCCGTGCGCAAGCCGGCGCCTCCGCCGGAGCCGCCAATGCAGCCGCAGATGCAGCCCGAAGCTCCGCCGCCGAGCCAGGCCGCGCAGGCGCCGTGGCCCTCTGTCCCGCAACCGGCCCAGCCACAGATCGCCTGGCCCGATCCGACGCCCGCGCGCTGAGGCGCCGGCGGGCGGCGATTGATGCCGCGGAGACGTCCGGCGAGGCCGCATGAGCTTTACCGTCGCCATCGTCGGCCGACCCAACGTCGGCAAGTCGACGCTGTTCAACCGTCTCGTCGGGCGCAAGCTCGCTCTCGTCGACGACCGGCCCGGCGTCACCCGCGACCGCCGGACCGGCGAAGCGCATCTCGGCGATCTCACCTTCACGGTGGTTGATACGGCGGGGCTCGAGGAAGCCGCGCCGGAATCGCTCGTCGGCCGCATGCGGGCGCAGACCGACGCGGCGAGCGCCGCCGCCGACGCGGTGTTCTTCCTCATCGACGCCCGCAGCGGCCTGACGCCGACCGACCACGCCTTCGCCAACGTGGTGCGCAAGTCGGGCAAGCCGACGGTGCTCATCGCCAACAAGAGCGAAGGCCGCGCCGGCGAAGCCGGCACGCTCGAGGCCTACGCGCTCGGGCTTGGCGAACCGGTGGCGATCTCGGCCGAGCACGGCGAGGGCATGAGCGATCTCTACGAGGCCTTGCGCGCCGCCTTGCCGGAGCGGACCGGGCCCGCCGCCGAGGCGGAATCCGAAGCCGGGGCAGCGGCCGCGCGGCCGATCCGCGTCGCGGTGGTCGGGCGGCCGAACGTCGGCAAGTCCACGCTCGTCAACCGGCTGCTCGGCGAGGAGCGCCTGCTCACCGGTCCGGAGGCCGGCATCACGCGCGACGCCATCGCGGTCGAACTTCTCTGGCATGGCCGCAGCTTCCGTGTCCACGACACCGCCGGCCTGCGCCGGCGCGCGCGCATCGAGGAGAAGGTCGAGAAGCTCTCCGTCGCCGACGCGATCGAGGCGATCCGCTTCGCCGAGGTCGTCATCCTGCTCATGGATGTCGAGCGGCCGTTCGAGGAGCAGGACCTGCGCATCGCCGATCTCGTCGAGCGCGAGGGCCGGGCGCTCGTCATCGGCATGAACAAGTGGGACCTGAAGGAGGGCGAGGCCGGGGCGGCCGCCAAGCTGCGCGCGGAGGCCGATCACTGGCTGCCGCAGGTCAAGGGCGTTCCCATCGTGGCGCTGTCCGGATTGACCGGCGCGGGCGTCGAGCGCCTGATGCAGGCGGTCGTCGACATTCATGCGGTGTGGGGTCGGCGCGTTTCCACCAACACGCTCAACCGCTGGCTCGGCGAGGCGACCGCCGCGCACCCGCCGCCGGCGGTGTCCGGCCGCAGGCTCAAGCTCAACTACGTGACGCAACCCAAGAGCCGGCCGCCGACGTTCGTTCTGTTCTGCACCCGCCCCGACGCCATCCCGGAGGCTTACCGCCGCTACCTCGTCAACGGATTGCGCGAGACATTCGACCTCGCCGGCACGCCGATCCGGCTGACGTTCCGCGAAAAGGCCAATCCCTACGCCGGGCGGCGCACACGTCGAGGATGAAAGGCATGCACAGCGGACCGATCAACTTGACGGAAGTGGCGAACGCGGGACCGCGTCGCGCCGCGTTCGCGTTCATCTTCGTCACCGTGCTGCTCGACATGCTGGCGCTCGGCATGGTGATGCCGGTGCTGCCCAAGCTCGTCGAGGGATTCGTCGGCGGCGACACCGAACGCGCCTCGCGCATCTTCGGCGTGTTCGGCACCGCATGGGCGCTGATGCAGTTTCTTTTCTCGCCGGCGCAGGGCTCGCTGTCGGATCGCTTCGGACGCCGCCCGGTGGTGCTGCTCTCCAATTTCGGCCTCGGCCTTGACTACATTCTGATGGCGCTTGCGCCCACGCTCGGCTGGCTGTTTGCCGGCCGGGTGATCTCCGGCATCACGGCGGCGAGCATCTCGACGTCGTTCGCCTACATCGCCGACATCACGCCGGCGGAGAAGCGCTCCGCCCGCTTCGGGCTGCTCGGCGCGGCGTTCGGGCTCGGATTCGTCGTCGGGCCGGCGCTCGGCGGCATGCTCGGAGCTTGGGGGCCCCGGCTGCCGTTCTGGACGGCGGCCACCTTGAGCCTGCTCAACGGGCTCTACGGGCTGTTCATCCTTCCCGAGTCGCTGCCGCGTGACCGGCGCACTCCGTTCAACTGGCGGCGCGCCAATCCGGTCGGCTCGCTCACGCTGCTGCGCTCGCACCCGCGATTGTTCGGGCTCGCCGGCGCCAATTTCCTCGCCTATGTGGCGCACAATGCGCTGCCGACGACGTTCGTGCTCTACGCCGGCTATCGCTAAGGCTGGGGCGAGGGCACCGTCGGGCTCACCCTCGCGCTCGTCGGCGCCTGCGCGGTCGTGGTGCAGGCCGGCCTGATCCGGCCGATCGTGAGCGTGCTGGGCGACCGGCGCGCGCTGCTGATCGGTCTTTTCAGCGGGGCGATCGGGTTCGCCATTTTCGGCCTCGCGCCGACCGGCCCGCTGTTCTGGGTGGGAATTCCCGTCATGGCGTTGTGGGGCATCGCCTCGCCGACCTCGCAAGGCCTGATGAGCCATCACGTGAGCCCGTCCGAACAAGGGCAGCTGCAGGGGGCGAACAGCAGCCTGCAGGGGATCGCCAACCTGATCGGCCCGAGCGTGTTCTCGCTCGTCTTCGCCTACGCGATCGGCGCGGGTCGCGCGTGGAACCTTCCGGGCGCGGCATTCGTTCTGGCTGCGATCCTGCTCGCGGCCGCGACGGTTGCCGCGTGGCACACCACCCGGGAGCGCTGACGAAGACTCTGGCACGTTGCTGCGCGACCTGCTCGTCGTGCGGATGTGATAGATCTGCAGGAACGAGCGATTTCTCGGGACATCCTGTGTCAGCATCCACATATGGCATCGACATCGGCAACGAACACGTTCGCGGCGGAAGCGTCCGGGATCGCGTCGTCTACGTCGTCTCCTACGGCGATTTTCTCTGCCCCTATTGCCGCCGGTTTCGCACGGTTCTCAAGCGCCTGCGCGCCGCGTTCGGCGAGCGTCTGGCTTACGTCTATCGACATTTTCCCAACGAGCGGGCGCACCCCGGCGCCCGGTTCCTGGCGCGCGCCGCAGAGGCGGCCGCGAACCAGGGCCGCTTCTGGGACATGCACGATGCGTTGTTCGACCGTGAGCCGCCGATCACACAGGACGACGTTCGCGACATCGCGCGCGGGATCGGTCTCGACGTGGCCCGCTTCGAGCGCGACGTCGAAAGCGACGAGGTGCGTGCACGCGTCGAGCAGGACGTCGCGCAAGCGCGTCGCGACGGGGTGACGGGAACGCCGACGCTGTTCATCGACGGCGCCCGTTACGACGGCGCGTGGGACTTCTATTCGATGCTCGACGTTCTCGAGCGTCCGGTCGCCGAACGGATCCAGCGCTCGGCACGGGCCTTCGCCAACCTTCCGGCGTCCGGCGGACTTGTGCTGATCCTGGCGGCGCTCGCCGCCTTGATCCTCGCGAATTCGCCGTTCGCGTCCTCTTACTTCGCATTCATCCGCGCCCCGTTCGGCATCGGTCCGCCCGGCAGTCCGTTCGTGTCGCTCGCGATGGGCGAGTGGTTCTCCGAAGGCCTGCTGGCGTTCTTCTTTCTGCTGGTGGGCCTCGAAATCCGGCGCGAGATGACGGCCGGTGCGCTTTCCGAGCCCAGGGTCGCCGCGCTGCCCGCACTTTCCGCGATCGGGGCGGCGGTCGCGCCGGCCCTGATCTATCTCGCCATCAATCGCGGCCCGGCCGCGTCCGGATGGGCCATCCCGACCGCGACCGACATCGCCTTCTCGCTGGGCATTCTCGCGTTGCTGGGTGAACGCGTGTCGCCCAGTCTCAGGGTCTTCGTCGCCGCCTTCGCGGTCGTCGACGACATTCTCTCGGTGCTCACCCTCGCGATTTTCTACCCGCACAACTTCGAGGTCGCGTGGCTGGCGGCCGCCGTCGGCGCGATCGCGCTCATGTTTGCGTTGAACAGGTCGCGCGTGTACGCGACCTGGCCCTACGGCGTGCTGGCCGTCGTCACGTGGTTCTTCCTGCACTCGGCGGGAATCCACGGGGCGCTCGCAGGGATCGTGCTCGCCGCGTTCCTTCCCACGCGCCCGGCGCCGGCCGCCGGCCCGTTGCTCGCGCAGGCGGCCACGGCTCTGGCCGCGCTCGAACACGCGGAGAGCGAGCTGGACGAAGGCGAGGACAATCCGGTCTTCGACTGGGCTAGCCGCAATCTCTCCGCCGCCGGCGAGCGGCTGCTGTCCACCGCCGACCGCGTCGAACGCGCGATCGAGCCCTGGAGCACTTACGTGGTGCTGCCCCTGTTCGCGTTTTCGGCCACGAGCGTGAGTTTCGACGTCGATTTCTCGGCGCCCGCCGCACCCGGTATCCTGGCGGGCGTGATCTTGGGACTCGTGGTCGGAAAGCCGTTCGGCCTGTGCGCCGCCGCCTGGCTCGCCGTGAAGTCGAGGCTTGCCCGCATGCCTGACGACGTATCGCTGCCGCACTTCGTCGGCGCGGCCTTTCTTTGCGGCATCGGCGACACCGTGGCGCTGCTGATGGCGGACCAGGCGTTTCCCGACTCGTCGAACTCGGCGGTGATTGCCAAGATCGGCGTGCTGGTCGCGTCGGTCCTGGCGGCCGTGATCGGAGCCACGATCATCCTGCTCGCGTCCTCCGGCGCGTCCGGCCGCACGGCGGCAGCCGAGTCGAACTGAACCGCCGGGCCGATTCAGATCGGGCCGGGCGCCGCTCAGTCCGGCGGGCGGAAAGCAAGGAGGCGGCCGGACGGAAAGTCGTAGAGCTTGCCGGTTTCCGTGAAGCCCGGAAGACAGAGGGCGAGAAGCTTCTCGGCCACCTGTTCGGGCGCCGGCAGCGCGGCCGGATCTTCGCCCGGCATCAGTTGCGCGCGCATGCGCGTGCGAGTGGGGCCCGGATTGAACAGGTTGACGCGCACCGGCGTATTCACCGTCTCGGCCGCATACGTGCGCGCCAGGACGTCGAGCGCCGCCTTGGAGACCGAGTAGGGTCCGCGATAGGCCTTGGCGCTCGAGGCCGCCCCGGAGGTAAGAAAGACCGCGCGGCCAGCCGCGGAGGCGCGCAGCAGCGGGTCCATCGAGCGGATGAGATGCCAGTTGGCCGTCACGTTGACCGCCAGCACCTCGTCCCAGGCGGCAGGCTCGACATGGCCGAGCGGAGACGACGGTCCCAGCACGCCGGCGTTGCCGACCAGGACGTCGAGACGGCGATAGCGCTCCTCCAGCGCGGCGGCGAGGCGGGCAATGCCCGGCGAATCCTTCAGGTCGAGCGGCACGAGCGTGCTGCTGCCGCCGGCCGCGTGAATGGCGTCATCGAGATCCTCGAGCCCGCCGACGGTGCGGGCGACCGCGACGACATGCGCGCCCGCCTTGGCGAGCGCCAATGCGACCGCCGCGCCGATGCCGCGCGAGGCGCCGGTCACGAGCGCGATGCGATCGGCGAGCGGCTTCGACATCGCAGCTGACGGGATTTCCGGCAAGGACATTCAGCTCGCTTCGGCGAGCAGCGACAACTGCCGCGGAGGAGCGGTCTCGGCGGCATGGTCGGTGAGGGGGGTCGGGTATTCGCCGGTGAAGCAATGGTCGGTGAACTGCGGGCGCACCGGATCGCGGCCCTTCTCGCCCATCGCGCGGTAGATGCCGTCGACCGACAGGAAGGCGAGCGTATCGGCGCCGATGAAGCGCCGCATGCCCTCGACGTCGTGGTTGGCGGCCAGCAGCTTGTCCCGTTCCGGCGTGTCGATGCCGTAGTAGTCCGGGTGCGTGATCGGTGGCGAGGCGACGCGGAAGTGGATCTCCTTGGCGCCGGCGTCGCGCATCATCTGCACGATCTTCACCGACGTGGTGCCGCGCACCAGCGAATCGTCGATCAGCACGATGCGCTTGCCCGCGACGACGGCACGGTTCGCCGAATGCTTTAGCCGCACGCCCAGCTCGCGGATCGATTGCGTCGGCTGGATGAAGGTGCGGCCGACGTAGTGGTTGCGGATGATGCCGAGCTCGTAGGGAATTCCCGAGGTCTGCGCGTAGCCGATCGAGGCCGGCACGCCGGAGTCGGGCACCGGAATGACCACGTCGGCGTCGGCAGGCGCCTCGAGCGCGAGCTCGTGACCCATGTTCTTGCGGATGTGATAGACGCTGCGGCCGCCGACGACGGAATCCGGGCGCGAGAAGTAGATGTACTCGAAGATGCACGGCCGCGGCGCCATCGGGGGGAACGGCTTGATCGACTGCGCCCCGTCCTCGTCGAACACGACGATCTCGCCGTTCTCGATGTCGCGCACGTATTGCGCGCCGATGATGTCGAGCGCGCAGGTCTCGGAGGCGAGGATCGGGCAGCCGTCGAGCCGGCCGAGCACCAGCGGGCGGATGCCGAGCGGATCGCGCGCACCGACCAGCTTCTTGTTGGTGAGCGCGACCAGCGAATAGGAGCCTTCGAGCGCGCGCAGCGCCTCGATGAAGCGGTCCATGAAGCGGCCGCGGCGCGAGCGGGCGACGAGGTGCAGGATGACCTCGGTGTCGGTCGTCGACTGCATCATGGCGCCTTCGCTGACGAGCTGGCGTCGCAGGCTCAGGCCGTTGGTGAGATTTCCATTGTGGCCGATGGCGAAGCCGCCGGCGTTGAGCTCCGCGAACAGGGGCTGAACGTTGCGCAGGATGGTCTCGCCCGTGGTCGAGTAGCGCACGTGCCCGACCGCCACGTTGCCGGGCAGGCGATCGATGATTTCGCGCCGGGCGAAGGCATCGCCGACGAGCCCGAGCCGGCGTTCGGAGTGGAACCGCTGGCCGTCGTAGCTGACGATGCCGGCCGCCTCCTGGCCGCGGTGCTGCAGGGCGTGCAGGCCAAGCGCCGTGATGGCCGCGGCGTCGGGATGGCCGTAGACGCCGAAGACGCCGCACTCCTCACGCAGCCGGTCCGCTTCGAGGTCGAGGAGGCTGCCGTCCGAGGACTGATCCATTCGCTCGCTCATCGCGCTGGGCTCGCGGCCGCCAGAGGGGTAGCAAGCCGACCGTTAACGGGCTGTTGCAGGCTCACGCGCGTCACAGCGCCACCGCGAAATACCTCCAACGCCGCTGCCCTGGCCGGGGCATCGATTCCCGAGTGCTGATCGGGGGACGCATCGTCGGGCTCCCCGGCCTTCGGGCGCTTCAACCGTTTTAAGATGGTGCTTTCGGGGTCGTCCGGCAACATGGACATCAGCCATTGTCCCGTACTTTGCAGCACGACCTTCGACTTGGCGCTCTTGACCCAGTCGGGCTGGCTGCGGTCCGGCACCAGCCAGGAGAAGAACAGGAAGGCCACCACCACGATCACGAGCCCGCGTCCGAGCCCGAACAGGAACCCGAGGGTGCGGTCGAGGGCGCCGATGCGGCTGTCGAGCACCATGTCGGAGATCCGCACCGTGATGACGGAGACAACCACGAGGGTCAGCAGGAAGACGCCGCCGATCGTGGCGGCGGCGGCGATGATGTCGTTGTTGAAGTACTGTTTCGCGTAGGGCAGCAGCTTGGAATACGAGTAGAGCGTCGCGCCGGCCGCGATCGCCCACGATCCAATCGAGAGAACCTCGCGCATGAACCCGCGGATCATGGCGAGCAGACCGGAAACCAGCATGACCAGGAGCAGAAAGACGTCGAGCAACGTGATCGGCATCGGTGTTCGTCCGCTTCGCCGTGATTTGCCGTGTGTCGCTCACGTGCACCTTCGGCGAGGCCGAATCGAACGCCCGTGAACCGTCATGAACCCACTCCTCGTGGCGCGACGCTCGCTGTGGCCGTCCAAAGGCGGCCGTCGCTGCCGGCTGCGTTGCCCCCTTCGCAAGCCCTTAACCATAGGGGCTTCCGCCGATCGCGGCCCCGTGTATAGCCGGGTGAAACGGCGGCGTCACCCGTCTTGTCGGCGCAGCTTGGGGACGCTGCGTTCGCGCTCCGGGGCACTCGCCGCGATGTCGGCCACGAGGCTCGCGAGCGCTCCGACGGCCTGCAGCGACAGCCCGGGCTCGCTGCCTTCCCCGCGCGCCGCCTCCGGAACGATGGCGCGCGAAAAACCGAGTTTCTGCGCCTCCTTGAGGCGAGCCCCCGTCTGTCCGACCGGGCGCACCACGCCCGAGAGCGAAACCTCGCCGAAATAGACCGCGTCTGCCGGCAAGGGGGCATTGACGAGCGAGGAGACGAGGGCGGCCACCGCCGCGAGATCGGCGGCCGGCTCCTGGATGCGCAACCCGCCGGCGACGTTGAGGTAGACGTCGTGGCCGGAGAGCCGCACCCCGCAATGCGCCTCGAGCACCGCCAGCACCATCGACAGCCGGCTCTGGTCCCAGCCGACGACCGCCCGGCGGGGCGTGCCCAGGGTGGTTGGAGCGACGAGGGCCTGGATTTCGACCAGCACCGGCCGCGTTCCCTCGATCCCGGCGAACACCGCGGTGCCTGGCGCGCCGAGATCGCGTTCGGACAGGAAGAGTTCCGACGGATTGGTCACCTCGCTGAGGCCCGAGCCGGTCATCTCGAACACGCCGATCTCGTCGGTCGGCCCGAAACGGTTCTTGACCGCGCGCAGGATGCGGAACTGGTGCGGGCCTTCGCCCTCGAACGAGAGCACCGCGTCCACCATGTGCTCGACGACGCGCGGGCCGGCGATCTGACCGTCCTTGGTGACGTGGCCGACGAGGATCACCGCGGCGCCGGAACGCTTGGCGAAGCGGATCAACGCCTGCGCGGAGCCGCGCACCTGCGTCACCGTGCCGGGCGAGGATTCGACCGCGTTCGTCCACATGGTCTGGATGGAATCGATGACGACGAGACGCGGCGTCTTTCCTTGCGTGAGCGTCGCCACGATGTCTTCGACGGAGGTCTCGGCGGCGAGTTCCACCGGCGCCTGCGACAGACCGAGGCGCTCCGCGCGCAGCCGGACCTGCGCGACCGCTTCTTCGCCGGAAATGTAGACGGCGCGATGGCCGCCGCGGGCGAGCGCGGCGGCGGCCTGGATCAGGAGCGTCGACTTGCCGATTCCGGGATCGCCGCCGACGAGCAGCACGGAGCCGCGCACGAATCCCCCGCCGGTGACACGGTCGAGCTCGGCGATGCCGGACGACAGCCGCGGCGCGTCGTGGACTTCGCCCGCGAGCGGTTCGAGCGCGAACGGCCGGCCCTTGCGCGGCGCGCGCCCCGGTCCGGCCGGCGGGGCGTCGGCGTTCTCCTCGCCAATCGTGTTCCACTCGCCGCAGGCGTCGCACTTGCCCTGCCAGCGCCCGTAGACGGCGCCGCAGTTCTGGCAGACAAACGAAGGTGTGCGGCGGGCCATCAGCGCATGATCCCGAAAAGTGGGAACCGGTTTTCGGGCAAGATCATGCGTGCGGGAAAGCGCATGATCCCGAAAAGTGGGAACCGGTTTTCGGGCGAGATCATGCGCGGACCAGGATCGTCGCGCGGAATGAGGATCGCCGCACAGCCACCCCGCGTCATGCGCCGCGGTAGACGCGGTGATAGCGCCGCCCGAGGCTCGTCAGAATCTCGTAGCTGATCGTACCGGCCCAGGCGGCGATCTCCTCGACGCCGATGTCGCCGCCGATCAGCGTGACGCGGTCGCCGCGCCGGACGGAATCGGGCGGCAGGTCCGTCACGTCGACCGCAAGGAGGTCCATCGAGATGCGGCCGGCGAGCGGACAATGCCGTCCGGCGACGATCACCTCTCCGCCCGGCATGTCGTCGGACTCGCTCAAGGCGCGCGGATAGCCGTCCCCATAGCCGATCGACACGACCGCGAGCCGCGTGTCGCGCTTTGCCGTCCAGGTGGCGCCATATCCGACCGTTGCGCCGCGGGCGATGGCCCGCACCTGCGCGACGCGGCCGGTCAGTTCCACGACGGGACGCATCGGGTTGTCGCGTCCCGGCGTCGGATTGGCCCCGAACAGGGCGCCCCCCGGCCGCACCAGGTCGAAATGCGCCGAGGCGCTGAGGAAGATTCCCGAGGAGTTGGCGAGCGAGGTGGTGACGCCGCGAAAGATCGTGCGCAGCTCGCGGAAGGCGGCCAACTGCTGGTTGTTGAGCGGGTGCGTCGGCGTGTCGGCGCAGGCCAGATGGCTCATGACCAGCGTAATTCCGTGATCGACGCTGTTCAGGCGCGCCGCCAACGCGGGCGCGGCGTCGATCGCAAGCCCCAGCCGATTGATCCCGGTGTCGAAGTGGAGGGCGGCTCCGCCCTGCCAGCCGTGGGTTCGGCGGAAGGTATCCCATTCCGCCAGCTCGGCGAGGCTGCTGATCACGGGTTGCACGTCGGCGTCGGCGAAGCCGGGCGCGGATTCGGGCGCAAGGCCGTTGAGCACGTAGACGATCGCGCTCGGCGCGATGGCGCGCACGCAACGCGCCTCGGCCAGATGGGCGACGAAGAAGGTACGGCAACCCGCGCGCGCCAGCGCGCTGACGACCGGCTCGAGGCCGCAGCCATAGGCGTCGGCCTTGACCACCGCGGCGCATTCCGCCGGCGCGGCGAGGCTCGAGAGCATTCGCCAATTGGCGACGATCGCCGCGAGATCGACGGTGAGCATGCCGCCGGTCTCGAGCTCCGGCGGCCCGAGCGTGCCCGGGACCGAGCGCTCCAGGATCAGCGCGTCGCTTGGCGCCTTCGCATCCACGTTTGTATCGATCCCGTCCAATGGTTCCGGCCCGCCGGGCGCATCGCCTCTCGGCTGCCCGCGCAAGCGTCTCTCGTCAATGTCTGCCGTCGGACCCGCATCATCGACGGCCTCGGCCGCCGGGGCAAGGGCACTCACATGCGCTCCGGCAGCTGGTCCTCGTCGGCGAGATCGGAGAACCGCGTCACGTCGGCCTTGAATTGAAGCGGCACGGTGCCGGTCGGACCGTGGCGCTGCTTGCCGATGATGACCTCGGCCTTGCCGTGCACGGCTTCCATCTCCGCCTGCCACTTGAAGTGTTCTTCGGTTCCGGCACGCGGTTCGCGGTTGCGCAGGTAGTATTCTTCCCGGAACACGAAAATGACGACGTCGGCGTCCTGCTCGATCGAGCCGGATTCGCGCAGGTCCGAAAGCTGCGGGCGCTTGTCGTCGCGGCTCTCGACCTGGCGCGACAACTGCGAGAGCGCGATGATCGGAACGTTGAGTTCCTTGGCGAGCGCTTTGAGGTTGGTGGTGATCTCGGTCACTTCCTGCACGCGGCCCTCGGCGGCACGGCGGCCCGAACCCTGCAGGAGCTGGATGTAGTCGATCACCAGGAGGTCGAGGCCGCGCTGGCGCTTGAGCCGGCGCGCGCGGGCGGCAAGCTGCGCGATCGACAGGCCGCCGGTCTCGTCGATGTAGAGCGGGATCGTCTCCATCTCGCGCGCGGTTTCGACGATGCGGTCGAAGTCGCCCGGCTCGATCTCGCCGCGCCGGATCCGGTAAGAGGGAATCTGGGTCTGCTCGGAAATGATGCGCGTGGCGAGCTGCTCGGCCGACATTTCGAGCGAGAAGAATCCGACGATTCCGCCGTTCGTCGATTCGATACGGCCGTCGGGCCGCACCTCGCCCTGCCAGGCCCTGGCGACGTTGTAGGCGATGTTGGTGGCGAGCGCCGTCTTGCCCATGCCGGGCCGGCCGGCGAGGATGATGAGATCCGATTGCTGCAAGCCGCCCATCATGCGGTCGAGATCACGCAGGCCGGTCGCGAGTCCGGACAATTGTCCGTCGCGCTGGTAGGCGTGCGCCGCCATGTCGACCGCGGTGGTCAGAGCCTGGGCGAAGCGCTGGAAACCGCCGTCGTAGCGGCCGGTCTCGGCAAGCTCGTACAGCCGGCGCTCGGCTTCCTCGATCTGTTTCTGCGGGGCGGAATCGACGGGTGCGTCGAACGCCGCATTCACCATTTCCTCGCCGATGATGATGAGCGAGCGGCGGATGGCGAGATCGTAGATCGTGCGGCCGTAGTCGGCCGCGTTGATGACGGTCGTCGCCTCGGCGGCCAGCCGGGCGAGATACTGGCTCACCGTCAGCCCGGCGATGTCCATGTCGCCCGGCAGGAAGGTCTTCAAGGTCACCGGCGTGGCGACCTTGCCGGCCCGCACGAGGCTGCTCGCCGTCTCGTAGATCTTCTGGTGAATCGGCTCGAAGAAATGCCGCGGCTCAAGAAAATCCGAGACGCGATAGAACGCCTCGTTATTGACGAGGATCGCGCCGATCAGCGCCTGCTCGGCTTCGATGTTGTGCGGGGCGGTCCGATAAACCGGAGCGGCAGGCAACGCCTGCTTGAGGGCGGTCAATTCGGCCATAACCTTCCAGCGTATGACTTAAGTGATCATGTCGACACACGGCACTCACCGCACTGCAACGCCCGCGCGATGACCGGGCAGGGACCGCAGATAACACGGGGCCGGTCCCCAGGGGAGAACCCTTTGCCGCTGTCCCCGATTCTCACTGTCACGGATAAGTGGCACCAGCAAGGCCTTGACCTGGAGCGCGATCCGCAAAAGTGGACTCCGGTTTTGCGCAAGATCGCGCTCCCGTTTGGAAAATTGGCGCGCAATCCGGGCGGCCGACCGGTAGCCACTCGGCCTGATTGCGCGCTGGCGCGATCCGCAAAAGTGGACTCCGGTTTTGCGCAAGATCGCGCTCCCGTTTGGAAAATTGGCGCGCAATCCGGGCGGCCGACCGGTAG